>JAPXRQ010000086.1:0-11721 GCA_033813515.1 Thermomicrobiales bacterium
GGAGAGTCCGCCAACCTTGTTCATGTACTCCGCCCCGAGATAGCCATAGCACCATTCGAATCCTGTCTGGGCGATGATCAACACGCAGAACAGCCAGGCAAGCGGAGTCATTGTTCCGGTTGATCGGTGGACGCTCCCCCGGTTCTGATCACTCCAGGTGATGGTTGGGATCAGCCGGAAGCACCACAGCAGCGCGACCGGAGCGATCAAGAGGACGTAGCGCCAGGAATCGAAGAGCTCAACGAGCGGACCGGCGCCGATGGTGGCCAGAAACATGAATATGCTCACGATCAGGGTCAGCTCTGCGGTTGCCGCGGCCCGATGTCGCGGGTGGTGATCCATCATTTCGGCCTGAGTCAGGATCAACCCGACTGTGCCAACCAGCCCGTACACCATGGCCGCGGCAAGCGTCACGATCACGCTGGGCGCCATCGCAAAGGCGACCTGCATCAGGATCACGAGCACCAGCGAAATCAGCACCGCCCGTCTGCGGCCCAATCTCGCGCCAATCGCCGGAGTGGACGAGGACGCGACCATGCCCAGAGCCGCGAGCAAGGTGAAATGGAAAGAGGCGAGTGTCAGACTGATACCCAGATCATCGCGAATGATCGGCATCAGCGCACCGAGCGCGACCGAAAACGACGTCAGCGCGGCATTGAAAACAGCCGCCAGGGATGAACTCCGATCCCGGCGATACGGGCGATTCAGATCATCCATTCAGAGTGCCAGTGTCCGCTTTCTTGACAACACAGAACGCTGACGCTCTGTTCTCACATTCCCGATTCGTGCAGGGTGCTGAGGCGGGGTCGGTGTTGTTAACGGGCAGCGGCGCCCCTGATCCGACACGACCAGAATCTTACTGCGTGCACATGCCTTCCTACAGGCAGTTTCGGCATATCGATGCCAACCTTCGCGGAACGACAACCTGAGGCAACGCTCAGCAGAGACATCGAAGGAGTACATCACATGAGCGACAAGGCAAAGACCGAAACGATCGCGTCGGTTTCCGGATCGCACATTATGCGAGTCGATGCGGATAACTATCAGGCCATGCGCGAGGCAATCCTGCAGGTGCTTCCGCCAGCTGCACCAGGACTGACTGCGGCCGAAATGATGGAGGCCGTCCTGCCACTCCTACCGGCTACGCTCGTCCGGGCGGCGCCAAGGCGGGATGGTGGATGAAAGGTGTCCAGCTCGATCTGGAGGCGCGGAAATCGATCACCCGCGAAACGTCCAAACCGCACCGCTTTCACACGATCGGATAACGCTCAGGCCGGTGTTGGCGCCCCAGCCATACCGTTCGCCTCGACCGGACCGGACTTAACCGCGACGAAGCCTTCGCCCGGTTTGTAATCCGGATTCTGATGACGGAAAAACGTGTTGTAGAGATCGGCGTACCGGCCACCAGCCTGCATCAGGGCGACGTGACTCCCCTGCTCCACGATCTTTCCGTGATCGAGCACGATGATTCGATCGACCTCGCGAATAGTGCTCAGGCGGTGCGCGATGACGATTGAGGTGCGGCCCGCCATCACCGTATCAAGGCCTTCCTGAATCTGGGCCTCCGTCAACGGATCAACACTGGCAGTTGCTTCGTCCAGGATGATGATCGACGGATCCTGAATAAGCACCCGGGCCAGTGCGACGAGTTGCCGTTGCCCCATGGAGAGCCCGCGGCCCTCTTCCCCGATCTCCGTCGCGAGCCCGTCCTGCAATGCATCAACCCAATCGCCCTCGCCGATGTGCGATGCAGCAAAGGTGACCTGGTCGTCAGTGGCATCAGGTAATGCGTAGCGGATGTTGTCGGCCACCGTTCCCGAGAAGAGGAACGGCAGTTGCGGCACGATCCCGAGTTGCCGTCGGTAAGACTGGAGGTTGAATGTGCGGATGTCGTGGCCATCGATCAATATCTCGCCGGCCTGGAACTCGTAGAACCGCGAAATGAGGCGCCCAAGCGTCGATTTGCCGGCGCCCGTATGTCCAACCAGCGCAATCGTCTCGCCCGGAGCAATGGTCAAATTGAAGTGTTCCAGAACAGGGTGTTCGCCATCGTAGGCAAAGGTGACATCCCGAAATTCGATTTTGCCAGAAAGGTGCGGGACAGCCTCGTCGGCAGTTTGTTGCACGACGGCCTCGGCATCGAGTAACGCAAATACGCGCTCTGCCGCCGAGAGTCCCTGTTGAAACTGACTCCAAAATGACGCGATCGACGTCAGCGGAAACCAGAAAAGGCCGACCGCCTGCAGAAACAGGAACCAGTCGCCCGCCGAGATATCGCCATCGACAACCTTGTTGCCGCCAATCCAGACCAGGGCGGTTGTGCCAATGCCGGCGATCCCAAAAAGCAAGGGGAATATGCCGCTGAAAATGAGGTTCTGCTTGAGGCGAACGCGGTAGGTGCGATCGGAAACATCCTCGAATTCGCGGAAGATGGTCGCTTCCTGGCGATAGCTCTTGGCAACCGAGATCCCGCGCATGGTCTCCTGGATCATGCCATTGACCTCGCCCTGTGCCCGCTGCGCCTTGACCGTGACATCGCGCGCAACCTTCCGGAATGCGAGAGCGACCGCAACGATCAATGGCACCAGCACCAGGACAATGAGCGTCAGCTGCACATTGCGCGTGAACAGCACAGCCGTCACGACCGTCAGCATCAGCAATTGGCTGAACAGACTGACGACCAGCGTGATCGTATTGGAGAAATCGTTCGTGTCCGAGGTTACCCGGCTGACAATCCGGCCCGAGGAGTGCTCATCGAAGAAGGACATGTCCCGCTTGAGCACGGCCTGAATCGCGTCCAGCCGCAACTTGAGCACAATATTGCCGACGATCTTTGCCGACGTCGCGACGCGCACGAAGTTCGCCGAGAACGACAACACCGCCACCAGAGCAATCAACGCAATCAGCAGCCAGATTTCGGCATGAACTTCATTGTTTGCTTCAATGATTCGGTCGAGTCCGGTTGCAACGAGCAGAGGCAGTGCCGCATCGAAAAGCGAGTTGGCAATCACCATGCCAGTTACCGCGAGGATTCGGCGCTTTTCCGGAGCGAAGTACGTTGTGATGCGATTGACGAGCTCACGATCGGTGTACTTGCGATCGTAACTCTCGGCATCGAGGCCTTCCATAATGAATGCCATCAGGAATCCCCCTCGGCACGAGTCTCGACAGTCGCAACCGTGTCACTTTGATCGTATCGGGAAAAGATGCGCTGATAGAGCGCTGAGCGGTGCAGCAACTCGTCGTGCGTTCCGTAATCGACCACTTTCCCACGCCGCAGGACCAGGACCTTATCTGCCCAGCGAATCTGGCTGAGCCGGTGCGTAATCAGGATCGTTGTTCGGTCCTTGCTGATCGCGCTGATCGCCCGCTGAATCTGATCTTCGGTCGCGGAGTCGATAGCGCTGGTTGAGTCGTCAAGAATCAGAATGCGCGGATCTGTGAGCAGGGCACGGGCGATGGCAACCCGCTGTCGCTGACCACCGGACAGTGTCACACCCCGTTCCCCGATCACGGTCTCGTACTGCTCGGGCATCTCGGAAATGAATCCGTCCGCCTGGGCGTCAGCAGCGGCCTTGCGGATCTGTTCGATGGTGGCATCCTGGCCAAGGCTGAAGGCGATGTTCTCGCCGATCGGACGCGAGAATAGGACGATGTCCTGCTCGATCGTCGAAATCTGGGATCGAAGCGAATCGAGATCCCATTCGCGGACGTCCA
Source organism: Thermomicrobiales bacterium (assembly GCA_033813515.1). Classification (GTDB taxonomy): domain Bacteria; phylum Chloroflexota; class Chloroflexia; order Thermomicrobiales; family UBA6265; genus DASQCG01. Next base: position 3,718 of record JAPXRQ010000086.1, read on the forward strand.
CGCCATCGACGCGGACCGTCCCGGAGTCGACGTCATAAATGCGGTTGATCAATTTGGTCAGGCTGCTCTTGCCAGAACCGGTCTCACCGACGATCGCGACCGTCTCGCCAGGCTCGGCAGTGAACGAAACGTGATCAAGAACCGGATCGCCACCGTACGAAAATGAAACGTCGGCGAATTCGATGCGGCCTTTGATCGGTTCGTCGCGTCCCGAAGAGTTCTGATCCAGATCGGTGGATTCATTGATCAAACCCAACACGCGCGCCGCACTCGCCCGTCCCAACTGCACGAGCGAGAACGTAAAGAGCGAGATGAAGGTGGGAAATCGGAGCAGCGACATGAGCCCAAGGTAGGTCACGAGTTCGCCGACGCTCAACTGGCCCTTGTCAATCAGATACAGTCCATGCGCGCCGGCAAGGGCCATCGCCAGTCCGACGAAGAGAATTGGCAGGTACCCGGCGTCGATTCGGCCCTGCTTTACCGCCATGTCGCGATATTGCTTTGCCGCATTGACAAACTTGCCTTCTTCCTGGGCCTCCTGCGCGGTGGACTTCACCACCTCAATACCCGTCACTGTTTCGGTCAGCGTTGAATTCATTTGACCGAACAGCATGCGCTGGGCCCCGGCAACTGGCTCGACTTTCCGCATATACAGCCGCAGCGTGTAGATGAAGACCACGACGAACAGAAGTGGGGAAAGCAGAAGTTGCCACTTGAGGAAGGCGATAAAGACGATCGGAACGATGAGCGCAGCAAACGAATCGACGATCAGCGAGATGCCGGGAACGATCATCATGTTGATCTGACGGACGTCGTTGTTGGCCCGCGCCATCAAGTCGCCAACCCGCTGTCGGTTGTGAAACGTCTGGCTTTTGCCGAGAAGATCGAGATAAAGCTCTTCCCGGATATCGCGCTCAACCAGTTCGCCGGTCATTCCAAACAGCAGAGAACCGCCAAGATCAAGCAGGCTGCGGAAGATGACAACGACGAGGATGATCAGCGTGATCGAGAGCAAACTGTCACGATCAGGTGGGGTCTCAAGCAGGTCATCAAATGCCACGCCAATCAGGCGCTGCACAAGACTGTTCAGGCCATTCTGGAACAGGATGCCGAGAACGGCCAAAACCGCGATGGTGCGATGTCGCATGATATGCGAGAACAACCACCGCGTGGCGCTGGTTCGGTTGTAGGGGTACGACCCTTGGATCGAAAACTCAGATTGCAAGGTGGCTCCGTCCGCCGCACCAACCCGGATCCGGGCGGACTCCAGAGTCTACCAGAATATTTGATCGTATTTCAGAGCGGGAAATGGCGTCGCCGGGAACTAGTTCAGTTCCTTCAGCGCCTCGTCCACCGTGCCATTGCCGTGAATGATGACGTTCATTGCGGCAATCACTTTGGCCGGTGTCGGGTGCGCCCAGATATTGCGCCCCATGGCGATACCGACCGCCCCGCAGGCCATCGCGCCGTGGACATCGGTCAGAACGGCCCTGATGTCACCGCGGTTTGGACCACCAAGCACAATCACCGGCTTGTAAATCGGCGCCATGATCTCCTTAAAGGACTCGACATCTCCGCTGTACTGGAGTTTGACGATGTCGGCGCCCAATTCGGCGGCCATGCGACCGGCAACGCCGATATTGACCGGCGTGTGCTGCGCCTTGTTTTCGAAACTGCCCGGGATCGGCTCAATCATCAGCGGCACGCTGCGCTCGCGGCAGATTGCAGAAAGCATGTGCGCCTTGTGGATCGTTTCGGGGTTGCCTTCCGGTCCGGTGTACATGATCACCTTGCCAAAATCCGCTCCCACGGCCAGGGCCTGATCGACGATGTGCTGCGGATCGCCGTAGTAGTCGTCCATATTCAGGGCGAGCCCGACCGGATTGAGAATCTTGCCGAATGCGAGGGCCTGGCCAACAGTGGTCAAAATCGCATCGGCTCCGGCAGCAATACACTCGCGGAGCGTCTTCTCCGGTGTTGCCATGCCATCGGTGTTCATTCCGACGATGCCGTGGTCGAATGCCAGACAGAGCGACTTGCCATCGGCGGCAAAGAAACGGCCCATTCGTCGATCAATACCGGTGTACATGCTCAGTCCCGTCCCCTTGTCTGGTGAATGCATCCGAAATCCTTCGGCATTCTCGCAGGTTCCGGGCAGTGGCGGGGATCAGGTTTCGCGGAGGTGCACGATGCCGGCATTCTCGACGATTGGCCAAAGCGTCCGGATGTACAGATCAAGGCGAGCGGCAACGGTCTGGATCACGTCCGGTGTCAAGTCCGTGAGCGGATGTAATTCATAGATGCGGCCCCAACTTTGCGTCCAACGCTCCAGTTCCATCTGATGGCCAAAGATCTCCTTCAACTCCAGAATGCGCTTGTCGAGTAGTTCCAGATAGGCGATGGTGCTGGCTGGACCGTCCTCAAAATGCAAACCAACCTCAATGCGATTGATCTGCTGATCCAAAACGACTTCGAAATGAACTCGCTGGTAGCCATACCAGAGCTTCATCAGATTGAACGAGCCACTGTGGGTGAACTTCCGCAGATCACCTGGCAGACTCTGCCGGCAGGATTTGACGATCCCATCAAAAAAGCGCCGCCGTGCGACGACAGTTATGACTCCCGGAGACGTATCCCGGACATCAGCTGAGCTTGCCATCTTCATTCTGACCCGACCGTCATCTGCGGCTCCAATTCACGCAGTCCAGTATGCGCGCAAACCTGCGGAGAACTTCAGATTTCGTTTACCATTGCGCACGGATCATTCCCTGGCGGAGTCGCCAGGTCTGCGCGTTGCCTGCATTGCCTCAGATTTCTGAGAAATGCGAGGTGCTGCGTGGATAAGCACGTCTGACGGCACAAGTGCCCCGAGGAAGAGTGGAGAACGATGAGTAGTACACCGCCGACAGAGGATGCGGCGGAGGAAGCAGTATCCGCTGCCGATCAGACTCCGGACCAGCCGGAGATCGAGGCACAGGCAGATGAGGTGGCCGAGGCAGTCGAATCGACTGAGGACATCATCGAGGACGTCGAGGCGCCCGTTGAAGCCGCCAGGCCAGTGGCCGCGCAGCCAACCGGTGCTCGCGCCATTATCGGCGTGCCGAAAGAGACTGATTCGATCGAGAAGCGCATCGCCCTCGTTCCAGAGACAGTCAAGAAATTGGTTGCCGATGGCCATACCGTGCTGATCGAAGCGGGAGCTGGAAAAACCTCCTTCTTCTCGGATGAGGACTACACCAACGTCGGCGCCACGATTGTTCGTGGACACGCAGCCGTTTTCGAGGGCGCCGACCTCATCCTCAAGGTGCAGAAGCCAAGCGAAGAAGAACTCGCGCTGCTCAAGCGTGGCCAGGCGCTGGTCGCATTCCTGCAGCCGATGGTCAATCTCGATCTTGCCAAGGCGCTGGCCGACAAGGGTGTGATCGCGTTCAGCATGGACGCAATTCCCCGAACATCCCGCGCCCAGTACATGGATGCGCTCTCGTCGATGGCGACCATTGCGGGATACAAGGCTGTCCTGATGGCCGCCGACAACCTGCCGAAGTTCATGCCACTGCTGAGCACAGCAGCCGGCAATATCCCGCCTGCCAAGGTCCTGGTGATCGGCGCAGGTGTGGCTGGTTTGCAGGCCATCGCCACTGCTCGCCGTCTTGGCGCCGTGGTCGAGGCATACGACACCCGGCCGGCCGTCAAGGAGCAGGTCCAGTCGCTCGGTGCACGGTTCGTTGAGATCAACACCGGCTCGTCTGACACACAGACCGCGGCCGGGTACGCCCGTGAAGCGACCGCCGAGGAACTTGCCGCACAGCAGGCCGAACTGGCCAAGCGGTCGGTCAAGTCCGACATCATCATCACCACGGCCGCTGTTCCGGGGCGCGCAGCCCCTCGCCTTATCTCGGCCGAGACCGTCGAGCAGATGGCGATCGGGTCGGTCATCGTGGACCTTGCCGCGGAAACCGGTGGCAACTGCGAACTGACCGAACCCGGTAAGACGATCAATCACAATGGCGTCACGATCATCGGCACGCTCAATGTTCCGAGCACGATGCCGGTCCACGCCAGCCAGATGTATTCCAAGAACCTGCAAAACCTGCTCGGTGTCATCCTCGACAAGCAAGGCGTTCTGACGCTGAACATGGAGGACGACATCCTGGCCGGGACCATCATCACAACGGGTGGTGAAGTGGTGCATCAGGGCACACGGCAACGGATGGGAATGAGTTAGCACATGGATCACGACGTCCTTTTAGGCATCTACGTCTTCATGCTGGCGATCTTTCTCGGCATCGAGCTGATCGGCCGGGTGCCAGCAACCTTGCACACGCCGCTCATGTCTGGCACGAACGCAATCCACGGTATCGTCGTCATCGGCGCCATGGTGGTTCTGGGCCGGGCAGACACCTGGTGGCTTCAGCTCATCGGCTTTATCGCCGTTGTGCTTGGTGCCGCCAATGTTGTCGGAGCTTTCGTGGTGACCGACCGCATGCTGGAAATGTTCAAGCGCAAGCCAACCCAGGGGACTGAGAAGAAATGATCGACGACGGACGACAGGCGATTATCGATATCGCCTATTTGATCTCCGCGGTCTGCTTCATCTTCGGCCTCAAGTTCCTGAGCTCGCCGAAGACAGCCCGCCGTGGAAACCAGCTGGCCGCGCTTGGTATGACGATCGCTGTCCTGGCGACCTTCCTCAGCCCGGGCTGGCACAGCAGCAACTACATCCTGATCATCGTAGGCGTCCTGCTTGGTGGTGTGGCGGCCGGATATGCGGCGCGAGTCATCAAGATGACCGCCATGCCACAGATGACCGCCATCTACAACGGCATGGGCGGTGGAGCAGCCGCGCTCGTCTCCATCGGCGAGTTCTCCCACGGGGGACATCTTGGCGGCGGTGAGAAGACGGCGATCCTGATCGGTCTGATCATCGGATCGATCTCGTTCACCGGCTCGGTGGTCGCCTTCCTCAAGCTGCAGGAAATTCTGCCTGGCAAGCCGATCCGGATTGCCAATCAGCAGATGTACAACCTTGGCGCGGCGGGCGGCATCCTGGTGCTGACGGTGCTGGCGATCATCATGGATCAGGGCGCCCTTGCGAACCTGATTCTGTGGATCGTCTTCGCACTTGCCCTTGCCCTTGGTCTGTCACTGGTGCTCCCGATCGGTGGCGCCGATATGCCAGTCGTGATCGCGGTCCTCAACTCGATGACCGGTCTCGCCGCGGCAGTCAGTGGTTTGGCGCTGTCCAACCAGGCAATGGTGATCGCCGGAGCCCTGGTCGGTGCGTCCGGTTCGTACCTGACCTACCTGATGGCCAAGGCGATGAATCGCTCGGTCCTGAATGTGCTCTTCGGCTCGTGGGGCGCGGCTGCAACCACGGATGGCGGGTCGTCTGCCGGATCGGGAGAGCAGCTTCCAGTCCGCGAAACGACAGTCGACGATGTCGCTGTGCAGCTCGCCTATGCGCAGAAGGTGGTCATCGTCCCAGGCTATGGTCTGGCAGTGGCCCAGGCCCAGCACGCATGTCGCGAGCTCGGCGATGTGCTGCAGGAACGCGGTGTGGATGTCAAGTACGCCATTCACCCGGTCGCTGGCCGAATGCCCGGCCACATGAATGTGCTCCTGGCTGAAGCCAATGTTCCGTATGACGATCTCTACGAGATGGAACAGATCAACGACGAGTTCAGCACGACAGACGTCTCGCTCGTGATCGGCGCCAACGACGTGACCAACCCGGCCGCGCGCGACGATCCGAGCAGCCCGATCTACGGCATGCCGATCCTGGATGTCGACAAGTCGCAGAACGTTGTGGTGCTCAAGCGGTCGATGAAGTCGGGCTATGCCGGTATCGAGAACAAGCTGTTCCACGAGCCGCAGACGACGATGCTCTTCGGTGATGCCAAGGATTCGTTGACTGGTCTGGTTGCCGCCGTCAAGGCATCCTGATCGACCGATCTGCAAACGATCTTCGAACACTGGGGACCGCCAAATGGCGGTCCCTTTTCCTATCCCGGTATCAGATGCGCGACCTGACACCAGTTCACCCGTTATCATTGGTTACAGAAGCAATGATTGACTGGAAAGGTGCGCACACATGTCTGATTCCAATTCCCTCAGCCGCTCAGACCTGATAGGCAAGGTCGATACCACCTGGAAACACTTCGTGGCCGCGCTGGACCGCATCGCGATTGATGCCTGGGACAGTCCGGGAGTGTGCGGATGGTGGTCTGTCGGTGAACTGGTGGCGCACATCTCATATTGGGAGTCACGTGTGCCGGAGTACATCCAGCGGTCACGACTTGGGCTGACGAATCCCGATCCCGCCGCCACCGCTGACTATGACGCCCAGAATCAAGAGGCGGGTGCGCAATCTCGATTCGAACCGAATCTGATGATCTTGCGCAAGCTCTTTATGACCCACGACCAGATCGAGGTTGCACTCTCGCGGCTGGAAGCCTCGATTCCGTCGAGTCTGGCTTCCGAGATTGCCTGTGAGACCTGGGACCACTATCCGGACCACACCGTTGAACTCGAGCGATGGAGCGAAGCGCTGCAGACGAGCGGACAACGGTATCTGGCGATCCAGGAAGGGATGATTGCAATGGCGGAGGCCCTGCCGTCGGATCAACACTTATTACCCGGAATCACCGAGGAATGGAGCGCCAAGGACTTGCTGGGGCATCTTCAATTCTGGGACGAGTTCCGCATACTTCGCCTCGATCTGGCCGCCGGTCGTCTCTCCGAACTGCCGAGCATTGGCGATGACGTCGATGAGATCAATGCCCGAGCCGCTGCTGAGCGAGCATCCTGGACGTGGGAGGAAACGGTCGCCAATCTTCGTGCCACTGGGCAGAAGCTTGCACCGATGCTCACGGCCGAGGGCGAGGCTGCCCATCTGCAGCCGATCCACGAACACTACCTTGAGCACGCGCCAGATCTCCGAAACGCGGTCTACGATGGCCTGATCGAGCACAGTCACTGAGCCGCATCCCCCATCGGTTCAGGACCACCCGTTACGTTCGTCCCGTCAAAATGCTTTGCGAGAGATATGCCGCGCTCTAGACTGTCAAATGGATGCATTGTGGTGCGCCGTGCCTTGCCGTTCGTGGCGAGCCTGCGAAGTGCCCATGCCACGTCGAACACTCTCGGGGGAGAACGCTACGTGTTGAATGAGCATTTGCGACGCGGAACGCGGGCACTATTCGCCTTTGCCTTCCTGTTGCTGGCAATCGCGCCGGGCCTTGCCTCAGCCTCCGGCGGTAGCCGCGATCACGGGCGTCAGTCACTTGGCCAGGTATCGAACGATCCATCCAAGTCCGGGTTCATCGTCAATGAGGGACAGCCAGACGAATTCATTCCCTGGCGTGTCATCTCGTCGCCCGGTCCTCGAGCGAGCATCCAGATTGAAGACACATTGGTGGGCTATCAGGAGTTCGATTGCTCGTCGCTTGCGGTGTACACAGTCACCCTGGACCTGAACGGGAATCCGGACGTCTTTACCGACGTCACCGTGACGGCAGATCCTGATTGCACGTTGACTGGCTTTTCGGTTGCCTGGTCGAACCTGGCAGCGAACAATGTGCTGATCGTCGAGGTCAATGCCAACATTACCGATCACACGCATAACGTTTACGAAAACGGTGTCTCTGTCACCGAGACCGGAAAGACATTCCCGCCGTTTTTCGCACAGGCCGAGAGAAGCACGCCGCTGACCCCGACCCCCACACAGGCCCCACCGACGTCCACCTTCACGCCAGTGCCGCCGACCGAGACATTCACACCGGTGCCACCAACCAGCACATTTACCAGCACTCCGACCGATACCCCGGTCGCCCCGACCAGCACCTATACAAGCACTCCGACCGACACCCCGGTCGCCCCGACCAGCACCTATACCAGCACTCCGACCGATACCCCGGTCGCCCCGACCAGCACCTATACCAGCACACCGACCGACACTCCGGTCGCCCCGACCAGCACCTACACAAGCACACCGACCGATACCCC
>JAPXRQ010000087.1:0-11720 GCA_033813515.1 Thermomicrobiales bacterium
ATCTTGCCGTCGAGCACATACATACCCGCGACCATATCTCCGCTCGGCAGTTTGAACGTCTCGCGGACCTCGGCATAACCATCGGTCACATCCTGGAAGATCGGGGCGAGAAGACCTGTCATGGCCTGCTTCACTTCGTCGATCAGGTTGTAGATGATGTTGTAGAAGCGCACTTCGATCTGGGATGCATCGGCCGCGCGCTTGGCGGCGACATCCGGGCGGACATTGAAGCCGATGATGATCGACTTGGTTGCATCGGCCAGCGAAACGTCCGATTCGGTGATCGCGCCCGTGCCCGCATAGGTCAGCGAGAGGCGAACACCGGCATCTGTCTCGTCGTTCAGCTTGAGCAGTGCGGCCTGGATCGCTCCAAGTGAACCCTGCACGTCCGCCTTGAGGATGACCCGGAACTCGGCCGTCGTGCCGCTCTTGATCTGCGAGGCGATATCGGTCATCTTCATCTGCCGGTCCTGCGTCAGCTGCTCGACGCGGCGTTGCTGGACGCGACTCTCGACGAGGGCGCGGGCCTCGTGCTCATCTTCGAAGACCTGGACCTGATCGCCGGCGCCAGGGACCTCGAGCAAACCGAGCACCTCGACCGGGAACGACGGACCGGCCTTGCGCACGCGGCGACCGTTGTCGTCCAGCATGGCCTTGACCCGGCCCCAGGTTGCCCCGGCGACCAGGACATCGCGCATGTTCAGCGTGCCGCTCTGGATCAGGATCGTGGCGACCGGGCCGCGATTGCGATCGACCTTGGCCTCGATGACGGTGCCGCTGGCCGGCCGATTCGGATTTGCCTTCAGTTCATGGACATCGGCAACGAGGAGGATGACTTCGAGCAGATCATCAATACCCAGTTTCTCGCGGGCAGAGACCTGCACGAATGGGACATCGCCGCCCCACTCTTCCGGAACCACTTCCAGTTCGGCAAGCTGCTGCTTGACACGATCCGGATTGGCCGCCGGGAGATCGATCTTGTTGATCGCCACAATCATCGGCACATTGGCGGACTTGATGTGGGCTACGGCCTCGCGCGTCGTCGGCATGACACCGTCATCGGCAGCCACGACGAGGATCGCGATATCGGTCACCTGGGCGCCGCGGGCACGCATGGCGGTAAAAGCCTCGTGGCCAGGGGTGTCGAGGAAGGTGATCTTCCGGCCCTGGGTATCGATCTGGTAGGCGCCAATGTGCTGGGTGATTCCACCGGCTTCACCTTCGGCCACGCGGGTCTCGCGGATGGCATCGAGCAGCTTGGTCTTACCGTGGTCGACGTGTCCCATGATCGTCACGACAGGCGGGCGATTCTGGGCGTTGGGATCGTTCATGGCCTCGAGCAGACGGCTCTCGAAGTCGGCATTGGCCTTCTGGACAATCTCGGGGATGTCTTCGCTGGTTTCCCACCCAAGCGCGACCGCGACCTTGTCGGCCGAGTCGTAATCGATCTGCTGATTGATATTGGCCATGATTCCGATCTTCATCAATTCCTTGATGATCTCGATCGGAGTGGTCTGGGTCTTGGTCGCAAGATCGGCCACCGTAATGACCGGAGGCAGGGTTATCGGCTCGCGCACGATTGGTGCGGAGCGGCGGAGGGTAACGGTGCGCGCGCCGCCAGAGCGACCGCGTCCCTTTTTGCCACGGCGTCGACCGCCGTCAAAATCTGATGAACCAAAATCTGACACTTATCTCACCTCTCTTTGGTTATCGTTCTCGCTCGGCGCGTCTGCTGCAGAGGCGAGACTAAGGTTGCGCAATGACTCCCGAATTTCGGCCGGGAGCGGCGCGTTCAGGGCTTTGGACAGGATTTCGGTGTCGGCCGCCTTCTTCAGGCAATCCGGCTTGTCGCAGAGATACGTGCCCCGCCCATTGAGCCGACCCGTCGGGTCGATGACGACGGTCTGGTCGGGCTGCCGCACTATCCGCAGCAATCCACGCTTGGTGGCGTGCTCGCGGCAGACGACGCATGTTCGCATCGGCACATGCTTTGGCCGCGGACCCTTGCGCCGATTGGCGGCTGGTTGTGGCACGTTCTCTGCCAAATCCTGTCAAATCCGTTCTATTCGTCCAGCGGCAATGGATCGCCCGATTCGACATTGAATCGTGCTCGCAAGGCGCGGTTGTAAAAGACTTCGATTGCGTCGCCATTGATATCGACATCTACGCTCATGCCGATCAGATCGTTCGGCAGTGGTCCGTATTCCTGATCGCGAACGGCGACCATCGCATCACCACGAACCAGGCGAGGCTGTCGACCCTGCCAGGCCATCGAGGACGTCTCAGGCTGATAATCGGACTGCGCCTGGCGGAGCAGATCCAGTTCGCCATCCTTCAGCGATTCCGGATCCTTGATATCGATCCGCCAGTTGGTCAGCTTGTAGGCGAGGCGGGCATTCTGCCCTTCCTTGCCGATGGCCAGCGACATCTGGTCGGACGGCACGATGACCGTGGCGATGTTCTCGGCCTCGCTCAACGTGACATTGGTCGGCTTGGCCGGGCTGAGGGCATTGGCGATAAACGTCGCCATATCCGGTGACCACTCGATGACATCGATCTTCTCGCCATACAGCTCGTTGACGATGTTCTGGATGCGCACGCCACGGACACCAACGCAGGAGCCGACGGGATCGACTTTCTCCTGCCGGGCCGCGACGGCGACCTTCGAGCGCAAACCTGGCTCGCGGGCGATTGCCATGATCTCGACCGCGCCACTGTAGATTTCCGGCACTTCGATCTCGAAAAGGCGCCGGATCAGGTTCGGGTGCGAGCGGGAAACGATGAGCTGCGGACCCTTGGGATCCTTGTTGACCTCGAGCAGCAGCACCTTGAGGCGCTGCCCGGCCCGATAGCGCTCGGTCGGAACCTGCTCGCGGGCCGGCATGACCGCCTCGGCCTTGCCCAGTTCCACGATGACGGCACGGGCATCGGCCCGCTGGACCGTGCCATTGATGACTTCGCCCTGACGACCCGAGAACTCGTCGTAGACCGTATCGCGCTCGTACTCGCGAATGCGCTGCAGCACCACCTGTTTGGCGGTCTGGGCAGCGATTCGGCCGAAGTTATCCGGAGTTCGCTCGAGGCGAAGCACATCGCCGAGCTGGGCACCCGGCTGCAGTGCCTGGGCCTCCTCGACGGTGACATCGATCAGCGGATCTTCGACTTCGGCGACGACGTTCTTGATCAGGAAAACCTGGATCTGACCGGTGGTGGAATCGAGAACGACCTCGACCTCTTCTTCGGTGTTCTCCATTTTCTTGTAGACAGTTTTGAGAGCCTGCTCCACTGACGAGAGCACGGCTTCACGGGGAATGCCCCGTTCGGCTGCCAATTGGGCAATAGCCGTGTACAGGTCGCTTTTCACCGGGCGAACCTCCTTGAATCGGCTGACTGGTGGTGAACCAGGGCCGCAGCATCCGTTGCGAAAACTGATGGAACCGGGAGCGGCATTGAGGGCGCCGTCGTGGGTCGTCGGACAATAAAAAACGCGGGCTGTGTGGACCCACGTGACCGAGACTCAGGTTCCGTTGGGGGATTTATACCATAGAAGGGGGTCGCAGGTTCAAGGTCGCATGTCGAATGTTATGTAGCGCCGCATCGCAACGCGGCACCTCTCTTCGACCAAACCAATTTCGTGCTCCACGATCCAAAACGCAGTGTCCCCACCCCGTGTGAGTCTGGTCCCCACAAAGGCCATAGGGGATGGCGAAGACCACGTCGCCCCACCTGCCAACAGGTCGGTCGGCAAGACCGGTCGGTCAGTGGCGACCGACGCTACGTCCTGGTGGCCCGCGCGAGCACCACCAACGAATGTCGCGCGGTTTGTTCCAGCCGATCGCGCTGCTATATCGGGGGTTCTCCCGGATCAGGGCAGGCGGCGAAGTAATAATCCGGGTTGTCCGGGGTGGTCAGGTTGTGATCGCGGATGATGGTTCTCGCCGCCCGGTCGGCAGACGCGCAAAGGTCGTCGACCGAACCGTCGATTTCGTCGATGTATTCGATGGCCAGTACCCGATCACCATAGGCGTCGGTATACAGATCACACTCGTTCCAGACGAAACACGATTCAGCGACCGCGAAATCGAACCCAAGCTCCCGCGCCCCTCGGCCGGCAATCTCGGCCGCATTTTTCTGCCCAATCGCCAACCCTGCCGTGTGCGCACGTTCGATGTACATCGTTGCCAACGCGAGCGCGTCTGCTTCAGCAATCTGATCGAAGCGGGTCCAGGTGTCGAGGTTATCGATCTCCACTGCCTCGAATCCATCGGCCGCGCACCCGTCAATAATCGGTCCGATCATGGTCAGGATCTCCGCCCGCTGCGCAGATGAACCGGGATCGAGCACGTATTCGTCTGGCCAGTTGGGATCGGTCACCGGGTTTTCATCGCCGTCCATGAGGACTGTATCGGGATGCTCCTTCAGCCAGTCCGTGCCTTCACCCGGCTGCGTTTGGAATCCATTGACATAGCAGATTGAGTAATGCCGTGGATCAGAGGGCTCGGTCGCATCCCGCGCGACTATCTCGATGCCGACAAAGGGTTCGTAGGCGCCGCCAAGTTGGTAATCGAAGCCCCCGGTTGTCGGGAGCGGGCGAATCAGGGGTTCCACAGCCTGCGAAGACCGTCCGCCGGCGATGACCGCGAGACCAATTCCAATGGCAACCACCAGATTCATGCGATTCGAAAATCCTGGCCTGAGCGGCATGCGAGAGGTTCCCGGGTAGGCCTTTTCGTTATACTTCAGTTGCCCGGAAATCGGGTGCCTCTCCGACGACTGCCTTCAGCAAAGGAACGCGTTCTGCACGGCTGGCGAGTCTGGCTCAGGCCGGGCATGTTGATCAAACGATGGATTGCGCTGCTTATTCTCAGCGTGTGCCTCGTTGGATTGGCATTGGCGATGGGCCTCGCCTGGATCTACCGCGAATACGACTTTCCTGATCAGCTCTCCGGATTTGTGCGCGCAATAACGCTGCAGTGGGTCGATCACCCCTGGCGTGAACTGATCATCCTGGCGATCGGCATTCCCGTCCTCTTCTTCGCCATCCGCAGCCTGACCCGCTCGCTCCTCGATCCACTGATGGAGGCGGGACAGCGCGATATCGGCATCGGGCAGCTTGTTGCCCAACATCGCTTCGGTCCCACCCGACCCGATATGAATATCGTCGCGATCGGTGGCGGCACTGGCCTCTCGACACTGCTCCGTGGTCTCCGCAATCTGACCGCTGGCATCACCGCGATCGTGACCGTTGCCGATGATGGCGGCTCAACTGGCCGGATCCGCAAGGAGTTCGATATTCCGGCGCCGGGCGATATCCGCGCCTGTCTGGTTGCGCTCTCCGATGCCGAGTCGACAGTGGGCAAGCTTTTTGCCTACCGGTTCGACAAGGAAGGCAGCGAGCTCAGTGGTCACTCGTTCGGCAATCTCTTCATCACGGCGCTGACCCAGGTCACGGGCAGTTTCGAGCAGGCGGTCATCGAAAGCGGCCGGGTGCTTGCGGTCCGTGGCCGGGTGCTTCCTTCAACCCTGGACAACATCACCCTCTGCGCCGAACTGGTCGATGGAACGATTGTCCGCGGCGAATCGACCATCTCGCGGAATAAGCCGGCGATCCACAAGGTCTTCCTCGAGCCAAGCAAGCCAACCGCCTATGAACCGGCACTTGGCGCGATCCTGCACTCCGATTTGATCGTGCTCGGTCCCGGCAGCCTCTACACAAGCGTGCTGCCTAACCTCTGCGTCGACGGGGTCATCGAGGCGATTCGCTGGTCGAAGTGCCCGGTCGTCTATGTCTGCAATGTCGCGACTCAGCCCGGCGAGACCGATCACTTCGGCGCGAAAGACCACATCGAGGCTGTGATGAAGGAGCTCGGTCCGGGCGTCCTTAGTCATGCCCTGATCAATAGCAACCGCGCCCCCACCGAGGCGATCAAGCCGGAGTGGAACATTGAGGCGGTCACCGATGAGAACCTCGGCGATCTCAGTTCGTCCATCGAGATCGTTGCGCGTGATTTGGTCAGCGACACGAATCCGTTGCGCCACGATCCACAGAAGTTGACCGAAGCTTTGCTCGATATTGCCCGGCGAGCCCAAAGTAATGTGTAATCGGGCGAGACAGTTCATTTGCCGTTAGGGATCGGACTGGCTGGTCCGATCGGGGACATATCAGGAAGGAATCGCTCATGGCAATTCGGGTAGGTATCAACGGGTTTGGTCGCATCGGCCGCCAGGTGATGAAGGCCGTTCAGGATGGCGGATTCAGCGATCTGTTCGAGATTGTGGCGGTCAACGATCTGACCGACAACGAGTCGCTCGCGCACATGCTCAAGTACGACTCCACCTACGGCCGCTTCGATGCCCAGATTTCCGCTTCGGCCGATGGCATCACGATCGACGGCAAGAAGATCAAGGTTTTTGAGGAAAGGGACCCGGCCCAGATTCCCTGGAGTGGCGAAGGCGTCGATCTGGTGGTCGAGTCCACCGGCCGCTTCACCGATGCCGAGAAGGCGCGGGGTCACATCGATGGTGGCGGGGCGAAGAAGGTGATCATCTCGGCTCCGGCCAAGGGCGAAGACATCACCATCGTCCTTGGGGTCAATGAAGAGAAGTACGACGCCGAGAAGCACAACATTATTTCGAATGCCTCTTGCACCACCAACTGCCTGGCGCCGGCGGCGAAGGTGCTGCTCGATGACTTCGGCATCAAGCGTGGCTTCATGACTACGGTCCACTCCTACACCAACGATCAGGTCGTGCTCGATGGCCCGCACAAGGATCTGCGCCGCGCCCGCTCTGCCGGCACCAACATCATCCCGACGACGACCGGTGCGGCCAAGGCGATGGCACTCGTCATCCCGGAGCTCAAGGGCAAGCTGGACGGCTTCTCACTTCGCGTCCCGACACCAACCGTCTCAATCGTCGATTTCGTCGCCGAAACCGAGAAACCGGCGACCGTCGAGAGCCTGAACGCGGCCTTCAAGGCGGCCTCCGAGAGCGATGCGATGCGCGGCATTCTTGGCTTCTCCGATGAGCCGCTGGTGTCGTCTGACTATCGGATGGATCCCCGCTCGTCGATCATCGACGGCCTGTCGACCATGGTCCTCGAGGACACACTGGTCAAGGTCATCACCTGGTACGACAACGAGTGGGGCTACAGCTGCCGAGTTGCCGATCTGATCGCCCTTGTCTGCGAGGCCGGAATTCCGGGTACTGCGTAGGAGCACAATCCAATGACATTGCGCACGATCTCTGGTGCGAACATCACCGGTAAGACGGTGCTGGTTCGCGTCGATTTCAACGTACCGCTCGATGGCGGAACGATCCGGGACGATACCCGCATTGTCGCCGCCCTGCCGACGATCCAGGCACTCCTGGACGCGAACAACGCGGTCATTCTGGTTAGTCACCTCGGCCGGCCCAAGGGCAAGGTCGATCCGAAGTACTCGCTCAAGCCGGTCGCTGAACACCTGGCTACCCTTGTGAGTGTCCCGGTCGAGTTCGCCAGCGATGTTGTCGGGCCTGATGCACAGGCGAAAGCCAGTGCACTTCAAGCTCGCTCGATCCTGCTCCTCGAGAATGTCCGCTACGAGCCGGGTGAAGAGAAGAACGATCCCGAACTCGCCAAATCGCTGGCCGGGCTGGCCGAGGTCTATGTGAACGATGCATTCGGGGCGGCACACCGCGCCCATGCGTCGACGGTCGGTGTGGCGACTTATCTGCCCTCGTATGCGGGTTTGTTGATGGCCGCGGAAGTGGAAGCGCTGAGCAAGCTGGTCGAGAGCCCGCGCGATGGGTTCGTCGCGATCATCGGCGGCGCCAAAGTCAGCGACAAGATTGGGGTCCTCGAAAATCTGACACCCAAGGTTGAGACGCTGATCATTGGCGGAGGCATGGCGAACACCTTCCTGCTCGCTGCAGGCCTGCAACTCGGCACGTCGCTTGTGGAGGAGGACGCGGTCGAACAGGCCCGCGCGATCCAGGAAGCGGCGCGATCAGCTGGTGCAACCGTTCTGCTGCCGACCGATGTGGTGGTTGCCGAATCGATCGATGCAGCCAAAGGCGATGTCGTGCCGGTTGAGGATGTCCCGTCTGACAAGGCGATCTACGACATCGGTCCGTCATCCATTGATGCCTTTAGCGAGGTGATCAAGGGTGCAAAGACCATCTTCTGGAATGGACCGATGGGTGTCTTTGAGAAAGAGCCGTTTGCGGCCGGCACCAATGCGGTCGCCAGGGCCGTGGCCGACTCGGGAGCCTACTCGCTCGTCGGTGGTGGCGATTCGGTCGCCGCCATCAATGCTGCCGGACTCGAGGACAAGATCTCTCACATCTCGACCGGTGGTGGCGCATCGCTCGAGTTCGTGGAAGGCCGCGAATTGCCCGGCATCACTGCCCTGATGGACAACTGATATGCTGCGCTACGTCCTCGGCAACTGGAAATCCAATGGCAGTCGGGACTTTGTCGCTGATTTCGTCCCGCAGCTCCTGAACATCGAAGCCGGTGACGTCCAGGTCGGCTGCGCCCCACCGTCGATCTACCTGGAGGCAGTTCGCCCCCAGATAGACGGCACTTCGCTCTGGTCAGGGGCACAGACGTGCTCGTCCACAGGATCTGGCGCGTTCACTGGCGAGGTGACGGCCAGCATGCTCGCGGAGATGTGCGACTTCGTGCTGGTCGGTCACTCCGAGCGTCGGTTGCTCTTCGGCGAAACAGACGCTGTGGTGCGGGGCAAGCTTGATCGCGTGCTCGAGGCCGGTCTCACCGCGGTGCTCTGTGTCGGAGAAGTTCTGGAGGAGCGCGAAGCGGGTCTGGCCGAATCAATTGTCCGTCGCCAGCTCGACTCAGCATTGCGTGATCGCGATGCGCTTATGCCGGATACCGTCCTCATCGCATACGAGCCTGTCTGGGCAATCGGCACCGGAGTCGCCGCCACGGCGGGGGATGCAGCGACGATGTGCACCTTCATCCATGCGTGGGCCGAGGAGCATCTCGGTGCTGATTTCGCCGTCCTTTACGGCGGAAGTGTCAATGCCGGAAATGCTGCGGAGCTGATTGCTGGCGATGGTGTCGATGGCTTTCTTGTCGGTGGCGCGAGCCTGAAGGCAGACGACTTCAACGCCATCGTCCAGGCAGCACGGACCGATCGGTGATTGCCGGATTATCAGTTGGAGTGGTAGCCTAGGTTGGCCCCAAGCGTTGGTGGCCCGGTCTGAGGGAGACGTTTCGTGGATACAGCACTTAGTCTTGTCATGATCATCATTTCGATCGTGTTGATCATGATCGTCCTGCTTCAGACCAAGGGTTCGAGCTTCAGTGGAGCATTCGGTGGTGATACCGGCTCGATTAACCGCACCCGGCGCGGACTCGAAAAGACGCTCTTCCAACTCACGATCGGCGTCGGAATTCTCTTTGGACTGATTGCCTTCCTGAGTTCCATCTTCGTCGGCTAGGCCGCACTCACTCTGACACCCAAACCGGCGATCCGTCAGCGGACGCCGGTTTTGTTTTGGCGCCGACCCAATCTTCGTGCATGCAGAATGAAGCCAATCAGCAGAAAAAAGCCAATCGCCATGGGAATCGGCGCCAGCAGGGCGATGGTGCTGGGGTCGTAGTTGATGTTGTGCTGGGTATCCGGTCGGATGCGCACCAGCACGCCACCAAACACGCCGAGAAATCCCAGCAGGCAGCCGGCAGCAATGAAAAGGGCTGCCACAAACATCCAGACGAACCCAAGGAGGCGCTGACCTATAGAATGCATGGGTAGCACCGCGTGGGTTGGTGAGACGCAATCACGTTCATACGTGCAAGCATAGATGGATGACCTGTGGCGAACATTGAAACCGATCCGTTACTCCGGCCACATCAGCCCCTGACCGGGAAGACTGTGCTCCTCGGGGTCAGTGGCGGCATTGCGGCGTACAAGGCGGCGGATCTGGCCAGCAATCTGGTGCAGCTTGGTGCTGATGTGCATGTGCTGATGACCAAAACCGCGACGACATTCATCGCGCCGGGCACCTTTGCGGCCCTGACCCAGAACGAGGTCCACGATAACGTTCTCGAGCGGTGGCATCGCGGATTTACGGGCCACATCACGCTCGCGCACTCCGCCGATGCGTTCATCGTCGCGCCAGCCACAGCCAATACAATCGCAAACCTGGCGCTCGGACTTGCGTCAGAGATCATCGGCACGACCGCGCTCTCTACCCAGGCGCCACTCCTGATCGCACCGGCGATGGAGCACGCCATGTTCCACCACCCGGCAACGCAGGAACACCTGGCAACACTCGTTGCCCGAGGCGCAACAATCATTGGGCCGGAACCCGGTCGACTCGCCTCCGGTGAATGGGGCGATGGCAGGCTCAGTCCTGTGGCGGATCTGACCGGAGCAGTGCGGAATGCGGTTGGCCGGTCAGGTGCACTGGCGGGCAAGCGGATCGTCGTCACCGCGGGAGGAACGCATGAGACGCTTGATCCCGTCCGCTTCCTCGGTAACGGTTCCAGCGGCAGGATGGGGTACGCGATCGCACAGGCGGCGATGGATCTCGGCGCCGATGTGACGCTCATCTCTGGACCAACTGCGCTGCAAATGCCGTACGGCGTTCAGGCGGTGCCGGTAGTGTCTGCGCAGGAGATGTACGACGCCGTCCATGCGGCCCTGCCGACTGCGGGTGGGATTGTCATGACCGCAGCAGTCGCCGACTTCAGGCCGGCAACTTCGTCCACGACCAAGATCAAAAAGACCGCCGGAACCGACACGATGTCGCTGGAACTTGCCAAGAATCCGGACATCATCGGCAGCCTGAAAGACGAAGCCCTCGTCAAAATCGGGTTTGCCGCCGAGACCAACGATCACATCGCCAATGGCCAGACCAAGCTCGAGGCCAAGGGACTGGACATGGTGGTGGTGAATGACGCTGTCGCTGCCATCGGAGCGCGCACGAATCAGGCGACCATCATCACGCGTGGTCACGAGCCCGAGGCGCTCCCGCTGATGACCAAGGAACACCTGGCAGCCGAAATCGCCTCTCGCCTTGCCGGGATGCTTGCCACACGATGAGCCAGGGCAGGATTTCGCTGGGCGGACAGGGCGAGGGGCGCCAATCACAGTTGCCGCTCATCCTGTTGCTCAACGCGTATGCGGCCATCGGTGCGCTCTTTGTCAGCCGCGCCATCCTCAATGCGCTGGAGATATCTGGCCGCTATTGGGTTGGGCGGCAGATTTTTCGCGCCACGGATCCGTTCGCCACGATCCTCGAGTTGTTTCCAGGCGGCAGTTCGGTCGTCGCCGGACAGATGACCGTGGCCGACCTGACGCTTGTCCTGGCGGTTGTGCTTTTTCCGCTGGGTATCCTGGCGTTCGGCGGACGCGGCCGGTAATTCCGCTCGACAAAGTAGAATCCAGATAGTGTTTGCACGTGACGTATCTCATCTGATTGGGGAGACTGCAGGATGACCCGTACCCTTGCCCAAGGCATAATCGGATTGTTGCTGGCCGCCGCCGCCACCTGGTTGACCCAGAAACTGGTTGAGCAGATGTTTGGCCCGGAAGGCGAAGAAGCCGCCTGATTCAGTCGTAGCGGACAATCTCCATGCAGCTCTCGGAGACAGCCAAGCTCCTGGTCGTGATCAATCCCCGTGCCCGGCGCAACGGGGAGCGGCTTCTGGCTGACCTGCAGGATGCCGGTCGCGACGGCTGGGCCTGGACGATTGTGGAGACCTCGCC
>JAPXRQ010000088.1:0-11688 GCA_033813515.1 Thermomicrobiales bacterium
TCTGGCGCGCCTGCCAGACGAGCCATTGCCCGTCATGCGCTCGATCAACGAAGGCGTGCCCATCATCCAGAGCTCCCCGATGAGCGCCCTGTCCCAGGAGTTCAATCGGTTGGCAGCAGCACTGGGTAAACAGGTTCTCGAAGTCCAGGAGGGCGAAGAGACCGTGGCGCTGGCGGGTAAGGAAAAGAGCGGTCTCGGCCGCTGGGTTCCGCGCCGGAAGTCGAATTAGCGAGAAGCGCGTGTCCGATCAATTGGGATCGGACAGCAGCCGGGAGGTCGGTCAGTGTCACTTTTGAAGCGACTCAACGCAGAAAACACAGCGGTCGGCGCCACACCGCCTCCGCCTCAGCCTACCCAGACGATGGGATCGACGGGCGCGATGCAAACCGGGCCAGTTGGCACCGGCGAGCTGTTTGCCAAGCCGGTCACAACGCAGATGCCCGCCTCGACCGGTGAGCTCTTTCAGCCTGGCGCCAAAAACACCGGCCGGTTGAGCGATCCTGCCGTCCAGCAGGCCGCCCAGCGCCGCGGGCCTGGCAACAAGCAGGATTCATTCAACGAGATCAAGGGCCGCGTCCAGAATCGGCTCATCGCCGAACTCGATCCGCGCATGGACCTCGGTAATGCCGAAGAAGTCCGTCGCTCGGTTGAAGAGACCTTCGGTGCGGTGGTCGAGGCAGAAGGGATCTCCCTCACCCGCGTCGAGCGCCTGCGCCTGTTCGAGGCGATCTCCGCCGAAATCCTTGGCTTCGGTCCGATCGAACCGCTGCTGCGAGAGCCAACCGTGACAGAAATCATGATCAACGGACCGAAGGCGGTCTACGTCGAGCGTGCCGGCAAGCTGGAACTCTCCGATGTGGTCTTCAACGATGATGAGCACGTCATGCGGGTTATTGACCGCATCGTCTCTCCGCTCGGCCGCCGCATCGACGAATCGTCGCCGACCGTGGACGCCCGCCTCCCAGACGGCTCCCGCGTGAACGCGATCATTCCACCGATCGCCCTCAACGGTCCGACAGTCACCATCCGAAAGTTCTCCAAGGATCCGTTCACGGTTGAGGATCTGATCCGCTTCGGAACGTTCACCCCGGAGATGGCCACCTTCCTCAAGGCCTGTGTGGAAGCGCGCCTGAACATTGTGGTTTCGGGCGGTACCGGTTCCGGTAAGACGACCATGCTGAACGTGCTCTCCTCGTTCATTCCGGACGACGAGCGCATCGTCACTATCGAGAATGCCGCCGAACTTCAGCTCCGTCAGGAACATGTAGTCCGGCTCGAGTCCCGCCCACCGAACATCGAAGGCAAGGGCGAAGTCACGATCCGCGATCTCGTGATCAACTCCCTCCGAATGCGTCCCGAGCGGATCGTCGTCGGAGAGTGCCGCGGTGGCGAGGCGCTGGACATGCTCCAGGCCATGAACACCGGCCACGATGGCTCGATGACCACCGCGCACGCCAACAGCCCGCGCGACACGCTTTCCCGTCTCGAGACGATGTGCCTCATGGCCGGCATGGACCTCCCGGTTCGCGCCATCCGCGAGCAGATCGCCTCGGCCGTCGATCTCATCGTCCAGCAGGATCGTCTTAAGGACGGCACCCGCAAGATCACGAATGTCACCGAAGTCCAGGGCATGGAAGGCGATGTCATCGTGCTCCAGGACATCTTCACATTCCAGCAGACCGGTGTCGAAGCCGGCAAGATCGTGGGCCGCATGAAGCCGACCGGTATCCGGCCGAAGTTCATCAGCCGCTTCGAAGTCGCCAACATTTATCTGCCGCCGAATATCTTCGGTTCCGGTTTGCAGTTCTAGAAGGGTGGCCGCGGAAATGAACTTGGTGCAGGTCCGTCTCCGCAGCAGGAAGGGTGTTTTCTGATATGCCACTTCAGTTCATGGGAATAGCGCTTCTGCTCCTTGTGGCAGTCCTGCTCTTCCTGGTGGTGCGTAACAACAAATCGCGCAGTCCCGAAGACGTGATGGAGCGCATGGGTCGCTACGCCACGCGCGAGGAAATGCTGGCGATTGTCGATTCCAGCGGCAAGCACACACCAGGTACGGTCGCGACATCGCTCGAACAGATGATGGAAGGTCGTTCCATCATCGAGAAGACATCGAATGCGCTGATGCGGGCGGACATCCGCCTGACGGTCGGCGAGTTCCTGGTCTTCCGCCTGCTTGGCGCATTGGCCGGGTTTGCGCTCGGCTTCCTGTTCGTCGCAATCCTGGCCCCGGCCTTCGGTATCGTGCTCGGGTGCGTCTTCGCTGTCATCGGTTTCCAGGCGCCTGCGATCTATGTTGGTGTCAAAGGCAACATGCGGCGCAAGAAGTTCATCAACCAGCTGGGCGATACCATCACCCTCATGGCGAACTCGCTCCGCGCCGGTTACAGCCTTCTCCAGACGATGGAGCTGGTCTCGCGTGAGACCAAGGACCCGATCTCGACCGAGTTCTCCCGCGTTGTCCGCGAAGTCGGTCTCGGCATCAGCACCGAAGAGGCGATGCAGAACATGCTACGCCGGGTGCCGAGCGAAGACCTCGACCTGCTCGTGACGGCAATCAACATCCAGCACGAGGTTGGCGGTAACCTGGCCCAGATCCTCTCGACCATTGGCCACACCATTCGCGAGCGTGTCCGCATCCAGGGCGAAGTCAAGGTCCTCACGGCGCAGGTGCAGCTCTCCGGCTACATCATCACCGCCATGCCTATTGCGCTTGCCCTCTTCATCTTCGCGACCAACCCGAGCTATCTCGGCGAACTCTTCGTCTGGCCGTGGATCTGCCTCCCGATTGGCGCAGCAGTCATGGTCATCATCGGTTTCTTCGCGATGCGCAAGATCGCCACCATTGAGGTGTAATTGGGCGGTCGCGCCCGTCAGGAGCGTTTGAAATGGGACTCATCCTCGCAGGTGTCGTTGGCGTCCTCGCAATCGTCATGATTCTGGTCGGCGTCAAGCGCGGCAAATCCGCCACGCCGACTATCGACGAGCGGCTTTCGTCGTTTGGTATGCAATCCGGCGCCATGACGCTTGCCCAGCGCGAGCAGTCGGAGAGTTTCTCCGCCCGTGTCATCAAGCCGATGGTTCGCAATTGGTCGAACTCGCTTGGCAGCCGATCGCCGGCCTCTTCGCTTGAGAAGGTCCGCGTCAAGTTGAATCAGGCCGGCAATCCCAACGGAATGGGTCCGGTCGAGTTCATCGGACTGCGCTATCTGGTCGCCGCCGGCATGGGTGGCGGTATCTGCCTGCTCATGATCTTCGCCGGTCTTGGCCTGACCAATGGCGCCGCGATCGGAGCGATCTGCGCCGTTCTCGGTTACATGCTTCCTGGCATTTGGCTTGATCGAAAACGCAAGGCACGGCGCAAGGAGATCATGCTCTCCCTGCCAGATGCGATCGACCTCCTCACGATCTCCGTCGAATCCGGCCTCGGCTTCGATCCCGCCCTGCAGCGCGTCGCCGAGAAGTGGGATAACGCCCTGACTCGTGAGTTCGCTCGCGTCCTATCCGAGATGCGGATCGGCAAGACCAAGCGCGAAGCCCTCCGCGAGATGAGCCTGCGCTGCGATGAAGACGGCCTCACCACATTCGTCGGCTCGGTCATCCAGGCCGATACCCTCGGTGTTCCGATCACCCAGGTGCTCCGCATCCAGTCTGAAGCAATGAGGGTCAAGCGCCGACAGCGGGCAGAAGAGATGGCCCAGAAGGCGCCGCTGAAGATGCTCTTTCCGATGGTTTTCCTCATCTTCCCGGCTCTCTACGTCATTATCCTCGGCCCGGCCATCCCGCAGGTCATGCGCTCGATCGGCTAGATCACAACAGTCAAGCAAATCCCGCGGCCGTGGAGGAGATTCCTTTGCGGCCGTATGCTTTTCCGATCATGACAATTGCAGGCATTCGCCAATCCATCACCGCGCTACAGAGGCACGTCGACCGTGCGATATGGACGGAGTCCTGCAGCGAATGTGGGCGGCGTGGCTCCTGGGTCTGCGGCACCTGCCAGCCAGTCGTGCAGCCGACCGGCACGCCCGATTGTGCGCGCTGCGGTGTCTCCGGCGGACGAACCTGCGAGTGCGCCGATCTGCCCGTGCAACTCGATCGCATCCAGACCGCGTACCCGTTTCGCGGTTGGGTGCGCTCGTCCATCCACCGCTTCAAGTTCCGGGGCGAATTTGCCCGCAGTCCGTATCTCGCCGCCGCGACCACTCCGCACCTCGATCTGGCCGGCATCGATCTGCTGGTGCCAGTTCCAATCCATCGCGATCGCGAGCACGACCGTGGCTTCAACCAGTCGGCTCTCCTGACCAGGGACATTGCAGCCCAAACTGGCATTCCCGTGAATCTCGACGCGCTCGTTCGGTCGGTCAAGCGTCGTCCGCAGGTCGGTCGCTCCTTGCAACAGCGCTGGGATGCCGTAGCCGGGGTCTTCACGGTGATCGATGCGATGGCGATCACCGGCATGCACATCGCCGTAGTCGATGACGTGATCACAACCGGTGCGACCGTTTCGGAATGCGCCGTGGTCCTGATGGCAAGTGGTGCAGCGTCGGTCAGCGCAATCGCTATCGCCCGCGGTTAGGCGATGTGGGACCGAATCAGTTCGTGGGTAGACTCGGTGATCCGGGCGATTTCCTCGAGCGACGCGATGCTTCCGCCTGGCGCCGCCTCAACCGCTACCTGTAGAAGCCGACCGATATCGGTGAACCCAATCTGCCCGGCCAGGAACGCCTCAACCAGCACATCATCCGCTGCACATAACGCTACGCACGCCGCACTTCCCTTGTGACCGGCCGCGTAGCAGGTCTGCAGGGCCGGAAACCGCGCAACATCCGGCGCCTCAAAGGTCAGCGCGCCAACCTCGGCCAGCGATAGCGCCTTCTGCTCGCGCGGCCAATGTGCGGGGTGGGAGAGTGCATATTGGATCGGCAGGCGCATATCCGGGTGGCTCAATTGTGCCAGCGTCGAACCATCGGCGAAGGTCACCAGCGAGTGGATAATGCTCTCCGGGTGGATCACGACATCGATCGCATCCAGCGGCAATCCGAACAGACGGCTCGCCTCAATGACCTCCAGTCCCTTGTTGATCAGGGTTGCCGAATCGATCGTGATCTTGGTCCCCATCGACCAGGTCGGGTGCTGCAGCGCCTGCTCTGCCGTGACCGCTGCCAAGTCCTCTGCCGACATCCGCCGGAACGGACCTCCCGACGCGGTCAACGTGATCCCGGACACATCCGGCCGCGCCAGGTTCCCCATGCACTGCCAGATCGCACTGTGCTCGCTATCGACCGGATGCAGCCGCGCTCCCGTCCGCGCCACGACTGGCAATAGCAGATCGGCGGCACAGATAAGGGCTTCCTTGTTGGCGAGTGCGATCGTCTTGCCCAGTTCGGCCGCGGCCAGCGTGGCTTCGATCGAGGCAATCCCACTGGTCGCCACCACCACAACATCGGCGCGCGGATCTGTCGCTGCAGTCAGGAGTCCGTCTACCTCAGCCCAGGCAGTTTCTCCCGGCAAGGTGACGTTCTCGCAATTGGCGGCACTGACAAGGGCTGGCCGAAACTCGTCGATCTGTTCCTGCAACAGTTCGCAATTCGAGCCAGCTGCCAATGCGATCACAGCGAAGCGATCGCGATGTCCCCGAATCACATCCAACGTCTGGGTGCCGATCGATCCCGTCGATCCCAGCACCGCCACGCCAATCGGTTGATCGGAGGAGCGCGTCATAGCCAGATGCGGTCGCACAGCCGGGCCAGGAAGTAGCCAACGACCCAGGTGAAGAGCAGCGCATCAATGCGGTCCAGCATGCCGCCGTGGCCCGGAATGAGTGTGCCGCTGTCCTTGACATTGGCCTGCCGCTTCATCAGCGATTCGGTCAGGTCGCCGGCCACCCCAACGCATACCAGCACTGCCGCCACACCAGCCGCCGCGAAGAAGGAAAGATCGAGGCCGAACAGCCAGTTCGCGGCCAGTCCAAAGACCATGCCCGCGATCACCCCACCAGCCAGCCCCTCGCGCGTCTTCTTTGGGCTGATCGCCGGCACCATCGGGGTCTTCCCGATCTGCCGTCCGACCAGATACGCGCCGGTATCGCTCAGCCAGGTGACCGTAATGATCATCCCCATCCAGGCCAGACCGCGCGGATTGGCATCCCAGCCCAGCGACAGCTTGTTCGCGGCTGAATCCAGCCAGCCGGCCGAAACTGTTCCCGGCAGACCCCGTGTCGCCACCGCCAGATACGCCGGCACTGCCAGGTATGCGATCCCGAAGCACTCGGAGGCCAGTGAGAGAAACGATCCGGGCGCATTGTTGCGAGAGAGCGCGACAAATGCCGCCAGCACCAGTCCAAGCCCGACCGGAATCATCGCCAGATCAGCGGGCCAACCCATGACGGCGATCAGACACGCCGCCGCAATCGCCAGGTACCCGACCAGCAGTGGCTCGACGCCGAGAGAACGACCAATTCGGTGGTACTCGAACAACCCGATGCCGCAGAAGATACCGACCGCGATCGCCCAAATTGGACCGCCAAAGAAGAGCGGCGTGATCCCGATCAGCACAATGCCGATGGCGCTGATGGACCGCTGGCGCATGGGACTAGCCGTTGACGAGCGGTACAGCCGCTGCCGTGACATCGCCAAAGCGGCGCTCGCGTCGACCAAAATCGAGCACGGCCTCGGTCAGCTGTTCTGGTCCGAAATCTGGCCAGAGCACCGGACTGAAGAACAGTTCCGCAAACGCTGCCTGCCAGATCAGGAAGTTGCTCATCCGGTACTCGCCCGATGTGCGGATGATCAGATCGGGATCGGGGATGCCGGCCGTATTAAGGTGGGCATCAACCGTGGCCTCGTCGATGGTGGCGGGATCGATACCCTCGGCCATCATCGCCTGAATCGCGCGGATCATCTCCTGCCGCCCTCCGTAATTGAAGGCAAGGGTCAGCACCAGGTTGGTGTTGTTCCTGGTCAGGTCCATCGCATCGCGAATTGCTGCCTGCAGTGATGGTTCGAGCGCTGAGAGGTCGCCGATATGCCTGAGTTGGGCGCCTTGCTTGTGCAGTTCCTGGGTCTCGGATTCGATCGCCTTGGCCAGAATCTGCATGATCCCTTCGACCTCAGCCTGCGGTCGGCGCCAGTTCTCGGTCGAGAAGGCCCAGAGCGTCAGGTAGTGAATGCCAAGCTCGCCTGCCTTGAAGGTGATCCGGCGGATGTTCTCGGTCCCGGCGTCGTGCCCGGCCAGACGAGGCAATCCCCGCTGCGCCGCCCAGCGCCCGTTCCCATCCATGATGATGGCAACGTGTTTCGGCACCCGGTTGGGATCGATGATGTCCATGATGGGGTCCTGCTCCGGCTCGCGCCTCAGACTTCCATCACCTCGTGCTCTTTTTCCTTGCCAATCGCGCTGGCTTCCTCGGTGTACTTCTTGGCCAGATCATCGATCTGCGAGGTCGCCCGTCGCTCCTCGTCCTCGGAAATCTCCTTATCGGTCAGGAGCTTGTGGACCTGATGCACGGCATCCCGCCGCACATTTCGGACCGCAACCTTGGACTCTTCGACCATCGTGTGCACGGTCTTGACGAGCTGCTTGCGGCGTTCCTCGGTCAGCGGCGGAATGGTCAGGCGGATGATCTGCCCGTCATTCGATGGGGTGACTCCGAGATCGCTCTTCATCAGCGCTTTTTCAATCGCCGGAATGGCCCCGCGATCGTACGGCTGCACAACAAGCATGCGCGCTTCGGGTGCGGACACCCCGGCGATCTGGTTGAGCGGCGTTTCGGTGCCGTAATACTCGACCGTGACGCGATCAAGGAGGGCCGGTGCTGCCCGTCCCGTTCGGATCGAACCGAAATCCCGCCGCAGGGCGCTCATCGCCTTTTGCATCCGGTCCTCGGCGCTGCTGATTGCATCCTTGATCATCGCGCTCACCTGTCCTTTGCTACGCGCTGGCCTCGCCATCATCCACGATGGAGGGTGCGCTGCTTACCAGTGTACCGATCGCCTCGCCGCTCATGGCGCGCGCGATCGCCTCATCGGTGTTCATATCGAATACGCGGATGGAGAGATCGTTCTCCCGGCAGAGCGAAAGCGCCGCCGCATCCATCACCTTCAGGTTCCGCTCGATCGCATCCTGGTGACTGACCTGCAAGTACCGCCTCGCCGTCAGAACCTTGCGCGGATCGGCATCGTAGACGCCATCGACCCCGTTTTTGGCCATGAGCAGGATATCGACATCCAGCTCCAGGGCCCGGAGCGCCGCCGCGGTATCAGTCGTGAAGTAGGGGTTGCCGGTGCCCGCCGCCAGGATGACGACGCGGCCCTTCTCCATATGCCGGATCGCTCGCCGCCGGATGTACGGCTCGGCCACCTCGTGCATCTGGATGGCGGTCATGACCCGGGTGAAGACCCCGTTCTTCTCGAGCGCGTCCTGCAGGGCCAGACCATTGAGCACGGTTGCGACCATGCCCATGTAATCGGCAGTGGCGCGGTCCATGCCCTTGCTGCTCGCTGCCAGACCGCGCCAGATGTTGCCACCGCCAACGACGACGCCCACCTGGACGTCGTCGCGGCGGACGGTTTTGATTTGTGCTGCGATTGATTGCGCGACGGCCGGATCAATACCGAAATGAGCCTCGCCCATCAAGGCCTCGCCGCTGAGCTTGAGCAGAACACGGCGATACCCACTCACGGTGATTGATCCTCCTGGTGGAACCGCTCGGGTTCGTCCTATTCCGCAGCCTCGGCGGCCTCGGGGCGGTCTGCACCGACCTCGAACCGTGCGAAGCGGGTGATTTGCACATTCTCGCCCAACTTGGCCACGGCCTGCCGGACAAGCTCGTTGATCGAGAGCTTCGGGTCGCGGATGAAGGCCTGGCTGTACAGACAAACGGCCTCGACCGCCTTCTTGTGATCGCCGTACTCGCCCTCGAGTGCAGCCCATTCCTCGGCCGGAACCGATTCCTCGTTCAGATATTTCGGATTCATGGCCGCGACCTGCATCGCAACCTCGCGGGCCAGGCCCTTGAAGTCCGGTGTGCGGGCGACGAAGTCGGTCTCGCAGTTGAGTTCAATCATCGAGGCAATCCGGCCACCAGCGTGGACGTAGGTCTCGATCAGACCCTGGTTGGCTTCGCGGCCGAGTTTCTTCTCAGCTTTGGCCAGACCCTGCTGCTTGAGCAGATCGGACGCCTTCTTCAGATCCCCACCGGCCTCTTCGAGCGCGCGCTTGCAATCCATGATGCCAGCGCCAGTCTGCTCGCGCAGGTCTTTGACGAGAGATGTAGTAACCACCGTTTTCCTGTTCCTTTAGTTGTTTCGCGTCAATCGACGGCGAATGAAAATCAGGCTTCGTCCGCAACCGCTTCGACAGCAGCCGTGTCCTCAACAGCCTGCTCGAGATCGGCAGCTGCCGTCTCAACTTCGGCTGCCGCTTCGACCACTTCCGCGGCCGCAGCAGCTTCCTGGATCGCAACCGCGGCCGCATCCGGCTCGGCAGCGCTACCCATATCCATCTCGCGCTCAGCGAACGAGACTTCCGCCTGCATCGTGCCCTGAATCGCCGCATCGGCAATCGCCGCGGTGATCAGCCGGACCGAACGAATCGCATCGTCGTTGCCCGGGATGAGGAAATCGATCTCATCCGGATCGCAGTTGGTGTCCGTGATCGCAATGACCGGGATCTTCAGCCGGCGAGCCTCGGTAATGGCCAGGTGCTCGCGCTTGGGATCGACCACGAAGATCGCGCCCGGCAGTCCGGTCATATCACGCATACCACCGAGGGATCGCTCCAGGCGCTCGAGATCCTTGCGCTTGGTCGCGGCTTCCTGATTCGGCAGGTACTCGAATGTGCCGTCGGCCGACTCTTCCTGCAATGTGCGCAGGGTCCGTAACCGCGAGCGGATCGTGACGAAGTTCGTCAGCGTGCCGCCCAACCAGCGCCGGTTGATATAGAACTGGCCGGAGCGCACCGCCTCGCTGGCGATCACTTCCTGGGCCTGCTTCTTGGTGCCAACGAAGAGGATCCGGCCGCCACGGGCAGTCAGCTCGGAGACGAATGCATACGCATCATCGAGGAGCGGCACCGTCTGGTTGAGATCGATCAGGTGAATGCCATTGCGCTCGGTGAAGATGTAGTTCTTCATCTTCGGGTTCCAGCGCTTGGTCTGGTGGCCGAAGTGAACGCCTGCCTCGAGCAGCGACTTCATGACTGTACGAGGTGGCTCGTTGTAGATGGGTGTAACCACGTGGGTCCTCCTGCGGTTCAAGCATCCGCGCCGTCATCCCGGATTCGAACTCCGCCGAAACGGAGCACCGCCGAACCCGATCGGAACGCGTGCCAAATAGAAGCCCGACAGGTGCCGGGCCACAAATCAGTATAGCAGCCGTGTCTAGTGGAGAAGCCGGATTTTACTCTTCGGCCTCGATGTAATCGGCAGCCACGTAACCCTCTTCCGCAGTTTCGCGAACGGTTACGTGCCAGAAGTCGACATCGCCATCCGTCTCGTAGCAATTGCCAATGATCCGCAACTCAGTGCCAGCGGGAAGTGATTCGATGATGTTCTCATCGGAAGCGGTACTTGGCTCGGATCGCATGCGCACTTCGTCAGTGGTTACGACGCGGTCGCCTTCCGCAAATCCGCAGTCGGCTTCAGTCGGCTGGTCACCAGTTGGGGTATTGCTCAGCGAAGTGTTGCCGCCGTCGCCATTTCCATCATCGGCCGGCGTGTTCTCGACCTCAGTCGCTTCAACAGTGATCGCAACGGTCGCGGTCGCCGTCGGCGGGGCCTGGGTCGCAACCTGCGTCTGGACAATATTCGCCACTTGCTCGGGATCGTTCTCGTCCCCGATAAAGTTCTGCGCCCACCACCAGAACAGGGCCAGCATCAGCAGCAACCCGATGACCGGCAATGCCACCCGCAGGTAGTCCGTCCAGTAGCGCTCTTCGCTTTCGTAACTCATCGTCCGCTCCTGTCCGCTCGGTGCGCCAGCATCCCAGGATCGGGTTCGGCGCCGGGGCGATGGTGCTGCGTCCTCTAGCTCGTCACTCACTTAGGCACACATCATGAATCCGCGTATCGATTCGGCAGTCAAAACTACCGCCTCGCACCGCGCATTCATCCTCTTGAACGGATAACCGGGCCAGAATGTTTCATCGGCGGAATCTTGGCATACGTGGGGAGGATTTCTCTGCAAATCCATGCGTTTCTGGGTTGAATTCACGTCTGCCGAACACCGTCCAATCGTCCGGTGAGTATATCACGGGGTCCCATCCTCCCCCTCAACAAGACAAACGGACCGGCAATGCGCCGATCCGTTTCCGGTCAACTGAATTGTGCCGAATATCAGGCCTGTTCCTGGGCCTCTTCGCTCGGTGCTTCGCCTTCCTGACCCTCCCACGGCGTCTCCGGTCCGCCCAGGCGGCGGATGAAGGTGGTCGTGGCCGGCTCGGAGGCTGCTGCCCGGCTGGCGGCAGTCGAAATCGCCACCGGCGGCTTCTGCTCGCTGGCAAATGTGCGCGGCGTGGAGGACGCGGCCGGCGCCTCGGTCGGAGACATCTCCAGCTGACCTTCGTAAATCGCGCCTTCGTTGATCACCAGCGTCTGGGTGTTCACCTTGCCGTGGACCTTGCCGCTCGGCATGATCTGCAAGCGCCCGCGGCAACGAACCTCGCCGTTCAGATCTCCCGCAACAGTGACATTGT
>JAPXRQ010000089.1:0-9672 GCA_033813515.1 Thermomicrobiales bacterium
CTCACCGCCAGCCATGCCCTTGCCCACGTAGTCGTTGGCCTCACCCTCGAGCACTAACCGCATGCCACCGACTGCGAACGCGCCGAAGCTCTGGCCCGCACTGCCGGTGAACTGGGCGGTGATCGTACCCGGCGCCAGCGCGTTGAGGCCATGCGTAAGGGCGATCTCGCCGGCGATTCGCGCCCCGACAGTCCGGTCTTTGGTCTCGATCGGCTCATGGATATTGACGGACTGCCCCTCAGCCACGGCCGGACCGACCACCGTCAGAATCTTCTGATCCAGAGTCGTCGGCTGCGGATCGAGATCAATTGTCTTGCGGCGCAGATGCTCATCGGCAGGCTGGGCGATGAGGGCGCTGACATCGAGCATGCCCGCCCGCCCCTCCATCTCGCGGCCGGCGATCAGATCGGAACGGCCGATGACATCCTCCAGGCGGCGGATACCGAGCGCGGCCATGGTCTCCCGTACTCCTTCGGCCAGCATCAACATGTAGTTGACGACCATCTCCGGTGTACCCGAAAACTTCTTGCGCAGCTCTTCCTTCTGGGTGGCGATGCCGGTCGGACAGGAATTCAGGTGGCATTGCCGGGCCATATCGCAACCAATCGCGATCAGGACAGACGTGCCAAATCCGTACTCCTCCGCGCCCAGAAGCGTCGCGAAGATGATGTCTTCCGGGGTCTTGATACCGCCATCGGTGCGCAGCCGGACGCGATTCCGCAGGCCATTCATGACCAGGACCTGCTGCGCTTCGGCCAGACCCAGCTCCCACGGGCTGCCGGCGTGCTTGATGGATGCCAGTGGTGAGGCACCCGTCCCCCCATTGTGTCCGGAAATCAGGATGTAGTCCGCCCTCGCCTTGGCCACACCGGCGGCGATGGTGCCGACTCCGGCAACCGAGACGAGTTTGACGCCAACCTGGGCGCGCGGATTGACTTGCCGGAGGTCATAGATCAGCTGCGCGAGGTCCTCGATCGAATAGATGTCGTGATGCGGGGGCGGCGAGATCAGCGTCAGACCTGGAACCGCGTGGCGCATGCGAGCGATGAAATCGGTCACCTTGTGGGCCGGGATCTGTCCACCTTCGCCAGGTTTCGATCCCTGCGCCATCTTGATCTCGAGCTCTTCGGCCATGGCCAGATAGCGGGCCGTCACGCCGAATCGACCAGAAGCAACCTGCTTCACCTTGCTGTGCCGAATATCGCCATTCTCGGCCGGCGTGAACCACTCTGGATCCTCGCCACCCTCACCGGAGTTCGAGCGTCCGCCGATGCGATTCATGGCCACAGCCAGCGTCTGGAACGCTTCCGGGGAGAGCGCTCCGAGCGACATCGCGGTCACCACAAATCGTTTGACAATCTCGCTGGCCGGTTCGACGTCTTCCAGCGACACCGCCGCGCCGAGTGGCTTCAGCGAGAGCAGATCGCGGACGGTGGTTGGCGGCTGACTATTGACGAATTCGTGATACGCCGCGAAGTCGACCTTTTCACCGGTCAGGGCCGCCTGCTGCAGGAGTTTGGCCATCGATGGGCTGTAGCCATGCGACTCGCCATCCTTGCGGAAGCGGACGAACCCGGGATCGGGCAATTTGGCATCCGGCGTCTCCCAGGCATCGGCATGCCTGCGGCGGATGTCTTCCTCGATTTCGCGCAAGCCGATACCGCCGAGACGGGCCGGGGTACCGGTGAAGGCGAACTCGATCAGTTCCGGGCCAAGGCCGATCGTCTCGAAAATCTGCGCTCCCAGATAGCCCATGATCGTCGAGATCCCCATCTTGCTGGAGATCTTGAGCATGCCTTTTTCAAGCGAAGCGATGTAGTTCTTTTGGGCCTGCGCGACCGTCAATTCCTCGGCGCCCCGCGTCCCGGCAACGGCGCTCGCGGCTTGCAGGGCCAGATACGGGTGGATCGCCGAAGCGCTGTACCCAATCAATGCGGCGAGATGATGGACGTCCCAAACCTCGCCGGTCTCGCAGACCAGATCAACCAGCATGCGCTGGCCAGTGCGCGTCAGTTCGTTATGAATGGCGCCAACAGCCAGGAGCATGGGTATGGCCGCGTGCGTTTCGTCGACACCGCGATCGGAGAGGACGACGATCGTTTTCTCGTTCTGGATTGCGGCGGCCACCTGGGCCAGCACGCCATCGAGCGCGGTCGGCAGATCGGTCGATGTGAGATCAAAGACCGTCGAGATCGTCGTGGAGCAGAGGTGACGACTGCAGAGGTTCTGGATGCGGTTGAGCTGCGATTCAGTGATCACCACACTCTGCAGACGGATCAGTTCGGCCTTCTCTTCGGATTCGACCAGCAGATTGCCGCGCGCCCCAATGAACGTATCGAGCGAGAGCACGATCCGCTCGCGCAGGGAGTCGATTGGTGGGTTCGTCACCTGCGCAAATCGCTGCCGGAAGTACGCGGATAGCGGTCGGGGTATCTCGGAAAGCACCGCCAGCGGCGCATCGTCACCCATCGACCACGTCGGCTCCTGCGCCTCCTTGGCCATCGGCAGCACAACCAGGCGGGCATCTTCGGCGTTGTAGCCGAACGAGCGCTGGACTGCGGCCACATTCGGCTCGTCAATGGTCTGCGGTGTCGAATCGTCGCGGTCGATATTGACCCGCTCGTGGCGTAACCAGTCGCTGTACTCGCGCCGACCGGCAACTTCGTGCTTGATTGCGTCATTGCGCAGCACTTCGCCACGGCGCGTATCGACCACGATCATCTGGCCGGGACCAAGCCGGCCCTTCTCGATGACCAGCGCCTGATCGACCGCCACGGTGCCCGCTTCGGACCCCGCGATGAGCAGACCGTCCGATGTGATGGCGTAGCGAAGCGGCCGGAGACCATTGCGATCGAGCGTCGCTCCCGCCAACACCCCATCAGAGAAGGCGAGGGCGGCTGGTCCATCCCACTGTTCAACCAGTCCTGCATGGTAGTCGTAGAAGGCACGGCGGGATGGTTCCATATCGTCCATCCGCTCCCAGGGCTCCGGCACCAACATCATCAGTGCGTGGGGCAGGGAGCGTCCACCGTGATAGAGCAACTCGACCACATTATCGAGACTGAGCGAGTCCGAACCGGTCATCGAGACCAGCGGCTCAAGTTCCTCGGCCGTGGCAATGCCGGGGTACTCAAGAAGTGGCTTGCGGGATTGCATCCAGAGCCGATTGCCCTGGATCGTGTTGATCTCACCGTTGTGGGCCAGGAAGCGGAATGGCTGCGACATCGCCCAGGTCGGCAAGGTGTTTGTGCTGTAGCGCTGGTGGAAGAGGCCAATTGCCGATACAAAGCGCTCGTCCTGCAGATCCAGGTAGAACGCCGCCAGATCTTCCGGCAGACAGAATCCCTTGTAGATGACGGTTCGGCAGGAGCAGGAGACAAAGAACAGGTCCTGGATGTCGGCTGATTCGGCAGCGCGCTCGGCGGCCTTGCGACCGAGCATCAAGGTGCGCTCGAATGTTTCCTCATCCATATCGGACGGTCGCATGATAAGGAGCTGGGCAATTCCGGGCAGCGTCTGGCCCGCGATCTCGCCGAGGACCGATGGATCGACCGGGGTTCGCCGCCAGCCCAGAATTTCGAGGCCGGCCGAGGACATTGCCTCGGTCACAATGGTGCGCGCGGCGTCTGCGACATCGGCGTCCTGGGGCAGAAAGATCATCGCCACACCCAGTTCACCGGCGGGCAGATCGGCGAAGAAACCAGTGGGAATCTGGGTCAGGATGCCTGCTCCATCTCCGGTCCGGGCATCGGCGCCAACCCCACCACGATGGGTGAGATTGACCAGTCCGGCCAGTGCGCGCGTGACGATATCGCGCGACTGTCGCCCCTTGATGTCGACGACCAGCCCGACGCCACATGAGTCGCGCTCGAACGACGGGTCGTAAAGCGGGGCAACTGTTTCGGCAGGTTGCATGGAGACCTTCGTCATCTGTTCGTCCCTGGTGGCGAGTCGTGGTCCGTTCGCGGTCTGTAGACCCCAACGGCGCCGACTGGTGCCAATGGCAAGAGACCTTCCGAGCCGTCGAGCTGCATCGCTTCCGGCGCCGGCGAAGATCAGGAATGGGCAAATCGCTGCCTCTGTGTCGCCTTCAGAGTCTATGTTTGGGCGCTGCGCCCGGGCTACGGACGGGTGGCACCAGCCGCTCGACACGCTTTTGTACTCTGAGTACAATCAAGCCGTTGTGCAGGTTGACCTGACCGTCGGCAAGCATCAATTTCGACGGTGTGAGGCTATTCAGGCACCAGCGCGATCTGCGAGCGGCTGTAAGGTGTTGCCACTCGTTGTGCAGTGAGACCAATTGCCACGGCTTCGAGTGGTTGTGGACGTATCCAGAGTTGCTGGCCAGGGAGATTCTTATGGGCGGAGAGCATAATGGCGGTCAGTGACTCGTCCATACGCAACGAGGCATCGGCCTATCAGCCCGTGCTGGATGCGGTTCACGAGGCTGGCACGCGCCTGATTGATCTGCAGTTCAGCGATATCGTTGGTGGCGCCAAAACACTGACGATTCCGGCCGAGTTGCTGCCCCAGGTGATGCGTAACGGGTACCGCTTCGATGGCTCCGCACTGACAGGCGGACATCGCAAGGTCGAGCTCGATCTCTTCCTTGTGCCGGATCCACAAACCCTCGCCCTCTTTCCGTGGGAGGGAAGTGGTGAGCGGCGCGCACGTCTGTGTTGCTCGGTCCTGCGGCGGGACGGTCAACCATTCGCAGGTGATCCGCGCTCGGTGCTGGAACGCAATCTGGCGGCCGCCCGCGCCCTCGGCTACGACTACCGGATCGCCGTCGAGATGGAGTACTACCTCCTTCCCGGCGATGGCACATTGCCCGATCGCACGATGGGATCCGGGTACTTCAGCATCGGGGCAGAAGAAGTTGCCTCAACCCGCGATGCCGTCCTGACTGCCCTTCAGGACATGGGGATCTTTGTCGGCGGTTCGCACCATGAAACCGGGCCAGGACAGGAAGAGCTCGATCTGCCCGATGTCGATGCTTTGCGTATGGCTGATCAGTTGATTTCCGTGCGCCAGGTGATTCGCTCGGTCGCGCGGCGTTTTGGGTTGCGCGCCTCGTTCATGCCCAAACCGCTCGGAAACGCTGCCGGATCGGGCATGCACGTCTTCCAGAGCCTCTTTCAGGGCGATGCCGATGCCCTCGGGTCCGACGGGAATGCCCTGCGCACCGAGGCGCAATGGTTTATCGGCGGACAACTGGACCACGCCACCGGGATGATGTTGATCACCAACCCGACGGTCAACTCCTACAAGCGGCTCAATGCCGGACACCGGGCGCCGCGCTATGCGACCTGGGCACGGGTGAGTCAGGCGTCGCTGATCCGCGTGCCGGGTTGGCTGGATGGCGACAAGGCCGAGATCGAACTCCGCTCCCCCGATGCCATGGCCAATCCCTATCTCACCTTTGCCGTTGCTTTGGCCGCCGGTATGGACGGGATCACCCGCAAAGTTGAGCCGACCGATCCATTCGATGAGAGCTTCGTTTCCTATGACGACGACGAGCTACGTCGCCGCGGGGCTGTGCGGCTGCCCTCAACCCTGGGTGAGGCAATTTCCGCATTTGCTGACGATCCGCTCATGACCCAGGCGCTCGGTGGCTACATTGCCGATCAGGTAATCACCGTCAAGACCGCCGAGTGGGAGGACTACCGGGCGCACGTCGGCCCGTGGGAACTCCAGCGATACCTCGATGCCTGATCGATGATTACCCTGCGCGAAGTCATTGCGAATGTGCTTCCCGATGAGGACCGCGACGGTCTGAGCGATGCCGCTCTGGCCCGGGAAGTGACCTGGGTAACACGCCCACGACCGAGTCCGCCCGCATTTGCGCATCTCAACGGCGGTGAATTGGTCCTGCTCCGTCAGGAAGATCTGAGCGATGTCGATGATCGGCTCACCCTGGATGTCGCCCTGCGGCAGCTGGCGGGATTCGGCATATCAGCAGTCGCCTTTGCCGGCGCGATCACGGACGACGACCGCGTTTTGGCCAGGGATCGCGATGTTGCGCTGATTGCGATCGATCACCGAGTCAACCTGGCCACACTGGAGCAGCAGGCCAGCCAGCTGATTGCGGAACGTCGTCGCGAACGACAACGTCGTGGCCAGGAAGCGGGTCGACGGCTAATGGAGCTGGCGATCGCCGGAGAGCCGCTGGCCGCGATCATTAGCGCGCTGGCCGAAGCAACCGACCAGGCGGTGGCGCTCGAAGGACGCGATGGCAAGATCCTGACCTACTTCAACACGCGGTCCGAGCCGTCTCGCGATGCGATAGATCCATTGCTCGATGCCACGCGCGGTGTCGTGCAGAACTGGCTCTCGGTGACGAGCGATGCCAGCCCGGCCGAACCACCGACCATGCACATGGCGCTGGGCGGTGAACTCGATCGGACCGTAGCACCGGTGATCGGGCGGGATGGCTTGCTTGGCTGCCTGTCGTTGATTGGACCGACCTCGGCCTGGAGCGGTGATGACGGCCTTATCACTTCACGTGGAGCAGCCGCCTGTGCGATCGTGCTCGCGCGTGAATTCGCATCAATTGCCGCCCGGCGCGAGATTGAACTCAATGTGCTGGATGAGGTGCTGGATGGCGCACTTCGGAACGAGACGACCCTGCTGCAGCAAGCGAGGCGACTGGGTCACGATCTCACCGGTCAGCAGCGGATGATGGTCTGCAGTGCGGCACCAGTGAACGCCAATGCGATCCGCAACGAGGTTAATCTGGCCCTCGGATCGCGTGGTCTGAATCTACTCTGGCGGATCAAGGATGAGCAAATCGAACTGGTGCTGCCGCCAGCGTCCGAACCTGCTTCCGTCTTGAAAGCGATCAAGCGGGAGATGCCAGGCACTCCGGTTCGGGCAGCAGTTGGCCAGCTCCAGGACGGTCTCTCCGGACTACAGCGATCACGTCGCGAGGCGTTGCAGGCGCTGTTGATTCAGGATCGGCTCGGGCTCGACGAGACGGTCGCAGAGTTTGGGCGGCTGGGCATCTACCGTCTGCTGTTCGCCGCCGAGGCACTCCCGGAGTCCACGGAGTTCCATCGCGCCACACTCGGCGAACTGCTTGAGAACGACGCCCAGCATCATGCGGAACTGGTGCCAACCCTGCGGGCGTGGTTCGCCGCCAATGGCAGCCCCAAGGTCGCTGCGGAAAAACTCGGCGTGCATCGCAATACGGTGCTCTACCGGTTGAGCCGCATCGGCGCCCTGACCGGGTACGACCTCGACGATGCCGACACGCGCCTCCGCCTGCAACTGGCACTGGCGATCGATATGATCGCAACGACCAAACCAGTCCCCAATGGGGTCCTGCACTGAACGCCGCGACCGCCAAAGCGATCGCCAGGCGATGGGTTGAGGACCAGGTCGAGATGGGTGTTCCCATCGATGCCGCATTTCTGCATGGCTCAATCACCTGGCTAGGTGATGGGGACGAACTCGCCGAGACCTCTGATGTCGATCTGATCCTCGTGGCCAGGCAGTCAGCAGACCTGCCAATCGGCAAGCGTCTCGTAGATGGCCTGGTGCTTGATGTCTCAACCGTCGAACGCAGCGCAATCGATGACGCTTCTCAAGTCCTTGGCACGTACCACCTCGCCAGCAGTCTTCGCTCGCCTGATCTGATCCTCTTCGATAGCGACGGCTGGCTTACGGCAGTTCAGCGCGAGGTACAGGAGGAATTCGCCAGACGCGAATGGATCGCGCGCCGCTGCGATGCTGTCGTGGAGCGGTCGCGAACATACCTGCATGCAGCAGTGCACGCACCATCCGACACCGATCGTGCGATCGCCTGGCTCTTCGGGGTCGGGGTAACAACGCATATCCATCTGGTCGCGGGGTTACGCAATCCGACCGTTCGGCGCCGCTATCAGGCCACGCGCGAGATGCTGACCACCATCGGCCGGCCAGATCTCTATCCGCCCCTGCTCGATCTCATCAATCCGGTGCCGTGTTCGGTCCAGCGATGCCGGTCATTGGTGCAGAACCTCGCCCACATCTTCGACGCCACGCTCGACATGCCGAAGGGCAACTTTCCGTTCGAGAGGGACATCTCGGCGGTCGGCCGTGTTGGTGCGATCGATGATTCGCTGCATCTCATCGACGCTGGTCATCCGCGCGACACGCTCTTTTGGATCGGGGTCACCGCCACCCGCTGCCTGCAGATCCTGGAGGCCGCCGATCCCGAACGTGCCCGTCCATGCCGCCCGGTTTGGAACAGCATGATGGCGACAATCGGCGTGCCAGGGCCTGGAACCGAGGCCATTCGAGCGGCGGAAATGCAATCGGCGCTCACTGCCATTCGCAGGAGCGCCGATGAACTGATCGAATTGGTCGCGGTGGACTAAACGAGGCGAGTAACGGTCCAGATGATCGCCGCCCACAGCATCAAGCCGACTGGCACCCACAGCCAAAGTGCAGAGAAGAAGGTGAGATCGTCGTCTGGCATCGTGACCGCAATTGCTTTCGCCGTCGAAACTCGGGTCAGGTCTGTCCGGGTAACTGTGCGTTCAATCATAGGTCGACCTGTCAGCGGCATTGCGAATCGGACCACGTTTGTCAGCCGATTCTGCGCGCCTTGCATTGATTCAGCTATCGCGCCGGAGTCATGATCCACCTGTCCGCCAGTCCCATGACCGCTCCACGAATTGGCTACGGTTTCGCATACGATTGTCACCGGTTGTGAAACGGAGAGGTTCAGTGGTCGGTGCAGATCAGAGGGTGCGTGGCATGTTTGTAATTCTCGTGTTGTTTGCCTTTGCCCTCGGCGTGACTGCGGTTGTGCAGGTCGGCATCAATGCCGATTTGCGGGCCCTCGTCGGTAATCCGTATCAGACGGCCCTTATCTCGACCACCGTTTCGACCGTCTCACTGATCCTGATTTCGCTCTTCGTGTATCACCGCCCCTATCCCGATGGGCAGGTCTTCCGCGATATGCCGTGGTGGATGTGGACT
This sequence comes from Thermomicrobiales bacterium, assembly GCA_033813515.1. Classification (GTDB taxonomy): domain Bacteria; phylum Chloroflexota; class Chloroflexia; order Thermomicrobiales; family UBA6265; genus DASQCG01. The sequence goes on from JAPXRQ010000089.1 coordinate 8,968, forward strand.
GGCGGCATCATCGGGGCATTCTTCGTAGCCGGGACAGCCGCATTGGTTACCCGTCTCGGTGGATCCGTCCTCTTTAGCCTGATCATCCTCGGCCAATTGGTCGGGGCTGTGGTGCTGGATCACTACGGCTGGTTCGGCGTCGACAAGCATCCGATCTCACTGCCGCGGACCGCCGGTATCATCCTGGTCCTGGTTGGCGCGATTATTGTCCGCCGCAGTTAGTTCGCGCTGTTTCCAGCTTCGGCGATGGCCGGGAAGAGCGCACTAAAGGCCTGCTGCACAACCGGATCCTTGACTGCCGTGAAGTAATTGAACTCATCGTCGGTGCCGACCGCCTGGGGCGCAACCTGCCGTCCCAACGCCTCGATGCCGCCGGGCTGGCCCAGGTAGGCACTCATCGCATTTGCGGTTGACGTCGCGTCAGGTGCAACGCCAAGTCGGGCAGCCAGATCGGCCAGGACTTGCGGCTCGAGCTTGCCCAGCCCGGTCGCGATTGCAGTGGATCGCTGCTCGGGACTGAGATTTGCCGCCATACGATCAAGCTGACCGTAGAAGAGTTCTCCCGATTTCAGCGCATTGAAGAATCCGCCGATGCCGCCAACGCCAGCGAGACCTGGCCACCCGACGACGGTCTCGGATGGTTCCGCGTTCTCCTTGCCAAGTTCGCTGATCGGTTCTGAAACTTCATCGAAGGGACTTGCAAAT
>JAPXRQ010000089.1:9682-11581 GCA_033813515.1 Thermomicrobiales bacterium
CGGGTTTGTGCGATCGCCGGCAGCCCGGCGAGCCGCTTCTTCCCGCGCAATTGCATCGGCGCGTTCTTGATTCGTCGGTTCGCCACCAAACAGGTTCTTGAGAAAAGACATGTGCCTGATTGCCTCCTGTCGTGCTCGCGTACCCTCGTATCATGAAACGATGCTGGCCGAATGTGCAAAACGAGGACTGCAATGCCCGCCCAACCTACCCTGACCCATTTCGACGCCGAAGGTAACGCCCGCATGGTGGATGTCGGCGACAAGGAGATCACCCATCGCCAGGCCATCGCCACGGGCCACGTGCGCATGCAGCCGGAGACCATCGACCTTATCCGCAGTGGTGGAGCGAAAAAGGGCGATGTGCTCGGCGTGGCGCAGGTTGCCGGCATCATGGCAGCCAAGCGAACCCACGAACTTGTCCCGATGTGCCATCCATTGATGCTCACGAAGATCGATCTGCGTCTCGCCCTGAACGAAACCGGCGTCGCGATTCAGGCAACTGTCGAAAACCGTGGGCAAACCGGTGTTGAGATGGAGGCGCTCACGGCGGTCAGTGTGGCAGCGTTGACGGTCTATGACATGGTCAAGGCGGTCGATCGTGGAATGACAATCGGCGATATCCACCTGCAGCACAAATCGGGCGGCAAATCGGGCGAGTGGAATCGCGGCGATTTCGGGTTGGAGTAGGCGTGGACGAAGAGTTCGATTACGGTCTGGCATCGGGCGAAACATTTGAGCCGGCCGATGATGCCGATGAGCCGTTCGATTTGTCGCAACCGCATGTGATGACCGTCCTTGGCCCAATTGATCCCGGGGCGCTTGGCTTTGCCCTTCACCACGAGCACATCTTCAATCACACCAATCCGTTAGCCGCCAGTGACAACGATCTGGTCATTGACGATCTGGCCTCGTCGGCTGGTGATCTCGAGCTTTTCGCGGCGGCAGGCGGCCGCGCGATTGTCGATATGGGTCCGGCTGATTACGGCCGTTCAATTGCCGACTTGCTCTGGTTGGCACAGCGCTCGCCGGTTCACCTGATCTGCACCACTGGTCATCACAAGCACCTGATCGCTGCACCATGGATTGGGGACGACTCCGCCGAAACCATCGCCGCCCGCAACATTGCCGAGATCCGCGAGGGGATTGACGGGACGGGCATTCGGGCAGGGCTCGTCAAGGCGGGCACAAGCCTCAATGAGATCACCGAGGTCGAGCACCGGGTATTGCTGGCCGCCGCAGCAACCCAACGTGCAACCGGTGTTCCGATCTCTACCCACACCGAATTGGGCACGATGGCACTCGAGCAGATTGGAGCGCTGGTTGATGCCGGTGCCGATCCAGGCAAGATCATCATCGGGCACATGGATGCCAGGCTGGACGCCGGTCCATACCTGCGCGCAGTGCTCAAAACCGGGGTGTTCCTGTCGTTCGACCGCTGGACTCGCCACAATCTGGCGCCGGATGAGAAACGGGCGCAGGTCCTGGCCTCGCTGCTGGATGCAGGGTATCTCGATCAGTTACTGGTCTCCGGCGATCTGGCCCGCAAATCGAACCACCTCGGATACGGTGGACAGTTCGGCTTCGACTACATGATCGATCGCGTGCCGCTCATGCTAATGGAAGCCGGTTTCACCGCGCCGCAGGTCCGCCAGATCTTCATCGAAAACCCCTCCCGCGCGCTGACGATCAGCACCAGCCGATAACGCCAGACCTTGTAGCGCGGCCTTGTAGCGCCGCATTGCAATGCGGCTAATACTCTCCGGGTGCGTGGTTCTCTGGGTTGAACACATCTGCCGCCCACCGTTCAGGGTTCGCCCAGATGTAATCGAAGACCCGGTCGTACTCGCCCTGTGTCCGCACGACATGATCGTGGAATCGCTCTTGCCAAACCTGTAGATC
>JAPXRQ010000090.1:0-11543 GCA_033813515.1 Thermomicrobiales bacterium
GTCCCAGGATGTCGGCTGCCGCCTGATGGTCGGCCCGGACGGTGGGAGTCCAGATCGCTTCCGGTTCCAGTGGCTGTCGGTAGAGAACCGCCTGGCTGATTTCTGCCTCCGGGAACAGGGGCTGCAGCAATTCGGCGTACATGGCCACCTGCACCCGGTGTTCCAGTTCGACCGCATGGGACGCCTTGAGATCGGCGACCAGGATGCTGAGGTCGCCGGATGTGCTGCGGGCGAACCGGATCAGGTCGGGATGGGCCTGGTCGATGCGCCAATCCCCGATGCGACCGGTGAGTGTGGATTGCGTGGTGATGAAAGCAGTTCCGGGCGGGAGTGCGGCGATACGTCGTTGCCATTGCTCGGCATTGATCGCGGCATTCGGGACGAGGACCGCCTCGCCATTCAGGAGTTGATCTTCGATCGCCTCCTCCCAGAGACGGCCGGATCTGGTCAGGGTGGGAGGCAGGGGTTCGAGTTCGACGTCGGCGAGGTGGGCAATGCGGCGCTGGGTGTCGCGGTCGGCGAGGTTGAAGCGCAGTTGGCGTCGGCATTGATCGGAGCGCAGGAAGCTGGCGATCGCGCTCGGTTGGATTTCGGTCTGCTGCGGTAATACAGGGGGCAGGGCGGTGCTGATGGAACGGGTGAGTTGCGACGGAAGGTCGTCAGGCACGGCTCTGGATCAGATTTGCAAAGAGAGCGTCCATGGTGCGCTCGCTGGTTGTCGCAAACGCACCCGACAGGGTTGATGCAACCGACTCGTGATTGGTGGTCAGCCCCTTGATCGATCGTCTGAGACCACTCAAAGCGGCAGACGATGTCCTGCCCTCGTCAAACAGGCGGATCAGTGCGGACCCGACCGTTTGACCGAGCGAGAGATCGAGATCGAGCTCGAATGGGTCCAGGGCGCCGCAAACTGATGAGAGATCGAGAACCCGGTTCTGGACCTGCAGGGTCCCGGTTTTTGGTATCGAGGGCAGGGTGTGATTGGCTGTGAACCCCGGCTGCGTGGAGGGAATGAGGTCGCCAAATGCCGGATGGTCGATCAGCGCCTGGATGATCTCATGGGTTTCGATGCCAGCCCTGTCCACGGCCCGGAAGCCGCTGCGAACCGAGACGTAGATGCCTGATGGCGAGGTAAGGATGGAGGCCATGCCACCGAACAGTGCATCGCCGGTCGCGAACATGCAGGAGGTTGACTCAGTACCGTGATCGGGCCATCCAACCTCGGTCAGAAGGTCGAGTTCGAGCGGATCCAGCCCAGAAGCGACCTGGGCCGCCGCCGCGGCGTCCGAATTACCGGTCAGGACCAGCAGGTCAGTTTCCAGATCGCGATCCCGCCCAATCTGAACCGTCAGTGCATCTCCTTGGGCCACCGGTACAACCTGGCGAGCGCGATGGGGCTCAATGTGGGCGTCCTCGAGCAAGGCGTTAATGAGGGCGAGGCGATCCATGATCAGAATCTGGGTCGCGCCATCTTCAAGCCTGGCACTGGTGAGACCCTGGTCGACGCATTCATATGTCAGGACCGATCGATGGATCAGCCGCGTTGCCGGGTGGATCTTGCGGGTTGGCCTGATCCGGATTGCATCCAGCGCGGTGCGTCGAACAATGGCCATTCCGATTCCGCTGCCCAGGCCGGTATTGATGAATGTCACCTCTCGCCCGGATGTGGCAAATGTCCTGGCCAGGGCTGCTGACCAAACGGTATTGCCGACGACAGTGAGGCGAGAGGGACCGGTCATGCGGGATCAGGCTTCCTCATCCGAGAACGCCGGGGTGCGCTTCTCGACGAAGGCGCGCATACCTTCTTTCTGATCGGCGGTGGCGAAGGCATCGGCGAAAAGGTTGCACTCCGTATCGAGTCCGGAAACGACCTGACCGTTGAAGGCCAGTTGCATCAGTCGTTTGGAAGCCCGTACCGCGAGGGGACTGTTGGCAGCGATCGACGTGGCGAGTTCAATGGCTTTGGGCATCAGTTCGGCCAGTGGATAGACCGCATTGACGAGGCCAATGCGCAGGGCTTCCTCCGCCTTGACGCGTCGCCCGCTGAGGATCAGTTCGGCGGCCATGCCCGGACCGACTGCCCGGACGAGGCGCTGGGAACCGCCCCACCCCGGCGGAATGCCGAGGCTAACTTCGGGCTGGGCAAAGACCGCATTTTCGCTGCAGAGTCGAATATCTGCCCCGAGAGCGAGTTCACACCCGCCGCCAAGCGCGAATCCATTGACAGCAGCGATGACGGGTTGTGGCAGGGTCTCAACTCCGCGCGTGATGGCATGGCCCAGACGACCGAACGCCAAACCGCCATCCCGATCGAGATCGACCATCTCCTTGATGTCAGCACCGGCCGCAAAGGCTCGCTCGCCCGCTCCCGTCAGGATCACGACCCGAACCGAGGCATCGTTCCGCACCTCATCCAGGCGATCGAGGAAGGTTTGCAACTGGACGCTGTTGAACGCATTCAGGGCATCCGGGCGATTCAGGGTGAGCGTGGCGATATGGCCATCGCGCGTGAGATCAACGGTCATCAGATTCATTCTCCAGTGCGGCGGGTGCGAGTGTCGCCCGGAAGCGGGCTGCATTTTCGACGTAGAGACCAGCGATCGAGGCGAGTTGCGCCTGCCGGTCGGCATTGAGGGTGGATTTGCGGGTGGCAGGTATACCGACCATGAGTGATCCCGGTTCGACGACCATGCGCTCGGGTACCACGGCGCCGGCGGCGATCACCGAGCCCCGGCCAATATGCGACCAGGAAAGCACCACTGCACCCATCGCGATGGTGACATCGTCCTCGACGACAGTGCCATGGACGATCGCACTGTGCCCAATCGTGACATTGTCGCCAACGATGCAGGGATTGCCGCGGTCGACATGGAGCAGCGTCAGATCCTGGATATTGGTGCCTTTCCCGATCCGGATTGGGGCGACATCTCCGCGCAGCACCACGTTGAACCAGATACTGCTGCCGTCACCGATGGTGACATCGCCTACGATGACAGCGCCGGGGGCGATGAAGACGTCGTTACCGATGGTCGGCGAGACCCCGTTGACCGAGAGAATGTGAGCGCCCGGAAATCGATCGGTCATGGTTCGACCGAGATGACGATGGCATCGCCTTGACCGCCGCCGGAGCAAATTGCCGCCAGCCCAAGTCCGCCGCCGCGCCGTTTGAGTTCGAGTGCGAGAGTCAGGACGATGCGGGCTCCGCTGGCACCAATCGGGTGACCGAGGGCTACAGCACCGCCGTTGACATTGACGATTTCGGGATCGATGCCGAGCATGAGGGCGGAATTGATCGCGACATTGGCAAACGCCTCGTTGATCTCCGCGAGGTCAATGTCGGCCGCTGTTTTGCCAGCGCGCTTCAGGGCGATTTCCGCGGCCATGGCCGGAGTCTTGGCAAGGTAGGGGGCATCCCAGGCGGCTTCAGCCTGCGCGAGGATGGTGGCCAGCGGCGTGTGACCGTTGGCTGCCGCCCATTCAGGACTGGTCACGATCAGAGCGGCCGCACCGTCATTCACTCCGGGCGCATTTCCGGCAGTGACGGATCCATTGGGAGAGAAGGCGGGCTTCAGTTTGGCCAGGGCCTCGAGGCTTGTGTCGCGGCGGGGTGATTCGTCGGACATGACCTCGGTGCTGCCTTTGCGATCGGTGATCGTGATTGGGGAGATCTCTTCGGCGAAACGGCCACTGTCAGCGGCGGCAATCGCGCGCTGATGGGATCGGAATGCCCAGGCATCCTGCTCCTCGCGGGCGATTCCGAGTTCGGCACTGACCGTATCCCCATGCGCGCCCATCTGGACATGTTCGATGGCGCAAAAGAGGCCGTCGTTGATCATCATGTCTTCGAACTGGCCATTCCCCATTCGGTAGCCATTGCGGGCGTTGCGGACGAAGTAGGGAGCATGCGTCATGCTCTCCATACCGCCGGCAACGATCACATCGTGCATGCCTGCCTCCACCTGGAGGGCGGCCAGATTGATTGCCCGCATGCCAGATCCGCAGACACGGTTGATGGTTTCAGCGGTGACCGTCCGATCGAGACCGGCGGCAAATGCGGCCTGCCTGGCTGGGATCTGGCCGACACCACCCTGGAGGACCTGGCCCATGATGACGTGCTGGACCTGATCCGGAGTAACGCCAGTTCGATCCAGGGCGGCCCGGATGGCGTGTCCGCCGAGGTCGATCGAGGTTTGCGAGGCGAGTGACCCGCTCATCTTGCCAAATGGCGTGCGCGCGCCGCCGAGAATGACTGCGTGTGTCAAGGTGTTGTCCTGCCAGGAAGCGTATTGCGGCTTCGCTGCCGCCCAATCGCTAAGTATATGAAGGCTGGTTCGGGCGTGGGCCACGGCGGACATCGCCCGATGCAAGTTTGACCTGCCTATCCGCCGTCTCGAAAATCAACAGTCCCGCCGGGTCTATCCCGATCATGGTGCCAGAAATGGGCTGATCGGCGATGACCTCGATCTCGGCCCCGAGCCAGACAGCGTATCCGGTCCAGGTGTCAACGATGTAGGCATGGTCGCCGGCCTCGTAGCGTTCGAGCCATTCGCCCAACCGGCTTGCCAGCGATCGCAGGAGCGGAATTGTTTCGGAAGGTGTGTCAATGAGATCGGCGACCGTGATCGCTGACGGTTCCAACCCTGGTGTGGGGTGGAGGTTCAGTCCGATACCGATCAGATACACCCCGGGACGTTCGGCGACGGATTGAATGAGGATGCCGGCGATTTTGCGATCACCGACCAGCACATCGTTTGGCCATTTGAGCCCCGCGTCGATCCCCAGTTCGCCGAGGGTGTCGCAAATCGCAATACCGACCGCGAGCGCGATCAGGCCCTGGGTGCCAGGTGGCGTCTGGAGGTCGGTAGCGAAGGTGACATAAAGACCGGCGCCCTCATCAGAGAGCCAGGAGCGACCTTGTCGGCCAATGCCATCGCTCTGACTGCTGGCGGTGACGGCGAAGGGGAGGGTGAGATTCTCGTCCAACAGCAAATCGCGCGCGGCCGACATGGTGCTTGGCACAGACCCGCGCGTGACGATGTGGATGTCGGCGTTCAACTGAACAGGGCGCTAATGCTGAGATCTTTGTGGATTCGAAGAATTGCTTCGGCCATCATCGGAGCGATCGAGACGACATCAACGACGCCCTCCATGTTGTGCGCAGGAAGTGGCAGCGAGTCAGTCACGTAGACCTTTTCGATGACCGAGTTCTGGATGATGCCGAGTGCTTCGTTGGCAAAGATTCCGTGCGTGGCCGCGGCGACGACCTTTTTCGCCCCACGCTCCTGCAGCATTTCGGCTGCCGCCACAAGCGTGCCGCCAGTGGAGATCATGTCATCCACGATGACGCACGTTTTGCCTTCAACATCGCCAACCATTTCGAGCACCTCAGTCGCATCTGGCTCAGGGTGACGCTTGGAGATGATCGCCAATGGCGCACGCAGGCGTGTCCGGAAGGTATCGGCTCTGGCGACCCCACCGGCATCCGGACTGACGGCAACGATATCGCTGTCGCCCGTTTGCTTGATCCGGGCAGCCAGAAGCGGTGTGGCCCGCAGGTGATCGACCGGGATGTCGAAGAATCCCTCAATAGCCGGGGCGTGGAGATCGAGGGTGAGGACACGATCGGCGCCCGCGGTCACGATCAGGTTCGCCATCAACTTGGCCGAGATTGGCTCGCGGCCGGAGGTCTTTTTCTCCTGCTTGGCGTAGGCGTAGTACGGAATAACTGCCGTGATCCGCTGGGCCGAAGCGCGGCGGGCAGCATCGATCATGAGCAGCAGTTCCATCATGTGGTGGTTCGCCGGCTCGCTCATCGACTGGATGATGAAGACATCCGAACCGCGCACGTTCTCTTCGAGCTTGACGCGGGTCTCGCCATTCAGCCACTGGCCGACGACAGCTCGCCCAAGCGGGGCTTCGAGTTCGCGCATGATTTCGGCTGCGAGCGCAGGATGGGCACTGCCGGAGAAAACCTGAAGACGACCATCCATCATGTGTGCGTGCTACTTTCCTTCACGGCGCGGACCGAACGGTTTAGCGGGAACGCCGACGACCGTTTCACCGGGTCGGACATCCTTGGTGACAACCGAGCCTGCCCCGGTCGCTGATCGATCGCCGAGTTCGACTGGAGCGACCAACATGGTGTCGCTGCCCACGAAAACGGCCGCTCCGATGGTTGTCTCGTGCTTGTCGACGCCATCGTAGTTGCAGGTTACGACACCCGCGCCGATGTTGGTGCGCGTGCCAATCGACACATCTCCCAGATAACTGAAGTGGCCAACGCGAACTTCGTCGGACAGGCGGGCGTTCTTGAGCTCCGCGAAGTTGCCAATGTGGACGGCCGGCCCGACGACCGAGCCTCCGCGCACATGACTGTATGGCCCAACATCGGAGTGGCTGCCGATTGATGATTCGGTTATCCAGCTCGCCTGAACGACGCAATGGGCTTCGATTGTGGAATCGGACAGGACAGTGTTGGGACCGATAACGCAGTGGCTTGCGATGTGGGTCGCCCCGCGCAGAATGCAACCGGGCAGGATGATGGTGTCCTGGCCGATCGTGACCGAACGCTCGATCACGCTGGACTCCGGCCGGACGAACGAGACGCCGTTGCGTTGGTGGTCCGCAATGATCGCATTGAGAATGGCCTGCTCGGCCGTCGCCAGTTCCGCCCGATCGTTGACGCCGACCAGGGTGGCGGCTGATCCGGTGACGGTGTTGACGATCTTGCCGGATGCGGTCGCGATTTCGACCAACTGCGTGAGGTAGAGCTCGCCAGTGGTCGAACTCGCGGTGAGGTTGCCGATGTTCTCTTGCAGCCAGGGGCCGTGGATCGCCATCATCCCGCTGTTCACTTCCGTCAGGCCAAGACGCAGCGATGGATCGTCATCCTTGCGCTCGACAATTCGGCGCACATTGCCCTGATCGTCGCGGGCGATGCGCCCATATCCGGCGGCATCTTCCAGGGGGCAGGTCAAAAGCGTGACCGGGGCATCTGTGGTCGGAGGAGTGGCGACCAATTCCTGCAGGACCTCACCCGTCAATAAGGGATGATCGGCAAACAGGACGACGACGGTTTCCGCTTCGGTCACAAGGGGTATTGCGGCCTGCAGGGCGGAGCCAGTGCCGAGGGGTTCTGGCTGGATGGCGAGGGCGAGTCTGTTGCCGAACAGGATCTGCAGATGCGTCAGAACATCGTCATTGGCGTAGAGATCGTGGCTGAGGACGACAGCGGCCAGGGTTGGTTCGATGGCGAGAGCTGACGATGCGACGTAGTCGATCATCGGGCGACCGGCGATCTTGTGGAGCGGCTTGGGGATAGACGAGCGCATGCGGGTGCCGGCGCCTGCTGCCAGTATCACCACCGCCGTCTGCTTGGTCACGCATGTTCCCCAGTTGTGCGATGGGCTGACAGATCGGGCTGGCGAGCCAGGATTCGAACCTGAAACAAAGGCTCCAAAGGCCTCTGTGATACCGTTTCACCACTCGCCAATACGCCGCTTTACTCCACGGCCGACTCAGGATTTTAGCACCTCGACTGGCTCATGCCGCAGGTGACTATGCCTGAATCGGGACGTTGGTTCCATGTCCGAGAGGTGCGGTGGCGGTTGTGGCTCCGGTAGTGTGGCCAGCAAACCAACGATTCTTTCGGCCGAATCATGCGTGATTTGGTCGTCGCGCCATCGAACCGGAGTCTCGGAGCGTGCTGCCACCACCACAGACCAAAGAGTTCTACGACCGTGTCCTTACCCTCGAATCGGATTGCCGAGGCGAGTTGGAATCATCGGTCCAGTCCCTCAGCGAAATCTCGCTCCTCCTGTCCAAGACGAACAGTGAAGTCGAGAAACTCGCCAACCGCGAACTGCAGATGTCGAACCGGGTGCGCGATATGGAAATGCACCTCGACAATTACAGCCGCGAAGATATCCGTGATCTTTACAACACCTCGCATGAGACGCAGTTGCGCCTCTTCATGATGCGGTCGCAGGCTGAGCAACTCCAGACGCGGCAACAACACGTGCGGGACTATCAGGAGAAGCTGCGCCTGTTGATTGACCTCCTCGGCATCCAGGCGGTGCCGCAGGACGACAACGGCGGCCAGTCGATGCCGCGCGGAGCGACCGGCATGCTCGGCGCTCAGACTGAGATTCTCGAGTCGATCTCCGTTTTGTCGTTGATCGAGGCGCAGGAGGACGAGCGTCTCCGCATTGCGCGGGAAGTCAATGACGGCGCGACCCAGGCGATGACGAACCTCATGCTCCGGGCTGAAATCTGCAGCCGCCTGATCGACCGCGATGTCAACGAAACCCGAACCGAACTCGAGGGCCTCAAGGCGATGATCAAGACATCGCTGGAAGAGTCTCGCCGACTCGTTTACGACCTGCGTCCGTTGGCCATCGAGGAACTCGGTGTCGTCGGCGTGCTCCGCAAGTACATGGACGAGCTGAAGCGCGCCCATGGCATTGCCGGCAGCGTCGAAGGACCGGACGAGATGGAAATCAATCTGTCGATGCAGATGGCCATTTTCCGGTTCGTCCAGGCAATCATGGGTGCCCTCCTCGTCGAGGGTGGCGCATACCAGATGGACGTACATCTTGGAATGGATGACCAGATGGCTCGCATTCTGATTGAGGCGATTGGCCTCGAGAGCGAGCGCGAGACGATTTACGCGGCGCTGGATGACGACTCCATGCGCAGCCGCATCGATCACTTCGGCGCCACGCTGACCACCCAAACCCGACCAAACCGCGGAATGGCGATCGAAATCGATATGCCGATCCCGATGGAAGCGTTCGGGTACGTCTAGTTCGACCTGGCGAGTCCGGTCGCGAGACTTCTGTACTGACCCGAATCACTCATGAGTATGATGGTCAACCCGGGTGGTTGGATTCAGGATAGACACTAAGTCAACCGAGCGGCCTCTGCCCTGACGCTGCGGTAACAGGTGCAAATAGTGAACGCGGCGGTTTCTTGCAGACGGGTCCCAACCTGCCAGGAGCGGCTCCGAATCTGACAGAAGGGAGCGAACTTTCCGAACGATCCACAAGCTGGGGATAAGCCAGCGCGGGGGTCCTGCGGAAAGTCCAGGACGAAATGATCATGTTGGGATTGGGCAAGCTCAAACGAATACGGCTCGATGCCGGTCCCGAACTTGAGGGGCAAAGCCTCGTCGAGTACGCGATGATCATCCTCTTCGTCGTGATTGCCTCGATCATCGCCCTCATGGCGACTGCCGATGCGATTGTTCGACTCTGGGGTGTCATCACAGACGTATTGGTGCCGGTATTCAGCGTATAACCGCACTACATCGCACTACTTTCGAACGAGATCCGGACTTCCGGGTCTCGTTCTGCTTTTTATCGGATCCCGCTTCTGGCAAAGTAGTTGTATGGCGATGATCGTTGCGGAGCACCTAACTCGCGATTACGGCTCCGGTCACGGAGTATTCGATGTCTCGTTCTCGGTAGACGTGGGCGAGCTTTTTGTATTTCTGGGACCCAACGGTGCCGGTAAATCCAGCACGGTGCGCATGCTGACCGGACTCGCCACGCCGGACCAGGGGCACGCAGCAGTGGCCGGATTCGATTCTGTCCGCCACCGATTGCAGTTGAAGCATTCGATTGGATATGTGGCCGAGCGCCCGCATCTTGATGAACGCCTGACCGGGCGAGAGTTCGTTTCCTTCATCTCGGACGTCTTCGGGGTGCCTCCACATGTGCGGGACAAGCGCGCCGGCGAATTGTTCGCCGCCTTCGAACTCGAGGATGTCGCAAACAACGTCATCGAGACGTACTCCCATGGCCAGCGGCAGAAGGTCGCCCTCCTCGCTGCCCTGATTCACGAACCAGCCGCCTTGTTTCTTGACGAGCCGACCAATGGACTTGATCCCCGCAGCGCTCGCATCGTCAAGGACGTGCTGCGGCAGATTTGTCAGCGGGGTGCGACGGTATTCATGACGACCCACGTCCTGGAAATCGCAGAGGTGATGGCCGACCGGATCGCAATTCTGAATGCGGGTCGCCTGGCCGCGATCGGTTCGATGCTGACGCTCCAGAATCTGACGAGCATGCCGGGAGGTTCGCTTGAGGACGTCTATCTCAAATTGACCGGATCGGCCGACTTCCCGAATCTCTCACTCTACGGCCCGGCCTGATGAGTACCGACGTTCTGCGCGGCGACGAGTTTCGTCCAACCAGCGTGCTCGATGGAATTCGCCTGCTCCATCAGATCAGGACACAACGGCGAGCGAATCAGTGGAACACACCGGGCGCGCGATCGATGCGCAAACTGGTGATCATCGGCGCCATTGTCGTACCCGGGGTCATCTTTCTGTTTCTGAGTTTCACACTGGTCATGGCGATCAGTTTCGGCAAGACCACGAGCGATGACCAGGCGAATGCCCTGCTTGCCACCCTCCTGACCGTGGCGTTTGCAACTGCGCTTGCCGGGTCACTTTCGACCGCGCTCCAATCGCTCTTCGCCAGTGACGATGTCCGCTTTCTGGTTAGCCTGCCGATCCCGGTCCGCGCCATCTTCTTCGATCGCTATGCCGAGATCGCACGCGGCGCAATCCCGGGCGCGCTCTTCGGGACAGCGACCTGCATCGCCTTTGTATTGGGCCGAGCAGAAGAGTTTCAGTTCGTCGCGTACGGAGTGGTGGCCGTTTTTCTTTTGTCCGCGACTGCCGTCACCCTTGGCGCGTCAACGACAGCGATCACCGTTCGCTTCGCCCGACCATCGCAGACCCGGGCCATCCTGCTCAGCCTGAGTTTTGGCCTGATCATGGGTACCGCGCTGATCTGGCGAACCACCAACCTGAACGGCAACTCGGTGCAGGAGCATCCGATTGTGCATTCGACTCTCTCGCTCCTTCCTTCAGGCTGGGCGAGATCGGCATTGGTGCGATCGGTGGGTTCGCATCCGCAGACTGCCTTACCGTTGGTGGGCTTGCAGCTTGCAACGCTCATCGGACTCTCAATCATCGGCGCCCGCGTATTTGCCTCGACCTACACGGGCAGCATCGAGCGGACCGAAGTCGCGTCAATTCGACCCACCGTCAAACGCTCCTCACCAATTGGTCGGCGGCTGTTACGTCTTGTTCCGCGCACCTCGGTCCATTGGGTGAAGCGGGAATGGTTCCTGATCAGTCGAGACTTCACACGCATGTCAGCGGCGTTGTTGCCGGTGGGATCGGTCGCGGTTTGGGTCGGTTTGTCGGTCTTCTGGGGAACGGGAGCAGGGACAACCCGCGCGAATCAGGATCAATTCTGGTTGTCGCACCTGCCGGTTCTGATTCTGCCCTGGGGTATCTCGCTCGGCACCACGGTGTTTGCCATCGGGGCTGAGGGTCGCGGCATTGACCTGGTGCGATCGCTTCCAATATCGGCGAGCGGGCTGATGCGAGCCAAGTACTTTGCCTACCTTGTGCCGATTCTGATCATCAGCGAAACCGTCGCCTTGATCTCGCTCCTGGCCAAACCAGGACCGACCCTCGACATGTGGCTGCTGGTCGTGCAAACAGCACTGCTTACCGGTCTCTTCTG
>JAPXRQ010000091.1:0-11106 GCA_033813515.1 Thermomicrobiales bacterium
GAAGTCAGCGACGATGGAGTCGTTTCCTTCCTGACCGTTGATGATGTCGATTCCGGAACCACCCACGAGCAGATCGTTGCCTATCCCGCCGTTGAGCGTGTCATTGCCTGCTTCTTCGTCGGTGAAGGTCCTGGTGGTCGAGGTATTGACGGTGGTGCCGATGCGATCCTCACCGCGTTCACCATCAATTTTGTCGTCGCCATCTCCGCCGACGATGGTGTCGTTCCCATCCCCGCCGGTGATCTGATCATTACCCGCATCGCCGTAGACAAAATCGTTGCCGGCATCGGCGGTGATAGTGTCGTCTCCGGCGTCGCCGTGAATGACATCGTTGCGCAAGCTGGCAAGGATCACATCCTTGCCATCACCCCCGTGCACGTCGTTCGGACATCCGTCTGCCAGGACGCCGCCAGTGTGGATGAGGTCGTCTCCGGTGCCACCCTGGATGATGTCCTGACAGTTGGTCGTCGTTTGGATTCCGGGGATATCGCCAAACACCAGGTCATTGCCGCTGCCGGCATCGATATTGTCCTTGCCGCGACCGCCAAGGATGAGATCGTTGTCGCTGCCGCCGTCTATTGCGTCATCGCCTTGCTCGGGATCGGTGGTAATCGCCAGCACAAGTGGATCGGTGATGAGCAGGGCGGTACCAAAGCGATCATTGCCCGGGCCTCCGACGAGGGAGTCGTCGCCAGCATCTCCGAGAATCAGATCGTCGCCGGCACTGGCAGACAGATAATCTGCCCCGTCATTGCCATGCATTTCGTCGTTGCCATCTTCGCCGTACGCGCGATCGTCGCCGATGCCGCCAAAGATGACATCGTCGCCATCGCCGGCCACAAGCTTGTCATTGCCGGTGCCGCCGTCGACCAGATCGCCGTCCTGATTGGCGGAGAGTGAGTCGTCGCCGTCATCGCCGAAAAGCTGGTCCTGACCGGTCTGGCCGTAGATGCGGTCCTTGTCGGCGCCGCCATGGGCGATATCGTTCCCCGCGCCAAGGGTGATCTTGTCATCACCATCGCCGCCTTCGAGGACGAGGTCGTCGCCGTCGCCGCCAGCGAGCGAGTCGTTGCCATTGTTGCCCTTGATGACATCGGAGCCGCCCATCCCGCGGAGTTTGTCGTCGCCATCGCTGCCATAAAGCGTGTCGGCGAGTGGACCGCCGGTTATGTCGTCGTTGCCGCCTTCGCCATTGACCGTGCCGCTGCCTGTATCAAGGGAAATGACATCGTTGCCATCGCCGCCGCAGATGATGTCGATGCCGCCGTTGCCATGGATTGCATCGGCGCGATCGGAGCCCAAAATGACATCGTTACCGCTGGTGCCATTGATCTTGCCGGTCCCGGTGATCGTTGCCGTTTTGCCCTGGCATGAAGCGGCCAATGCCGGCCGGGACATGACGAAGAGCGGCACCAGCACGGCACAAACAACCAGCAATCGGGCAAAAACACGCAGCATGACGACAAGATTCCTCCGCAAAGGGAAATCTGCCAATCTCCCCTCTCCCCATGCTAGAGATGCGGGATTAGTTCGCGAAGGAAAACCTGGCCAATCGGTTCAAAATGCAACCGGGAAAAAAGGACAGCGCGGTTTCACCCTCTGGCGTCCTCCCCTGCAATCGGTACCAGGGGCAGCATGCCAGAGGAGGATGTTCGCTTCTGCAATTAATGTCCGCTATGGAACACCGGTTGTGATCTCGCAGCCAGACCCGGCGGTATCGGTACCTGACCATCCGTTGCAGATGTCTTCGACGCCCGAACCACCTTCGAGATCGTCATTTCCGCCGTTTCCGTAGACCGTATCGCCATCACCGGCGCCGCCATCGAGGTCGTCGTTCCCGTCCTGGCCACTGATCACATCGGTGCCATCGCCACCCAGGAGCGTGTCAGCTTTCTGGCCGCCGAGAATCAGGTCGTCGCCGGAGCCGCCATCAATGTGGCTTGAGCAATAGTCGTACGGGGCGACACCGCCACCGCCTGAGATCAGGTCATCGCCAGAATCTCCGGTGATGGTGTCGGTGCAGTCGGATGTGACAGATGTGAGGGAGATATCGCCAAGCACGAAGTCGTCGCCGGAGCCAGCCGTAATCTTGTCGCTGCCCGATCCGCCGACAATGACGTCGTTGCCGCTGCCGCCGTTCATGTCATCGTCACCGGGATCGAGATCGCCGGATTGACCGAGCGTGCCGGTTGGACTGACCAGCGAGCCAGTCGTGCCAAGTTGATCGTTATCGGGGCCGCCAACCAGTTGGTCGTCTCCATCTCCGCCAATCAGCAGATCGTTGCCACCCGACGCGGAGAGATAGTCGTTGCCGTTGTGGCCGTAGAGCTGGTCATTGCCGGCCTCGCCATACAGGCGATCGTTTCCGGATTGGCCGAGGATGGTGTCGTTGGCAGCACCCGCAACCAGCTTGTCATCGCCTGATCCGCCGTCAACGGTGTCATCGCCATCATTTGCGGAGAGCGAGTCGTCGTCGGCCTCGCCGCGCATGATGTCGTTGCCGGCCTGACCGTAGATGCGATCGCGTCCGGTGCCGCCGTACGCGACATCGTTGCCATTTCCGAGGGTGATCTTGTCGTTTCCGGCGTTGCCCTGCATGGTGCGATCATCGCCATCTCCGCCCGCGATGGAGTCGTCTCCATTTCCGGCATAGATGACATCGCTCCCGCCCACGCCGCGCAGCTTGTCGTTTCCATCACCGCCGCGCAGGGTGTCCGGGCCGTCTCCGCCGGTAACATCGTCGTTGCCTGAGCCGGCGTCGACCTCGCCCTGACCGTTGTCGAGGTAAATGCGGTCGTTACCGGGGCCGCTGCAAATCAGATCAGTCCCGCCTCGTCCGTGGATCGTGTCGTTTCGGGATGATCCCAGGATGACATCGTTGCCGGGGGTTCAATTGATCGTGCCTGCGCCGGTGATCGTCACCGTTTGGCCAAGACAGGATGCTGCCAGAGCAGGGCTCGCCGCCCACACGAACGGGATTGCAATCAGAAGGGCAAACACGCTTCTGCAAACAATGCGGGGAATCATGGGTAGTTCCTTGCTGGAATCCAAACCTCGGTGAACACACCAATCCTAGCCCTGTTGGCATCCCCCGTAAAGTCAGACCATGCTGTGATGCGAACAGAAACGCACAATCGATGTTCGAACGGCGAAAGACTGGCCACGGACGTACCCCTCTTCGGTTAGGGAATTCCGGATACTGTTTCGCACGTCCCGTCAGGTGCGGTATCTCCCGTCCCACTGCTGCCGTTACAGACATCGGTATTTGGGCCGCCGATCATCATGTCGTTGTCGTCATCACCATTGATAAGGTCGTTCCCCACCTGGCCGTAGAGCTGATCGTTGCCGGTGCCGCCGTGAAGTTCATCAGATCCGTCACCGCCCTGGAGTTGATCAGCATCGGCGTCGCCAAACAGATCGTCATCGCCCAGTTCACCGGCGATGCCATCCGTTCCTGCGCCACCATGAATCGTGTCGCCCTGGTCTCCGCCGTAGAGCGTGTCATTGCCAGCGTCGCCAGAGATATCGTCTTCATCGGTCTGACCGTAGATCAGATCCGCGCCGCCCAGTCCGAAGATCGTGTCCTCATCGTTACCAGCGAAGAGAAAGCCATTCGTTTGGCCATAGATCGTGTCGTTGCCACTGCTTCCCTCGATCATGTCGTTGCCGAGGCCGCCCTCAACGGTATTGGCGCCGAAGTCGACCGGACTTGAGTTATCGCCAGCCCAGAGAAAGTCATTCCCCGGTCCGCCATAAATGAAATCCGCGTATGAGAACGCTTCATCACTATTGAAGTCGCCGGTGATGTAGTCGCCTCCTTCTTCGCCCTCCAGCGTGTCGGCTCCAGAACCGCCCACGATCACATCATCGCCGTCACCGCCAGCCATGTAGTCATCGCCAGGATCAAGATCCGGGAGGTTCTGTGTGGAATGGACACCGAGGACGTCAATTCCGTCTTCGCCATACAACTGATCCGTGCCGGCACTGCCGACGAGTGAATCCTCTCCGTCGCCGCCGTAGGCGGTGTCTGTACCATCGCCTCCCTCAACGAAATCATCTCCACCGTAGCTATAGATGTCATCATTACCGGCATCGCCATAGATTGCATCGGCGCCATTGCCACCGTATATGTTGTCATCCTGGTTGCCGCCTTCAATGCGATTGGTGCACAGATCTTGTCCCGGATCGGTACCGCCCCCGTTGAGGTCGTCTTTACCATCTCCGCCGAGAATCAGATCACTGCAACCGCTGGAGAAGGTGAGCCCGGGTACATCTCCATAAATGACGTCATCTCCCGAACCGCCATCAATGTGATCATCACCAGATCCAGCTGCGATCACGTCATTGCCACTGGATCCCGAGATGTCATCGTTGCCCGATTCGTAATCTGTCGTCAGTGAGCCAATGCTGTCGTTGTCGGGACCGCCGACAATCGTGTCGTTCCCTTGCCCGCCAAGGATCGTGTCGTTGCCAGCTGAGGCAGAGATGTAATCGTCGCCTTCCTGGCCGGCCATATCGTCGTTGCCGGCTTCACCGTAGAGGCGGTCGTTGCCTTCCCGGCCATAGACGCCGTCGTCTCCAGACCCAGCGACGAGCTTGTCGTTACCGGGACCGCCAACGACATAGTCGATGCCAGCATTGGCCGAGATTGAATCGTCGCCTTCGCCACCATCGAGATCGTCTTCTCCAGCCTGGCCGTAGATGCGGTCCTTACCAGCGCCACCGAACGCGGCATCGTTCCCGTTGCCTGTCGTGATCTTGTCGTCGCCATCCCCACCTTCGAGGGTACGATCGTCGCCGTCGCCGCCTGCCACTGAATCGTTGCCATCGTTCCCCTGGATAATGTCGGCCCCGCCGAGCCCACGGAGTTTGTCGTTGCCGGTTCCGCCAGTCAGGGTGTCGACGAGCGGTCCCCCGGTGACATCGTCATTGCCAGCCCCGGCATCGACCGTGCCGCTGCCGCCGTCGAGAAAGATGAAATCGTTGCCGCTGCCGCCGCAGATGGTATCGACGCCACCATTGCCGTGAATGGTGTCAGTGAGTCCCGATCCGAGGATGACGTCATTGCCGGAGGTACCGTTGATCGTGCCTGCGCCTGTGATCGTGACGGTCTGCCCAAGACACGTGGCGGCGAGAGCAGGACGGGCAAACACAAATCCGGCGGTGCAGAGGAGCACCGCAAGCAAGAGGCGACCAGGGAAGCGCAACGTCATCGGCGGGATCCTTCACATCGGCTGCAGTTTGTAGCGTTCTGTGTAGATCGTATAACCGGACTGACTATTCGTCTATCCCCGCAGCATCCGCGGCTCGATCAATAGAAGACGGTCAGGGTGCGGTGGTAGGTGGGCATGGAATCGGGGAGGGATTGGCCGGCGAACCAGAGCAGCCAGTCGATCTCGGTGGCGAGGTGGTTCCGACCCTGCTCGGCGAGGATCTGCCGCAGCCATTCGCAGGCCCAGATCGTGGCGGCCCGAATCTCGACCTCCCATGGCGATCCGGCCGGAATCAACTCCCGATTGGCGATGGCGGCATCGAGTTCCGGGCCATAAACGAGGGCATTGAAGCCCCGGAGCACCTGGGGGACCTTGTAGTCGGCGAAAGCGGTCAGGATCTGCGGATCAGTGAACTTGCCGAGACCCTGGCCGAAAAAGGCGCCCGTCAAATCGGCGACGAGAATCTGGGCACGCTTGTAGAAGTGGACGGGTTGGTCGTCGTAGGTGGCGACGTCGCGAAACGAGGGGAAGAGGTCGACGATCGTACGGACGAGTGTGGCGGCAGAGTTGCCAGCCGAGCGGATCAGGGTCCCGGCAGCCTGCGGATCTCCCGGAAAATGCTCCAGCAGTCCACGGCCCACTTCGTGGAGGTTGTTGACTCGAAGTGGCAGGAGTGGGATTTCGGGCGCACCTTCCATATATGGACGAAGGAGGTGGGCCACATCGCGCGTGGTCAGGCTTGTGAGCCAGGTCGGATCCCAGATTGCGCGGCCCTCGGCGACGGCGCGTGTCAGGGCAGCGGCGAGTGCCCAGTAGCCGTCCTCGAGCCGCCCATCCCATTCGACGTGCCAGCGGTGGTTGGGATTGGCCGATTGCGACCAGAAGCAGAAGTTGAGGGCGTCGAGGACCAGGACCCAGCCCGCCGTCCGCCAGGTGCCGTCGGCGAAATGTCGCGGATCATGCCAATCCGGCGCATGTGCCATCAGATCGCCGAGATCAGCAGCAATGCGGCGCAACGCGTCCTGGTCGATCGTCACCGATTGCGCTTTTTCCAGAACTGCGCTGGTCGTGCTCAGGACCTGCAGCGGGTCATCGTGCGGCAGGTCGTATGTCAGTACGGACACGGCCGCCGATCCTCACTTACCAGAGATAGTTGCGGTATTCCTCGTTGCGCTTGCCGCCGGATTCGTCCGGAGCCGGCAACTCCTTCTGCTCACACATGATCGCGCGCAGGGTGGGAACCGTATCGGGATCGGGCCAGGTCTCCTGCTTCCAAAGTCCCGCTCGCAGGAACGAGCGCGAACAGTGCATATACGCCTGATCGACCTCGACGACTGTCGCGAGTTTGGGTTGCTTGCCCTGGATCGCCATTTGCTCGAGGATGGTCGGCTCGTTGGTCAGCCAGGCCCGGCCGTTGACCCGGAGTGTTTCTTCGATCCCCGGGATGACGAAGATCAGGCCGATATGCGGGTTTCCGATGATATTGCGATGACCATCGATGCGGCGGTTGCCCGGTCGATCGGGAATGACCAGGGTCTTCTCGTCGAGGATTTTGACCACACCCGGGGGATCGCCCTTTGGTGACACATCGCAGTTGCCTTCGGCATCGGAGGTGGCAATCATGAAGAACGGCGCCGCATGGATGTACTCCATCAAGAGCGGGGTCAGGTAGGTCGTGTGCTTCTCGAGAATGAAGGTATCGGGGATACCGTTGATCTCGTAGACCTGCTCGAGTGTCGTGACATGGTGCTGGCGCAGGTCATCGATCGAGACGCTGGCCGTGCGTTCTGCGGTGCTCATGGTGCTCCTTTTTGGCGCGGATCGAACCCTTCCGTGCAAATGGTGGATTCCATACTAGCGAACTCAGACAAATTGCGAGGCCGAACTGTGGCCGCAGCGCGCACCCTGGTCCGGATTTCACTTATATTGAAGGTAGTCACGCCCTGCACTATGCTGCAATATGCCGTTGTGCGCGGCATTTTTCTGGAACTGGCAGGTTTATGCGCTCGATCTTCCACCGCGGTGGCAAATTTCAACCATTGCCGGTCGATGATGACGACCGTCTCGATCAGGCCGTTCCGGATGGCCTGTGGGTCAAGTGCCCCAAATGCGGCGAACTGATCTACAACCGCGAACTCGAAGCCAACCTGATGATGTGCCCCAAGTGCGACTATCACCATCGCCTGGGCGCGCGCCAACGTATTGAACTGCTGGCTGACGAGGGCACATTCGAGGAATGGGATGCCGAGGTTCTGACCGGCAATCCGCTCGGGTTCAGGGAAACCAGCGGCACCTACGAATCGCGGATCGCCAAGACACGCAGCCGCAGCGGTGAGAATGAATCTCTCGTGACGGGCTCACTGGTCATTGATGGCAAGCCGACCGCGATTACGATTGCCGACTTCTCGTTCCTGGGGGCCAGCATGGGCTCTGTCTTCGGCGAGAAACTGGCCAGGGCGGCTGAGCGGGCGCTGGAAGCAAATCTGCCGATCATCACCGTCAATGCATCAGGCGGCGCACGGATGCATGAGGGGCTCTTTTCCCTGATGCAGATGGCCAAGACGATCGCGACCCTGCGCCTGATGGGCGAGGCCAAGCTGCCGCACATTTCGCTGCTGACCGATCCCTGTTACGGCGGTGTAAGCGCGAGTTACGCGATGGTGGCCGATGTGATTTGGGCTGAGCCGGGTGCATTGATCGGATTCGCCGGACCGCGGGTCATCGAATCGATCACCAAGCAGAAGTTGCCCGAGGGATTCCAGACCGCCGAGTTCCTGCTTCAGCACGGCATGATCGATGGCATTGTTGGGCGGCCTGATTTGCGCACCCAACTTGCCGTCCTGCTTGGTCACTATCAGCGCGTCCAGCCTGCAGCCGGCACCGGCAGCAATGGCAAGGCAAACGGCACGACCGCGTCCAAATCACGCAGCACCAAGGCAGAGGCGGTGACCGGATGAGCAGTGTTATCAATCGGGTCCGCGGCGGCGGGAGCACGACCGAACCGGAAATGCTGGAACCATCCGGCCCGCAGGAATTGACTCCCTGGGATCGAGTCAAACTGGCGCGCCATCCCGACCGGCCGCATGCGCTCGATTACATCGCCGGCCTGACCCGGGACTTCACCGAACTGCACGGCGATCGCGCATTTGGTGACGATCACGCGCTGATCGGTGGCCTGGCGACCCTTTCCGGACGCACCGTACTTGTCCTTGGTCACCAGAAGGGCCGTGGAACGCAGGAGAATATCCAGCGCAATTTCGGCATGGCAAGGCCAGAGGGCTATCGCAAGGCCGAGCGGCTGATGCGGCATGCGGAGAAGTTCGGCTTCCCGGTGGTGACCTTCATCGATACGCCGGGCGCGGAACCAGGCATTGGATCCGAAGAACGGGGCCAGAGCACCGCCATTGCCGAGTGCCTGCTGACCATGGCCGGGCTGGAAACGCCGATTGTGGCCGTGATCATTGGCGAAGGCGGCAGCGGTGGGGCGTTGGCAATCGGGGTCGCGGACAAGGTCCTGATGCTGGAAAACGCGATCTACTCGGTCGCATCACCAGAGGCCTCGGCCACAATCCTGTGGAAGGACGTGACCAAGGCGGCCGATGCGGCGACATCGATGAAGATCACCGCTCCCGAGTTGCTCGGCTACGGACTGGTCGATGGGATCATCCCGGAAGAATCACCTGCCCACGAATCGGCCGACGCGGTGATCGCCGCGACCGGAGCCGCCATCACTGCGCAGCTGGACGAACTCGAGGCAATTGTGGCCAAGCGCAACGGGACAGCCACCCTGGTCCGCAAACGGTTCGAGAAATTCCGCAATATGGGCGTCTGGCAGTCCTGACCGTCGCGGACACCTGGATCATGCGCATCCTTCACCAGCGCAACAATCCATGACCGATACGACGTCCCTGCGTAACGTGCTGCGCCCAATGCAGCCATCCACGCGCACGGATTACCTCGTCGCGATCACGGTTGTGGCGGTTGCAACCGGCGCGATGCTGATCGTCCGAGATCACCTGGGCGCCCTGAATGTGATGCTGATCTACCTTCTGGTCGTGCTGGCGCTTGGCATGACCACGGGATCCGGTCCGGCGGCCGCGATGGCGATCGCATCGTTCGTGCTCTTCGACTTCATGTTCCTGCCCCCGTACTACACGTTGACGATTGCCGATCCGGATCACGTGCTGACGGTCTTCGTCTATCTGGGGGTGGCGATCGTCACCTCGCAACTGGTCGCCCGCGTCCGGGCCAGAACCCTGCTGGCCGAGCGCGAGCAACGCCGAACTGCATTGCTCTACGAACTCAATGCAGCGCTGATCAGCGATGGGACGGTGCCGGAAATCCTGAACACCATCGTCGAGCAGGTGGTCCAGGCCTATGGAGCGACGGGCTGCCGCATTCTGCTGCCAGACGCAGGATCGAAGAGTTTGGTTGCTCGCGCACACGCTCCGGCCGATCTCAACCCGGAACTGGACCGCCAGATGGAAGCGGTAGCGGAACGGGCATTGGCCACGAGGGCGCCGGCTGGATTGAGCCGGTCCGGGACGCGACTGCATGTTCCGCACGGAGCCAGACCCGAATCGGTCGTCCGGGCAAGGGCGCCGAAGGATGTGCTTTACGTGCCAATCATGGCGGCGGAGGAGCCGATCGGGGTGATGGAAGTGCATGGGCGCAGTCGAGCTCGATGGCCCGAGAGCGATCAGGAACAGGTGCTGATCAGCTTTGCCAATCAGGCGGCGTTGGCAATCGAGCGGGGACGGGCAACTGAGACGGCGTCACGAGCGGCGGCCCTGGCCGAATCGGATCGACTGAAATCGGCCCTGTTGGCAGCGGTCTCCCACGATCTGCGCACGCCACTGGCCGTGATCAAAACCGCCTCCTCCTCACTGCTCGATACCGGCGTTTCGTGGACTGCGGACGAGCAGCATGCGTTTGTCGATGCCATTGATGAGGAGACGGATCGGCTCACGCTGATGGTCAGCAATCTGCTGGATCTTTCGCGCATCGAAGGAGGCGTACTCCGGCCCGACCTGGAGTGGTATGACGTGCCTGAACTGGTGGCTGATGTGGTCCAGCGGCTGAATGCCAGGGGCAGCGCCTCGAATCACACTTTCGAAGCAGAGGTCGCGCCGGACCTTCCTTTGGTCTTGATTGATTATGTCGAAATCGCCCAGGTGTTGATGAACCTCGGTGAGAATGCGATCAAGTACGCCGGTCCGAACCAGACATCGCACATCACGGCCAGTCGGGCGGGGGACGAGATCATCTTCGCGGTCACCGATTCTGGACCAGGTATTCCTTTCAGCGACCGCGCGCACGTCTTCGAGACGTTCTACCGCAGCCCGCGCGATCAGCGAAAGCCGGGTTCGGGGATCGGGCTCGCGATCAGCAAGGGGCTGGTTGAGGCGCATGGGGGACGCATCTGGATCGACGACAAGGCGGACGGTGGCACGGTCTTCAAGATCGCGCTACCGATCGCGCCCGAGGAGAGTGAACCCTATGGCGGGTGAACGCATTCTGATCGTCGACGATGAAGTACAGATTCGGCGGGCGCTGCAGTTGGCGCTCGGTGGGCACGGGTACCAGGTTGAAGTCGCGGCCGGGGGTGATGACGGACTGGCGATCATCAGCCAGCGTGCTCCCGATCTCGTAGTGCTGGATCTTGCCATGCCAGATCGCGATGGTCTTTCGGTGATCGAGGAGACACGTGGGTTCAGTCAGGTGCCGATCATTGTGCTCTCGGCCCATGGGCAGGAGCAGGAGAAGGTGCGGGCGCTGGATTTGGGAGCGGACGACTTTCTCACGAAACCATTCGGCGTCAACGAATTGCTGGCCAGGATACGGGCGCTGCTCAGGCGGCAGCCGTTGGGTCAGGTTGATCTCGTGCGGATCG
>JAPXRQ010000092.1:0-11079 GCA_033813515.1 Thermomicrobiales bacterium
GACGCGATTGACGGAGGAGACCGGGACAACAACCGTATGATAGATCAGATCCGGTTCGAGCGGCGTGCTTGTAGCCAGTTCGCGTGAGGCGTTCATGTAGTGCTTGTAGATCGCGCGCATCATCAGAATGAGCAGGGCGATGACGACCGGTGTCTGCCAGGCGCCCGCCTTGAACTTGGAGACCAGCACGATTAAGGTCACCAGACCGGTAACACTTGCGCCGACCAGATTGACAATCCGCCCCGTCTTCCAGCCAGGCTCACGCAATCGTTGCCAGCGCGTGAACATTGCGAACTGACTGATCGTGAACGACGCGAAGACTCCAACGGCGTACAGCGGAATCAGATGCTCAACCGTTCCGCCATAGGCGACCAGCACGCCGGCCGCCAGCACGCCGAGCGTGACGATGCCGGTGGTGAAAGCAAGACGATCGCCCCGAAACGTGAATTGCCGCGGCATAAACCGGTCGCGCGCCAGGAAGTACGACAGCCTGGGAAAGTCTGAGTAGGCCGTATTCGCGCCGAGAACCAGGATCGCCATCGTCGCAAACTGGATGAAGTAGTAGGCCAGATTTGCGCCGCCGAACGTATGCCGGGCGATCTGTGAGACGACGGTCTCGTATCCTTCCTGTCCGGCCTCCATCGGCACGGCGCCGAACTGATGGGCGAGAAAGGTGATGCCAGCAAAGGTCACCGCCAGAATGGAGATCATCACGGTCAGCGTGGCGCGGGCATTCTTCCACTCTGGTGGTTGGAACGCAGGCACACCGTCGGAAATCGCCTCGACACCGGTCATCGCCGCGCAACCGGAGCTGAACGCCCGGAGGACCACGAACGCGGTCAGCGCACCGGCTCCGGCCAGATCGTTGTTTTGGAGTTGCGTGTGCTGGACCTCGAACCCCTCCATCGCATTGCGGACGAACCCGACGATGATCATCGTGCCAATGCCAAACAGGAAGAGGTAGGTCGGAACGGCGAAGATCGAGCCGGACTCCCGAATGCCGCGCAGGTTCAGCAAGGTCACCAGGGCGATCAGACCGACGCCAAGTAACACCTGATGATCATCGAGCGCCGGAAAGGCCGAGATCAACGCGGCAACCGCTGCCGCAATCGAAACGGCAACTGTCAGTGTGTAGGCCGTCAGGAGCGATGCCCCTGCCGTCAACGCCGGCATATCGCCCAAATTGTCCTTGGCGACGATGTAACTGCCGCCGCCGTGGGGATACGCCTTGATCGTCTGCCGGTACGACACCCCGACCACAATCATCAGGACGATGATGGCAGCGGCAATCGGCAGACTGACATTGAGCACGGCCAGTCCGCCAGCCACCAGCAACACGCGGAGGATTTCTTCCGTGGCATAGGCAACCGAAGAAAGCGCGTCTGAGGAGAGGACGGCGAGTGCCTTGGTCTTGGTCAGTCGTTCATGGGCAGCGGATGCGGTCGTGAGGGGTTGTCCGATCAGCACGCGCTTGATCTGGATCAACTTGCTCTTGATCGGACCGCGCACCTGCATCGACTCTTCGGTCGCGACCAGGTGTCCGGGACCAGCCCGTTCAAAATCGTCGCCCTGTTGGCGGACGACTCGGACATAGCGATCGCCACTGAGCTTGCCCTGAACCTGCTGCTTGCCCGAGAGATCGACCAGTGGTCTGGATCCGGCCTTGCGCGGTTTGATGCGCTTGGGAACATCGTCCGAGTTCATTTGCAACGGATCGACGGGATCGGTCTGCTCGATCGAGCGGACCTGGCGGTCGTCCCGAATGCGGGGCTTGCGTTTTTGCGGTGGAGCATCCCCCGAAGGGATTCGCTCTGCCTCGGAGGCCGAATCGGTCTCCTGATCGTGGTTCTCCCGATCAGGGTTTGGCATGAATGTGCTCCTGGCAGGGCAACCTCACACTGCATCCAGATTTCCGCGTCCGCAACCATTCCGGAGCGCAGGATGACACATGTGCCTGCAACCGCGGAATTCTACCAATCACTCCGCCAAATACCACTGCAGGCGCGGCACCGAAACCGTCGTGCCAGGCATGCGTTCATAAGGATGTAACCGTCCGCTTCGGTCCCGCAGGCGTAATCCATGCCACCGAAGCCGGATACCCCGCCCGATAGGATGAATCAAACGGCGGGCAGACAGGGTTTGCCGGGGAAGGAATCTGATGACGCGTTCACGCTTGACGCATGTGCAATCCGCTGGAATCGTGCGGATCGTCGCTTTGCTTGTACTCATGTTTGGTTCGCTGGGCGGCTGGCAACAGCAGGCTCAAGCTGCTGGAACGGCTCAGGTCGTCATCACCAGTCTGGCCGACGATGGTTCGACTCCGCTTCCCTTCGCCCGGTTCCAGGTGCTCGATGCTGACGGCAATGTCCTCGCCACCCGCGAATCGGAACCAGTCACGGGTATCGCGACCATCGATTTCGAGCTCGGGGACGCGGATCAGACCTATTCCGTATCGATGGAAACTCCGCCCGCCTGCGCCGAGCAGCCCGCCGATCAGCAATTGGGCACGATCGAGGACGGGGATGTCATCGATCTGACATTCCAGACCAGCTTCCTTGCAGATTGCAACCTCGGATCAATCTCCGCGTATGCCTATGTCTGCCCAGATGGATTTGAGAGCACCTCGACCGACTATGCGACCTACCAGCAGGGCTGTACCGAGACGACGGACGACCTGACATTCACGATCACCCAGCAGGACGGCGACCAACAGCAGTTCTCGATGACAACCGGGGCATACGGCATTCCAGGTCGGGCGCCGCTCGTTGGTCTGTTGCCTGGTGATTACGAACTTGCCTCGGCAGACGGCGACGCAAATGCGCTTCTCGTCTTCTGCTCCACCTACGACGGCACGCCGCTCGAATCCACCGATCCATCCTCGGTCGACCAGGAAGCGGTCAATGACGATGCCGGGGTTGATTTGACGTTGGGCAACCGGCAACGCATCGCCTGCGACTTCTTCGCGTTCAACAGTCAGGTCACCCAGCCGGATGATTCCGACACGAACGGAGATAATTCCGGCGCCGAAGGCAATGACGACAACAGCGACAACGGAACCGATGCAGCCGCCGATACGGCAAGCATCGAGTTTCATGTTGCTACCTGCCCAAGTGGATACGACGGCAGCGATTTCTACAACGACTGCGCCGGCAACGGGACCGAAGGCGTTACCTTCACGGTGGAAGGTCAGAACAGCGGTCATACCGACACGGCCACGTCATCTGTGCCGACAACACCGGGATTCGGCATCGCTGTCGTCGCCGATCTTCCGGCCGATACCTATCTGATGAGTGAAGAGATCCCCGGCGATTTCGTCTCGCTCTTCGTGTACTGCGCCGAAGCCCCTGGCGGCGGAGATCGCCTCCCCACCACAGAAACCGGCTCCCAGACCTATTCGCTCGACGTGGCCGAAGGGCAGGCGATCATCTGCGACTGGTACGTCATCCCCGATCAGCAGGTCGAAACCGCGGTCCTCCGTCTGACCGATTTCACCTGCCCGGCCGGATTCGCTGGCACGACATTTGCTGATGTCACTGGCACCTGCGTCGATATCACGACCGATGTGACCTTCAATCTCTCGAACGGCAGTGGCTTCGCGGTCGACAAAACGACCAACAGCGACGGCAAGGTGCGCTGGACCGATCTGGCGCCCGGCGACGACTATGTCCTCCGCTCCGATTTGCCAGGTGATGCGCTGGATCGGCAAATCGCGTACTGCGCAACCGACGGCGGCGACTACATCGAGTACGGCGTCTCTGGGGATGGTTCGATCGATCTCGATCCGATCAGCGATGGGCAGCAGGTTCAATGCCTCTGGTACCAGGTGCCGACCAATCAGTTGAGCGGCGCCGGTTCGATTGAACTCCACAAATTCGAATGTCCTCCGGGCACCAGCGGCAACTACTACCAGACGTGCCACAACTCGCCGCTCGGCGGAATCGATTTCGAGCTGGACGGCCCCCGCGGTCTGATTCAGAACGGCACGACCGCCGATGATGGTCTGCTGCTCTTCCAGGATTTGCCCAAGGGAGACTATGTTCTGACCGAGGACGGCGCGGATTATCCGGTAGAGATCTACGTCGTCGTGTGCACCCAGAACGGGAACGCATTCTCCACGACGTACGACGATTCGACCGGACTGCGGGTGAAGTTCAATCTTCCAGAGAACGCCAACATCGTCTGCGATTGGTACAACATCCCGAAGGGCAATCCGACCACGACGCCAGGGCAGGGTTCAGGATCGGTGACCGTCGTCCTGCGCGCCTGTGTCAAGCCGGCGAGCGAAATCGAGAACTTCACGACCGAGTGCAGTGCATATGGCGCAGGCGTCTCGTTCACGCTGACGTCTTTCAAGAGCGGCGGCACGACCCAGACAATCAAGACGGACACCAACAGCAAGGCGCTCTTTAGTGGTCTGGCTGACGGGACCTATCGTTTGGATCAGGTCAATGGCGACTGGTGCAAGGCGCAGGCCGATCGCGTCGATGCCAATGGCAATGTGATTGTCGAAAACGGCGGCAACACCAATGTGTATGTCTACGACTGCAATGTTCAGGGCGTCGATACCCTGCCGGCGACTGGATCCGGGCCAGACAGCACACCATCGTGGCCGTGGATCTGGCTGACATCGATCATCGGCATCGCTGGCGCCGGCCTCTTCATCGCTCGCCGCGCCCTCGTCTGACCCACTCCGGGCGGAACCCTACCCTCTCCGGTTCCGCCCACCCTCAATCCCGGTCGCGCACATCAGGTACACCGGCATGCATGCGATCAGGAAGCAGCGGGTTGACGCGGTCAACCCCTCCAGATGGTGGAGAAAACCGTTCGGTTTGAACAATTCCGGGCCGCCGCCGAGTGGCGCGAAACAAGTAACGGCCGGTCCGAGTGTCGGACCGGCCGTTTCGCTGCGTTGCAATCTAGTAAAGCTTGTACGTCTCGGTGTGGCGGCGGAGGTTGAAGCTGGCTGGTGGGTTCTGCCATCCATAGGCTTCCACTTCGTCTCCGGCAATCGCCAGGAATGCGCTGTTCGTCTCCGTGTACACCGCCGAGACGGCCTCCAGCGGAATCCACATTTGGTCGTTGGCGCCGTGCACACCCTGCGCATACACGAAGCCCTTGCGCAGGTAGCCAACCTCGGAGGGGACATCCCGAAGCATTTCGCGCGCGATGCCCAATTGTCCGTTGCGAGCATAGAGAGCATAGCCCGGCGCGATGTCGTCGATCGTTCCCAGTGGACCGCGGCGGGCCAGCACATCGACCGGCGGAAGCGGATCGGCCAGGAGCGGTCGGCTGCCGATGACCATTTCCTCGTCAAACCGGCCGAGCGATCCCTTGGGCCGAGTCGACAGGAATGCCGCAATGCCCAGAATGGCCAGCGCAGCGATGGTTGCAAACCAGAGCTCAGGTCGCTCGAGTTCCTTGGTCGCATCAGACACCAGCGAGAGCAAGGTCTCGCCGACCAGAATGATGAGAGCAATCGTGAGAATGATGATCCCGATCGGGAAAATGCCCGGCAGGATGAAACCGCGATAGAACTTCTGTTGCGCTGTCATCCGCGCATGACCTCCCCACCTGCCAACCTGGCGTGACTGCCATTTTCCCCGTTTTTGTGTCCGGACGCAACCGGCGGCTTTGGCTTGCTGTTGCTCATTCGGAATCGACCATCCACTCCGCGGCATGCAGGGTGGCCCGCCTGCGCCGCACCTTCATCAATCGCCACCTGAAAACGACTGGACCGGCCATGGCCGCGATCGGCAACCAGAGCCAGAACCAATGCGTCGCGATCAAGATCGAGATGTCGGCCGATGACCGCGTGGCGAAGTAGTAGGTGGCCGAGATCGTAATCGCCTTGAACCAGAACAAAATCCACAGGAACGGCCACAACGCACCGTGGTCATCCTCCGGCGGAGGCGGAGACGCCTTGATCGGAATGACGATCGTCTCAACTGGCGGTGGTGCGGTTTCCGAGGTGCGAAGCGACATGGCAAAGGTTCTCGGTCAGGATCGAACCGGTGACGGAGTCGAACTGGCGGGGGCACGATCCTTCTTTTCTTCGTCCGATGCCCACCGCAGGAAGATGATCGTAATCCAGCCGAGATAGATGAGTCCGTTCACAACCCACATCAGGAGCCCAGCCAACTGCTGATCATCGGCCAGACTGATCCCCCAGATCCGCTGGGCATCCGGATAGACCGCATACAGGCCAGGGGATGCAAATGTGATGAACGCTCCGACGATACTGCCGGGAATGCCCTGCAGGAAGAGATAGAGGCATGCCGGAAGCGGCGCCAGCGAAGGCCATTCCTCATTGCGTCCCAACACCGGCCACCACAGGAAGAAGGCGGCGACCAGGAACGAGACGTGCTCAAGGACGTGGACCGCCTGATGGCGCAGCGCCGCATCGTATGCAAACGGCATGTGCCAGATCACAATGATCAGATTGGATATCAGAAACGAGGGAATCGCCCGGGTCAGGTAGTACCCGATCTTGCGCAACGGACCGAGATTGATGATCCGGCTCATGAGCCACGGCGGGATTCCCACAATCAGGAGCGGCATCGCCACCATGATCAGGAGCAGGTGCTGGATCATATGGGCCAGGAGCAGGAAGTGCCCGGACCAATCGTCGA
This sequence comes from Thermomicrobiales bacterium, assembly GCA_033813515.1. GTDB lineage: Bacteria > Chloroflexota > Chloroflexia > Thermomicrobiales > UBA6265 > DASQCG01. The sequence goes on from JAPXRQ010000092.1 coordinate 6,630, forward strand.
TCGGAGGATTCAAGGCGATCAGGACGGTCAAGGCGCCGGAAATGAAGTACGCCCGCTGACCGCGGCTGACCGGGTTGATTTGCTCACCGGCCGAATTGCGATTGAGCGATCCGGTGAAGAGGATGTACGTCGCTACCAGCGCGAATCCGCCGATGAATACGCCCGGTTCGGGAACCCAATCGCTATGCAACCATCCCGAAGGTTCGGGACGTCCGGCGTGGAGGAGGGGAATTTGGATCCAGAATGGCATCCGCGTCCTCCGGATGAAATACCAACGCGGCCAGGCAACAGGGCCTGGCCGCGTGAAGAGAGATCTAGTGCTCTGATTCGCGAGCTGTCAGGAAGTTCACGCCATAATCGATCGCATGCGTCCGCTCGAGTACATCCAGCGCGCCGACGACGAGGATTGTCACCAACATGGCTGCACTGAAGACAAAGAGCAGGCGACGATCATCGAACTTGAGGTGCATGAAGTACAGCACGACGACGCAGAACTTGAAAACCGACATGATGATCAGGGCCGGCACCAGGATGCTGCGCAACCCGCTGATGTAGTAGATCGCGACTTCGGCCAGCGTCACAAACGACAGCAGCACCGCGACCTTGATGTATGTGCGGTCTCCGGGGTGGCTGTGTTCAGCCTCGTGATGGAGATCGGCGGCAACGGCAGACATGTCGGCTCTCTCCTAACCCAATCCCAGCGATCGGATGAAGTTCAGGGCGTGTTCGGCGCCTTCGGTCGGGACATTCTTGTACGGGATCAGGTACACGAGTGTGAAGATCACGATCCAGACGATATCGACGAAGTGCCAGTACAGGCCGATGATCTCGACATTCATGGCATCCCGCTGGGTCACCCCGCCGCGGAACGAGAGCACAACCAGCGACAGCAGCATGATTACGCCGAGAGTCACGTGGAAGCCGTGGAAGCCAGTCAGTGTGAAGAAGGTGCTGCCGAACATGTTGGTCGTCAGCCCGAGTCCTTCGTGCTTGAACTCGGTGAACTCGAAGTACTGACCGCCAAGGAAGATCGTGCCCAGCAGGGCGGTTGTCAGCAGCCAGATGCGGGTGTTCCGGGGATCGCCCCGCTGCACGGCCGAGAGCGCCAGCACCATCGACATCGAACTCATGAGGAGCACGAAGGCCGAGATCGACGTGTAGGGGATGTCCAGGATTTCGTGCGGAAGCGGACCACTGCCCTGTCCCGCGAGGAACATTTCTTCGGCGCGGCCACGGTAGATCAGGTAGGTCGCGATCAGCGATCCGAAGAACATGCAGTCGGAGGCGAGGAAGATCCACATCCCCAACTTGCGGTTGTCGATGCCCATACTGGTGTGATGGCCACCGTGCTCGGAGTGTCCATGGCCGGCCGCACCGGAGCCATGCGCGGTCTGAAGTTCAACAGCCGTCGCCGACATGACTAGTGCGCTCCCTCTGCGTGATGGTCGTTCCCGAGATCGGAATGAACCGGTTCAGGGTCGGATGCTGGCTCAAATGCCCAACCGTAGATACCCGCCACAACGGTCACCAGACCGATTGCGCAGAGAATCGGCAGATGGAGCAGACCGATGGTGATCCGCGGGTCGTGGAACAGCAGGCCACAGGCTGCGATGAACAGACCGAGCGAAACAATCAGCGGATAGAACGACGGGTTCGGCATGTGAATGTGCCCGGTCACATCGTTGATGTGGCTGATGTCCTGATGATCACCACCGTGGCTCTCGCCATTGTGCTGGTCGTATTTGTCCCACCAGACCGGATCGCGATGCCCAATCTGCGGCAGTTGCGCGAAGTTGTAGACCGGCGGCGGTGAGGGGATTGCCCACTCGAGAGTCGGAGCATCCCACGGATTGGGGCCAGCGATCTCGCCATGCTTGATCGACTTGGCCAGGTTGTAGACGAAGAGGAGGATGGAGCAACCCAGGAAGAGGGCGCCGAGAGAGACGAAGGCATTCCAGAAGCCCCAGCCGCTGTCCTCACCGTAGCTGTAGTAGCGACGCGGCATACCGGCCAGTCCGAGGAAGTGCATCGGGAAGAAGGTCAGGTTGAAGCCGATGAAAGTTGTCCAGAAGTTGATCTTGCCCAACTTCTCGTCCATCATCCGGCCGCTCATCTTCGGGAACCAGTAGTAGGCCGCCGCCAGCAGGCCGAAGATCGACCCGCCGAAGAGCACGTAGTGGAAGTGCGCGATGACGAAATAGGTGTCGTTATGATGGGTGTCAACTGGCGGCGATGCATGCATGACGCCGGAGAGGCCACCGATAGTGAACTGCGACACCAGGCCGACTGCAAAGAGCATCGGTGTGGTGAAGGTAATTGACCCCTTCACCATTGTTCCAATCCAGTTGAAGATCTTCACACCGGTCGGAATCGCGATCAACATCGTTGATCCGGCGAAGACGGCATTGGCGGTTGGACCAAGGCCGGTGGTGAACATGTGGTGGACCCAGACGCCAAAACCCAGGAAGGCGATCGCACCGATGGCGTAGACCATGACCGAATACCCAAACAAGGGCTTTCTGGAGAAGGTGGGTATGATCTCGGAGGCGATTCCGAAGGCAGGCAGAATGAGGATGTACACCTCGGGATGCCCGAACACCCAGAAGAGGTGTTGCCACAGGAGCGGGTCGCCACCGGCGGCGATGGCATAGAAGCCGGTGCCGGCGAAGCGGTCCATCGAGAGCAGAACCAACGCGATCGTGATGGCCGGGAAGGACATGACGATGAGGATCTGCACGATCAGTGTCGACCAGGTGAAGATCGGCATCCGCATCATCTTCATGCCGGGTGCGCGCATGTTCAGGATGGTGACGATGAAGTTGATACCGGCTGCGACCGACGCCGCACCGAGCAACTGCAGACCGAGAATCCAGAAATCAACGTGCCGGCCAGGGTTCCAGGCCTTTTCGGTGATCGGCGCATAGCCGTACCAGCCTTGATTCGGCGCCTCGTTGAAGAACCAGCTCATGTTGAGGATGATGCCGCCGGCCAGGAACGTCCAGAAACTGAACGCATTCAGCCGCGGGAAGGCAACGTCCCGTGCGCCGATTTGCAACGGCACAAGGTAGTTGAAGAATGCTGAACTAAGCGGCATGACTCCTAGGAAGATCATGGTCGTGCCGTGCATGGTGAAGAGTTCGTTGTACGTGGCTGCGCTGACGACATCGTTGTTCGGCGCCGAGAGCTGGAGCCGGATGATCAGCGCTTCGAGACCGCCGAGCAGGAAGAAGAGCAGGGCACTGACCCCGTAGAGGATGCCGATGCGCTTGTGGTCAATGGTGGTGATCCAGCTCCACACGCCACTCGCTGGCTTGACACCAGAGACGGCATAAGCAGATGCCGGTTGCGCAATGCTAGCCACTAGCGGTCCTCCCGTGAACTGAAGCCCGAGCCCGTAGCAAACGTGCTCATGATTTTGCCCCTGGCGTGTAGATGAAACTCTGATCGGTTGGTGACGCTACCGGGGATGCCTCGGGTGTGCCAGTATCGGTCCCTGTCCCACCGGCGCCAGGTGCCGGCGCTTCATCAGCGAGTCGATGAACCTGATCAGCGTTCACCCCGGTGATCTCTGGGCAGCCCGTCTCTGGTTGAAGTGTTTCGAGGTAGGAGATGATTTTCTGGATGTCCTCGTCCTTGACGGTGCCTTCCTTGATCATCTGGGCCATGAAGTTGCCCTGCTTGACTCCGCCCGGATTGTGGAGCCACTTGTAGAGGCTTTCGGAATTGTTGGGCAGGATTCCAGCGGCGATTGTTGTGCGGCAGGCAAACATGCTCAGGTTCGGTCCGAGGATCATGTTGGCTTGAGATTCGCCACCTTCGAGACCATCTGCAACCTCGCCCATCGGATCACCGCTAGGCAGGTTTGGCACACCACCAATGCGGTGACAGCCGAGACAGAGTGAGAGGCTGCTGGGTACGGAGTCGACATCACCGCTGTCGGTCAGCGCGGATGCGGCCGAATCGGCCCCCTGGCGCCAGCCATCAATGAACTTGTCGAATTGATCTTGCGAGACAGCCATCACCTTGAAACGCATGAAGGCATGGGAGTCGCCGCAGAACTCGGCACATTCGCCGTAGTACATGCCGGGCTCATTCGCCTCGATGGACATGACGTTGGTGTGCCCGGGAATGAGGTCCATCTTGCCGGCCAGCTGCGGAACGTAGAACGAGTGGATGACGTTGGACGTCAGCAGTTCGATCTTGACCCGCGTGTTGACCGGAATGTAGAGCTCGTTGGCTGTGATGACATCAGCCACGGTATCCGGCTCGGTGTAATGGATCTCCCACCACCACTGCTTGCCGTAGACCTGAATCGTGTATTCGGCGTCTTCCGTCCGATCGTGGATCTGGAACATCGTGCGCACGGTCGGGATGAAGATCGCGACGAGGACGATGGCCGGGATGATGGTCCAGAGCACTTCCAGGCGCTGATTGCCGTGGATCTGGGCCG
>JAPXRQ010000093.1:0-10872 GCA_033813515.1 Thermomicrobiales bacterium
TGTACGGTCCGCGCAGCACCGGCCGTTGCGGTCACGGCCAGGCCAGCCGCCACGTGCTCGGCGATTGCCGTGGTCGATGCCCCACCGCCCATCACCACGCCATCAAGATGCAATGGCTTGCCCGCGGCCGTCACCTCTCGAATCCGTCCCGCTACAACCTGCGTCTGGGACGGCATGACGAGGCGAAACTGGTTTTCGGGCGTGCGCGCCTGGTCGTGAATCAGAATGTCCTGCGTGCCAGCGCCGATATCAATGGCAAGAATGCGGTCGTCCATCAGGACTGCGATGAGGGATCGCGCTTGTCGGACCGCGGCTCCGCCGGCAACGAGAACTCATCCAGCACGATGTCATCCATCGCCTTGGGAGCCCCCATATCGGCTGTCAGTTCGTTGAGCAGGCTGGAAGAGAAATGTCGCCCGGCCTGGTTCTGGGTCGCCTCAGTGCCGATATCCGCGAAGAGTGATGACTTGAATCCACTCTGCGGAGGATCCGGCACTTCGAGCTCGTCACCATCGCCAACGGTTTGCGCCACCGGTCGCTCGATCGGCCGCGCACCAGTGGATGGCGGTGGCGAGACCGGCGATGGCATCTGTTGCGGTGAGGCATTCCAGGCCGGCAGTTCCTCATCGAGATCGATCAACGGAAATTCGAAGTTCGGTCGGGCGAACTCTGGTGGAGGGGCCTGCGTTGCCGGACGGGGACGCTCCCGAATGACCGGCACGTCCGTTTCCGCCGGTTCGGATTTCGACCGAGGTGCAGCCGAACCACCAGTCGGCGGAGCGCTCGGCCACTGCTCGTAGGGTGCCTCCGGTCTGGCCGCCACTGGTTGGCGCGGCGCGGGGTCAGGCGGAACAACCGCGACCGGGACCTCCTCCGGTTCTGCCATCGGTTCCGCCAATGCCTCAGGTTCTGGCAACGATTCAATTGGAGCGACCACTTCTGGCATGGGGGGAGCGACCGGTTCTGAAACGCGGACCGCTTCCGGTTCTGGATCTGCACGAACGACCGTCGCGGCGGGCGGCGGGGATTGCGCAGCCACCTCGGCCGGATCGATGTGCTCACCGTTCACTTCGACCCAGGCTGATTGGGAGAGACCGGCCGGAACCACGTCGAGGTCATCGTCAAACAGGCCATCGTGATTCACCGATTCAACAGGCGGTGCTGGACGTTCAGCAACCAGGATCGGATCAAACCCGCCTGTTCGATAGTGATTGATGATCGACCAGGTTCCGGCCAGGACGACGACAGTTCCAACCCCACCAATCAGGCCGACGGCCAGCCACCCCACTGTGTCCGACGCGCCGAGCAACATCAGGAGGAGCGTGACCAGGAGAAGAAGAGCACCGGCCGTCGCCGCCAACAATCCGATGGCCTGACACGCCCCGGCCCAGGCTCGCGGCGTATTGGCCGGATCGGCGCCACGTCGCAGGCTTCTCCGTTCGGCAGGCGGACGCTTCGGACCGACGATCCGGAAGAGCTCACCGGCAACGACGGCCAGGGATCCCAGCACAATGCCAGCAATCACGAAGTCCACGATCGGCTCGTCCCCGGGAAGGCACAGTCAAACAAGACCAGGCTCAAGGTGCTGGTCAGTTGGGTATTCTACCCGGCAGTCGCCATAACCTGATGGCGCAGCGCATTTTGCTGGAATGGACACCCGTGGCCGCACAACGACCGTTCAAGATCGGACTGAACATCCCCAACGGCACCGGCTACATGGCCCAGGGCATAGAACGCTGGGACCAACTTCTCGCCTGCGCTCGCCTGGCCGAGGATGTCGGTTTCGATTCGGTCTGGGTCGCCGACCACATGCTCTTCCGCTTCCCCAACGAGACCGAGACGCAGAGCCGCTGGGAATGCTGGTCCGTCCTATCCGGATTGGCCATGGCCACCCAACGGGTGGAGATCGGACCGCTCGTCAGTTGCATGGGGTTCCGCAATCCCGCCCACCTCGCCAAACTTGCTCATACCGTCGATGAGATGAGCAACGGTCGTCTTGTTCTGGCCGTCGGCGCCGGATGGCATGAACCGGAATTCACATCCCATGGCTTTCCATTCGATCATCGCGCCAGCCGATTCGAAGAAGGCATGACGGTCCTCCATGAACTGCTCCGAACCGGCAAAAGCAACTTCAGCGGCGAATACTTTCACTTGATCGACGGAGAGGTCGCTCCGGTCGGACCGCGTCCGACTTCAATCCCCATCATTGGCGGCACCAACGGGCCCCGCCTCCTCCGGATCACCGCCCAACTGGCTGACGGCTGGAACACCGACTGGATCGGCTCACCCGACGTTGTCCCGGCCCTTCGCGCGGCCGTGGATGCAGCCTGCGCGGAGGTTGGACGCGATCCAGCCACACTCCGCCGCTCCGCCTGTGTGTACATTGACCTGCCTACGGCGAAGGGTCGCTTTCCGCTGCCCCGGGTCGATGAACGACAACCTGGCCCACAAAGTCACCAGCAGATCATCGAGAACATCCATCGATATAAGGAAGAAGGCCTGGACGAGATCATGCTCTGGCCGGATCCGTTCACTCTGGAGTCCATTGAGGAAGTCGGCATGTTGCTGCAGCAGCTTGATCGGGACGAATAAATGAAGATCACCGCAATCGAAACCATCCGCCTCGCCGAGTTCGCCAATATCCTCTTCGTCCAGGTCCACACCGATGCAGGCATCTCCGGCCTGGGTGAAACCTTCTTCGGTCCAGAAGCGGTCTCCGCCTACCTCCACGAAACCGCAGCCCCCATCCTGCTCGGCCGCGATCCGCTGGAAATCGACCGTATCAGCACGGCTCTCTCCGGATATGTCGGGTATCAGAACTCAGGCGCCGAGATGCGCGGCAACTCAGCCATCGATATCGCCCTCTGGGATATCTTCGGCAAACACACCGGCCTGCCGATTTACCAGTTGCTCGGCGGCAAATCGCGCGACGACATTCACGTCTACAACACCTGCGCCGGCTACAAGTACATCCGCACCAGCACCGGGCAGCGTTCCGACAACTGGGGTCTGGCCGAGCAGACTGGTCCATACGAAGACCTGGATGGCTTTCTCCACCGGGCGGACGAGGTCGCCTTGTCGCTCCTGGATGAAGGCATCACCGGCATGAAGATCTGGCCGTTCGATCCGTACGCCGAGGCCACCAATGGCGCGTACATTTCGGGGCCGGATCTCGAACGCGGCCTTGAGCCGTTTCGCAAGATTCGCGATGCCGTCGGCAACAAAATCGACATCATGGTCGAGTTCCACGCGCTCTGGTCGTTACCGATGGCCCTGATCCTCTGCCGCGAACTCGAGCAGTTCCAGCCGCTTTGGTACGAGGATCCCCTGCGTGCCAACAACATGGACGCCCTCGCCGAACTGGCCGCCTCAACCCGGGTGCCGATCGCTATCAGCGAGACGCTCTCAACGCGTTGGTCCTTCCGGGAAGGCTTAAGCAAGGGCGCGATCGGGATATCGATGGTCGACGTCAGCTGGTGTGGCGGGATATCGGAGGCACGCAAGATTGCCACGCTCTCCGAATCGTTCCAGCGTCCGGTCATGTTCCACGACTGCACCGGCCCGGTTGTCTACGCCGCATCCACCCACCTTTCCATGAATGCCACCAACGCACTCGTCCAGGAATCGGTGCGCGCGTTCTATTCAGGCTGGTATCGCGAGCTCGTCACGCAATTGCCGGAAATCGTGGATGGACGGATCACGCCGCCGCCGGGCGCCGGGATCGGAACCGAACTGGTCCCGGGTTTGCGCGATCGTCCAGATGCAACGGTGCGGATCAGTCAGGCGTAGCGCGATTTGGTAGCGGGTGCTAACGTATACGTACACTGGTACCGCCGGAGCCCTTGACTTGCTGGCAATGTACGGATATAGTGTCCGTACAGTCCCGAGGAGCCGAGCCACTTTGGCCGCCCCCACCAGGACGTTCACAATCGGGCGGTTGGTTATTGCGGGGTAGCCTTCCGAATCCAGTTCGTCTCGGGATACTTCTGGAAGCCATGGCCGTTGCGGGGCGTGCTGTGGGGGAAGGTCGTATCAGGGGAGTCGCGCCGGTAAAGCTTGTCGGGGCTGATTCTTTTTAATCCCAAACCAACAAACCATATTGACCGGCAGATGTTCCAGCCTCTGCCCTCCCCCAATCTCCCTTTTCCAACATCCAACCTTCAACTTCCCGGTACCATTCCTTGCATTGCTATCCGCCGTCTCCCGGGAGATCCCATGTCCGCCCCCGTTCGCATCGTCTCAACTTCCGATCGCTACGATATGGAATGGGAGCAAACCCACTTCTCCGCAATCTCCCCCTTCCCAATCAGCTACCAATCCGTCTCCGTCACATCTTCGGCTGAACTTGTCGCCGCAGCCCAGGGAGCGCAGGCAATCCTCATCGGCGCCCGCGATGCCATCACCGACGAGGTCCTCTCCGCTATCCCCGATCTCACCGTCATCGGCCGCCTCTCTGTAGGTCTGGACAATATCGATCTCGACGCCTGCACCCGCCACAATGTCCTCGTCACCCACTACCCCCAATACTGCACGCACGAGGTCGCCGATCACGCAATCGCCATGATCTACGCGCTCAATCGCAACCTCGTTGGTTTTGACCGTACCCTCCGCGCTGGTTCCTGGAACACCAACATGTTCGATATGGGCAAGTTGCTCCATGGCCAGCGTATCCGCGCCCTCCGCACCCTCACCCTCGGCATCATCGGTCTGGGCCGTATCGGCCAAACCGTCGCCCGGCGCATGCTCGGTTCGGTTGCTCGCATCATCGCCTGTGATCCCTACCTCGATCCGGCAATCGCCGCCGACCTCGATGTTGAACTGGTCGATCTCGAAACACTGCTCAAAACGAGCGACATCGTTACCCTGCATTGCCCACTCACACCCGAAACCCGCCACCTGATCAATACCGACACCCTCGCGCTTATGTCCGCCGATGCCTTGCTGGTCAATACGGCGCGTGGTCCGATCATCGATGGCGTCGCACTCTACAACGCACTTTCCTCCGGCCAGATAGCCGCAGCTGCGATCGATGTCTTCGAGGATGAACCTTTGCCGATGGACGACCGCCTCTTCACCATCGAGAACATCGTGCACACCCCACATGCCGCCTACTACTCCGAGCAATCCGCCGACACCATCCGCACGGTCACCCTCGGCGCCGTCATCGATGTCCTCAACGGCCGCGAACCAATCCACACCGCCAACCCTTCGGTCCTGGCCAAACTCGACCTTGCTCCATACCAGAACGCACAGTCAGGACACTGAGCGCGCAACGTACAATGGACCCCGGCTCATGCCACGCTGTCACTGGTCGTTCGTCGCATATGACCGGCTCTCGCCATGACGTTCCACAATCAGGATCCTGATGCCGAGAATCGCCTCGATGAGCGGCTGATCGAGAATGCCAGGAAGGGCGACCTCCCGTCGTTCAATACCCTCGTTACCCGTCACGAACGCACCGTGTACAACGTTTGCCTCCGCACCCTGCGCGACACCGCACTCGCTGAAGATGCCACCCAGGACACCTTCCTCAAGGCGTGGACCGCGATCAACACGTTCCGGGGTGGCCTGGTCCGGCCGTGGCTTCTCAAGATCGCGACAAACCGCTGCCTCGATCTGCTTCGGGCCAGCGGCCGCCGCCCGGCCGGTTCGCTCGATGCCCAGGAGATCGAGACCGAGCCGCACTGGTCCAGCCAGACCGAAGTTGCCGAGCATCCGGAGCAGCACGCATCCCGCCAGGAATTGAGCGCACTGCTGGAGCGCGCCCTTGGTCAACTGGCCGAAGATCAACGGATCGCGGTTGTGCTCGCCGACGTCCAGGGCTACCCGTACGAGGAAATCGCAAACATTACCGACACTGCCATCGGCACGATCAAGTCGCGCATCAATCGAGGTCGGGCACGTCTGCGCGAAGCATTGATTGCCGATCCGGCCGCGCGGGAACATCTGCACCAATTCCAACGTTTTCTCAAACAGGATGAGGAGGCAAGCGAATGACCTCCGATCCGCGCATATTTGGTGATCTCTCAATGAATGGCCCCTTCCGCTCCCCCGCCGATGCCGATTCCCCGGCTTCGGGCGGCCACCTGAGCGAAGACCAACTCAATCTGCTTATCGATGGGGAACGGGACTTAGCCGCCACGGCGCACCTCGCGTCCTGCCCGACTTGTCAGCAGGAGTACGACGATCTGGTCACCCTCCGCGATCTGCTCCGATCCCTTCCCCAGGCTCGGACTCCCCGCTCATTCCAGTTAACTCCGGAAATGGCCGGCCAGAAGGCGGCAGCCCGCGGATTCTCGGCCTGGCTCCTGAACGCCTTGCCTGCCCTGCGCGCCATGACCGTTGTCCTGGCCCTCGCCTTCGGCAGCGTCATCGCCTACGACATCGTCAGCAAGAGCCCCGAGTCTGGGCAGCAGTTTACGGATCAGGCCGCTGCACCAATTGCATCGGTCACCTCAACCACCGTCGCGCTGGCTCCAACTGAACCCGCCCCGACTGCCACTTTTGTTTCCATGCAGAAAGTTCCGGGGGATCAGGCCGACGAAAGCGCCCCAACCAGCCTCGAACAGGATGCAACCGAGTCGTCCAATTCATCCGGCGGAGCGGCCGCTGATACTGCTCCGGCTCCCACCGATGCGCCTGATGTTGACGGCGAAGCACCCATGGCCAGCGAGGCCTACGAAGAGGCAACGGAGGAACGCAGCTCTGATAACGCATCGGATGCCGCCGGCGACACCGCGATGGTCTCCATGGCCGCCGCCTCCCCGGAAGCAACCGCAACTGTCACACCCACCGCAACGGCAACCGCAACCGCAACATTTCCGTCCACGGCGACTCCGGAACCTACGGCAACAGCAACCCCCGCGCCGCAGTCAACTGCCGATGAGAATGGCGGCTTCGACATCTGGAACTTCGTGGCCGCCGTCCTCGGACTCCTGCTCGCCATCTGCGTTGCCATGCTGCTCTTCGCCATCCGCGCCCGCCATCGCACGAATACCTAATACGGCCAGCTCCACATCCCCCTTCACCACCCGCGCCCCAATGTAGTGCCGGGGTTCCACACCCCGCCTGCTCTCTGGCCAACGCCGCCTGGACATCCCAATAGCCCGTCCCGACGCCTGGAGCTAAAGGTCCAGGCTACTCAGAAAAAGTGCACTAAAGGCACTGGCAACGAGATCTCCTTTGAGCGATCCCCATCCAGTCCCTTCAGCGGACTTTCTTTGACGCAGGCCGGACCTTTAGCTCCGGCCGGTCCGCACCGACTCTCCGTTGAGACCGGGCCAGCCGGATCGCCTGGAACTAAAGGTCCAGGCTACTCAGACAAGTGCACTGAAGGCACTGAAAGAAGCTCTGACTCACGTGGTTTCCTCCGAGTCCCTTTAGCGGACTTTTTTGACGCAGGCCGGACCTTTAGCTCCGGCCGGTCTGCACCGACCGATCATTGGAGCCGTATCAACTCAAGCGAATGCCGTCCCGACCCGAGCATCTCAAGAACTCCAAACGCTCCACCAGGTCCCGCTAACCTCCAACCCTAAACATTCAACCCCCCTCCAGCCCCGGCCGGGAACTTTTCCGGATCGCCCGGCGTTACAACCTATGAGATGGCTGTGGAGCCACCGCTACGAGTTGAGGAGTACGCACATGGAACTCGCCCCCGTCCGTCGTTTGGCCGGCAGAATCATTCTCCCGGTCGCCTTGCTGGGCGCTATCGTCACCGCCCAGATCCCGTCCCTGGTCAGCGCCCAGGATGCCACCCCGGTCTCAGGCTCGACCTCGACCGGCACCATTTCGGTCACCGGAGTCGGCGAGGTCATCGTCACGCCGGATACCGCCAATATCCAGATCGGCGTCCAGGTGTTCAATCAGGAACTCGCCGCCGCCCAGACTGATTCGAACGAACAGATCCAGGCGATCATCGACACCCTGACCGGCGCCGGCATCGACGCCAAGGACATCCAGACCAGCAACTTCTCGGTCTCGGTCCGCCAGGATTACGACGATCAGGGCATCGCGACCGATGTTCTCGGCTACGACATCTACAACACCCTCTCCGTAACCGTCCGCAATCTCGATGATCTCGGTTCGATCCTCGATCAGGTCGTTGCTGCCGGAGCCAATCAGATCTACGGCATCACCTTCTATCGCTCCGATCTGACTGATGCGACCGCCGCCGCCCGCGAGGCCGCCGTCAAGGACGCCCGCGAGCGTGCCGAGCAGCTTGCCGCCGCCGCTGGTGTCGAAGTTGGCGCTATCGTCAACATCACCGAGGGCTACAGCCAGTCGGTTTCGCCGATCGATTATGGCAAGGGCTACGCTGGCGAAATGGCCGCAGACAGCGCTGTGCCGATTCAGGCCGGTTCCCAGAGCGTCCAGATCACCGTCTCCATCACCTACGAAATCGCCCAGTAAGGCGGTTCCAATCACAAGGGGATGGCAGGACAAACCTGCCATCCCCTTTGCTGTGTGGAGGCCGGAGCGGTGGCGCACCTAAAATGACCGGTATGGAAACCTGGATGCGCCATTCCACCATCTCCCGTCGCGGCATTCTTGTCGGAGTTGGCGCCGTCGCAGCCGCATTCGCAATCCGCGCCAGACCGTCCTCCACCTCGCCACTCGCCGTTCCACCCAATCGCGATTTTGGCGGCTCACCCCTCATCACATCGATCGACCAACTTGTCACCTCGCTTGCATCCCAAACGCCGCCGATCGTGCTCGATGCCTCCGTGCTCGCTGATTACCGGGATCAACACATTCCCGGCGCCAGGCACGTCTGGTGGCAGGACACCATGGAGTTGAACAGTCGCTGGTACGGCACCGTCCTCAAGGCCGATGACGATCAGGGCACACAGACCCGCCGCCTTGGCTTCCTGCAACGCCTGGGTATCGATGGCTCGCGACCAGTCGTTGTCTACGACCGTTCCGACGGCCAGCACGCGGCGCGCATCTGCTGGTTTCTGACCTTTCTCTCGGTCCCCGCATCGGTGCTCGATGGCGGCTTCGCCGGTTGGCTCGGCGCCAATCAGCCATCCGCATCCGACTCTCCCCAGATCAACACAGCCGTGTCACCAACCGTTACTCCGCAGAACGGCTTCTATCTTGCGGCGGAGCAGGTCAACAACCGTCTCGCCGCCGGCACTGGATATCTCATCGACTGCCGCACTGCCAACGAACTGGCCGACGGTCGCTATGCCAAGACCGTCATCCCGAACGCGGTGCAGATCGACCGCACCGTCCTGCTGGATGGCGATCAACTCCTCGTGGGAACTCCGGAGATCGAGAGCGTCGTCCCCTTTCCGCTGACCGATCCGATCTACCTCATTGCCGAAACGGGAGTCGACTGCGCGCTCCCATGGCTCGCCCTGAAACTGGCGGGCGCCGGCTCGATCGAGATCGTTGATGGCGGCCTGCAACAGTGGATTGATCAGGTCGACGCGCCCTCCTCCACCGCTTAATCCCAGGGTCCCGGGACTATCCGCCTTTCGGCAGGTACGCTGCTCGTGACGTTCGGACGATGGTCGAAGGACCCGGTTTTCCATAGATTTGGGGCAGGTCAGTCCCGCGAACGGACAGGAACCTTGCCCATATTCAGAGGTCATTCCGAGCCGAGTCACAGGCTTCCCGGGCATTCTGGATAAATCTGGGCAGGGATGTCCATTTGCTCGACAAACCGCCGACCTATGGTGCTACCATGGGTTTGCTTGAACACAACCGACGAACCGTTTGGATTCGTTTGGTTGCTCATTGCATTTTTGCGGGCTCTGCTCTGAAACAGTGGCTGGTTTCAGACTCAACCGTTCTTCGAACGGCCCGGAATGCGTGTCCCCGCATTCTGATCGGGAGCTCCGCCAGGTCACGCACCGAGGATGGTCTGCGTGGCGCGCCGCTCGGCCCTGCCTTCGGGGAGTGCTGCCGGCGCGGAGGACGACTACATGAACCGACCCGCCGATTGGTCGTTGGCTGGACGACATCGACGCTTCGCCCGATTTGCGCTTGCCCTGGCCCTGCTTTTGGGGTTCTTTGTGCAATCCATTTCTCCGGCGGTTCCGTCCGCGTCGGCCGTAACCCGCGCAATCAAGTTGCCCGTGCCCTCCGGTACGCAAATGACCGTTTCCCAGGGCTACAACACCGATCCCAATGCGGGCGGTTCCCACTATTCCTGTGTCGATTACCCCGCTTTGGGGTGCTCCGCAACCTGGGCCTACAAGTACTCGGTTGACTTGCGCCGGGTTGATGGCACGACCGAAGGCACGACCGTCGTCTCCCCGGTCAACGGCACCATTCGCTGGATCGACGAGGCGTACGGCGGGATGTCGATCGATCTCGGCAACGGATACGCGGTCGCCTACTTCCACACCGTCATCGCACCCGGACTCGAAGCCGGCGATACCGTCACGCAGGGTCAGTACATGGGCACCATTGCCCCTCCTGGTCAGGGCGGCAATGGGGGCTTCCCGCACATCCACGTCACCGTCTGGCAAACCACTGACGGAGGAAACTGGAACCGGACGGCCATTCCGTTCACAGGCACGTACGCGCTCGATGGCACCGACATGCCCAATACCGGCGCGGCCAACCGCAACCAGTGGAAGGGCACGACGCTCACCTCCACCAATGCCGCATCCGGTTCGACCACCGTTCCTCGCCAGGTCGCCAAGACGGGCCCCGCGCACAACGCCTCCGTCACCACCTCGACCGTCAACCTGAGCTGGTCGCCAGCCACCGGCGCGACTTCGTACCAGGTTTCGATTGACGGCGGCTCGGTCCTCAGCTCCTGGATCACCACCACCAGCTGGACCACCCCCGCGCTGGCCTCCGGATCACATACCTGGATCGTCACCGCGAAGAACAATGTCGGAACGGGCTCTGCATCGT
>JAPXRQ010000094.1:0-10827 GCA_033813515.1 Thermomicrobiales bacterium
GGAAACGATGTTGTTCGTGGATTGGGCGGATCCGATTTCATCGTCGGGAATACTGGTAATGACTCTCTGGCCGGAGGTGATGGGCCGGATTCGCTTTTCGGATCGGCCGGCGACGACAAGATCACACTCGGTGAGGGAGACGACACCGCTGATGGCAGAGCCGGCCACGACCGCATCTACGGGCAGGGTGGCGACGATGCGATGCAGGGTGGTCCGGACAACGACTCGCTCTCGGCGAATGCTGGTGACGATCAGGAGTACGGCGGCGACGGCGATGACAAGCTGGTCGCTGGATCGGGCGCCGACATGGTCAGTGGCGATGACGGGAACGACCGCCTCTACGGGCAGAGCGGTGCGGATCTCATGACTGGCAACGACGGAGTCGACTATCTCTCCGGGGGCGATGACGATGATGGCCTCTTTGGCGACGACACCACGCTGACACCGTCAACCGGAGCGGATTCGATCATTGGCGGCTCCGGCGACGACGAGATCAACGGCGGCCCTGGCGATGATCTCCTCGACGGACAAAGCGGGGACGACGCTCTGCTTGGCAGTGATGGCAACGACACAATGACCGGCGGGTCTGGCAACGACCTGATCTATGGTGAACTCAGCACGGTCGAGGATAACTTCGGACTGTACGGAAACGACGCGATCAACGGCGGCGATGGCGATGATGTGATCAATGGTGGTCCCGGCAATGATGTGATCAACGGCCAGGATGGCGCCGACGTCGTCAACGGACTGGATGGCGACGACACGATTTACGGCGACGACTACTCGTTTGGTCCCGGTGGAAACGACACCCTGATGGGCGGCATGGGACAGGATCATGTTTTCGGCGAATTCGGCAACGACAAGATCTATCTCGGGACGACGACTTCGACATTGGTCGCCGATCAGGATGGGAGTGTCAATGACGCTGCTGGTGGACTCGGGACCGATCTGATCCTGGGCTCGGCCGGACCTGATGCCATCTCGGGCAACACGGAGAACGACCAGCTGTTTGGGTTGGCCGGAGATGACTCACTGCACGGGGGCGACGGTGACGATGCGCTGAGTGGCGGTGCAGGCGCCAACGATTACTGCTTTGGCGATGGTGGCAGCGGGGATACCGGCGACGGCACCTGCGAGCATCTCGATACCATCCCATGAGCAGAAAAGCGGCCGGATGAGGTCCGACCGCTTCTCCAGGATGTGCCGAACGGCTGGGGCTGGTTATGCGCTGGGAGGAGTCGGCCGCTTGATCTCGAAGATGTTCGGGCGATTGGCGATTGTCTGTTGGAGTTCGTCCCACACCGCAAGCACGTCCTCTGGTTCCGGTTTGGGAAGCATCTTGACATAGGCGGCTTCGTCATTCTCGAAGACGATTGTCGGCACGCCAAAGACACCCAGGTGCTCGCGGCCATATTCGTAGTCTTCTCCGATTCGCGGAAGCAGGGAGCGATCGGCCAGATCGGTCTTGAACTGGTCGAGATCGAGACCCGCCAGTTCCGCGATCTTGAGGGCATCCGGCCGCTCACCATCAACAGTGAACTCGCCATGTCGGGTCTGGAACATGAGCTGGTGGAACTTGTCAAACTTCTCGCCCTGATCCTGATTCCAGGCAGCGAGCGCGGCACGGAACATGCCAAGTCCACGGCTCTCGTGGGCATCGTCCTGCTCCCAGAGTTTCCACTCGGGACCGTTGTCGGAGTTCACCTGCTCCAGTGGGAAGTAGCGCCAATTGATCTTGAGGTTATCGCGGCCAAGCTGAGACTGGACATCGCGGAGGAACTCGGAACCGCGGAAAGCCCATGGGCAGAGAAAGTCGAAATAGACATCGATCGAGACCGGACCGGAAGCAGAACTCACGAAATCACCTCGCAGGAAGATACGCCGAAAATGCGCCCCATTGCGCATTACTACACTTTCGGAAGTATAACCGAGATGGGTCAGGCGGGAGTGGCCGAGAGCAGAAAGCGATTCCAGGCGTTGTCGACCTGAGTTCGCAGCTCACTGAGCGTTCCGCTGTTGTCGATCACTTCGTTGGCCAGGGCGCGGGCCGAATCAAAGGTCGGCTGTGCATCGAGTCGACGGTCGGCCGCGATGGCGTCAAGGCCGTTGCGATCCATGAGACGCTGCTTCTGAACGGCCCGATTGGCCTGCACCAGCCAGACCGCGTCGCAATCCTCGTCAAGACCGCTCTCGACCAGCTTGACGGCATCGATCGCAACGACCTCGGCATCAGCCCTGGCGATACGATCGCGAATCTCGGCCACGATCGCAGGATGGGTGATTGTGTCGAGTCGCGCGAGCATCGTCGGATCGCTGAACACGATGCTGCCCATCGCCTTGCGGTCAATCGAGCCGTCCGCCGCCCGGACACTGGCACCGAACGCGGCAACCAGGGACGGGACAAGCGGCCCGCCCGGAGCGATCAGATCGTGATAGACGCGGTCGCCATCAATGGTCGCAGCCCCATGTTCGGAGAGTCGGGCAAGGACCGCAGTTTTGCCGGTTGCGATGCCCCCAGTGACGCCTATCACACGCGGACGAGTCACGTTGTCGCAGGTTCCAGTTGCGCGGAGAGCTCCTCCCAGCGTTCGTAGGCGGCGTCGAGATCGGCCTGCACCTTCTCGTATTCGACACCCAGCCGTTGCAGCGCCCCGGTGTCGACCTCGATGCTCGCGATCGCCAACGCATCACTCAACTCATTGAGTTTGCCTTCGAGTTTGGCAATCTCACGTTCGGTCTGCGTAATTGATTTCTGGGTCCGGCCATCACCTGATCTGCGGGCCGGTGCTGCAGCGACTGGCGTGACCTCGACGACCTTTTCGACTGGCGCCGGTGTTGGCTTGACCGGTTCGCCACGGCGACCGAGGGCACGTTGGTAGTCGGTGTAGTTGCCGAGGTACTGATTGACCTGTCCCTCCTCGACCGCCCAGATCTTGGTGGCGATCCGATCGGTGAAGAAGCGGTCGTGCGAGACGAACAGCACCGTCCCATCGAACGCGCCGAGCAACTCCTCGAGCGTTTCCCGAGCGGCGATATCGAGGTGGTTTGTCGGTTCGTCCAGGATCAGGAAGTTCGCATTCTGGAGGAGCAGCACCGACAGGGCAAGCCGGGAGCGCTCGCCGCCAGAAAGTCCGCCGACCGGTTTGAAGACATCATCGTCGGTGAACAGGAAGCGACCAAGATAGTTGCGGGCCGATTCCTCGCCCATCGGTTGCGCGCCGAGGATGACCGACAGCGGCGAGCCATTGAGCGGCAACTGTTCGTGGCCCTGCGCGTAGTACCCAACCTTGACATTGACACCGGTTTCGAAGGTGCCCTTCAACGAAGGGATTTCGCGCACCAGCGTCTTGAGCAAGGTTGTCTTGCCGGAGCCGTTCGGTCCGACCAGGCCGACCTTGTCGCCGCGCTCGATCAGCAGGTCCTTTGTCTTGCAGAGCACGGTCTCCTGACCCTCGGACTTGTAGCCGATGGTCAGGGGGCGCGAGGTCAGCACATTGGTGCCGCTGCGGATGGTCGATTGGATGCGTATCGCGAGTTCGGCGTGATCCTGCGGCCGTTCGATCCGCTCGATTCGGTCGAGGCGGGTTTGGCGCCCCTTGGCTTCACGCGCACGCTGGCCAGCCTTGTACTTGCGGATGAAGTCCTCGGTATGGCGGATGAAGGCCTGCTGTTCCTCGTAGTCCTTCATCCGGCGTGAGCGGCGCTCTTCGCGGAGGATCAGGTACTTGCTGTATGGGGCATCGTAGTCTTCGAGCCGGCCGAACGAGAGGTCCATGGTCCGGGTCGTGACGCGGTCGAGGAAGTAGCGATCGTGCGAAACGATCAGACAGGCACCCCCCCACGTGCGGAGAAATCCTTCGAGCCATTCCAGCATGACCAGATCGAGATGGTTGGTCGGTTCATCCAGCAGCAGCAGGTCGGGATCGGCAAGGAGCGCCTTGGCAAGGGCAACGCGCGTCTTCTGACCACCGCTCAGTTGGTTGACCGGGGTGTCGAACATCGATTCCGCAAAACCGAGGCCGACGAGGATTTCCTCCGTGCGGTGTTCCATGTCGTAGCCGCCACCGACCTCGAAGTGCGCCTGTAGTCGCTCGTACTCGGCCATGAGCTGATCGAACTGATCGGCATCGGCCGTACCGAGTTGTTGTTCGATTTCACGCATGTGTTCGCCCGCCTTGATGGCATCGGCGAAGGCATCCTGCGCTTCTTCACGGATGGAGCGTGTGCTGTCGAACCTGGCTTCCTGCGGCAGGTAGGTAATGCGCAGACCGCTGATCGGGGCAACTTCGCCGGCGGTCTGTTCCTCGATGCCGGCGATGATCTTGAGGACCGTGGATTTGCCCGCGCCATTGATTCCGACCAGGGCGACATGTTCCTTGTCGATCAGTTGAAAGCTGATGCCGGCAAAGATTTGCTCTGCGCCATAGGACTTGGCGAGGTCTGAGACAGTAAGAAGCGTGCTGGCCATGATTTCTCTGTTCAGGATAGGGTGCAAAAGGAGGATCGTGCGGGCGAGTCGGCCCCAAGTGAAAAGTATACGGTTGGGGCCAAACAGAGGAAGCGGGCAACAAAAACCCGGCCCCTGAGCAGGGCCGGGTTAACTGTTTATCACTGATAGTACATCTGTGCGGTATGTTGCCCAGATATCAGCGCGAGAAAGAAGCGAGCGTACGTTACCGAAAGTCGGTGAACTACTTCAGTTTCTTGACGTAGACGACATTCTCGCCCGGAACGGACCAACTTCGAACCTTAATTCCCCGGCCAGAGGCCACGCGACCGAATGATGTTTTCAGCCCACGCACAGATTGATTCGCCTCGAGTGTGATCTTTGCGACCTGACCTTCCTTGAGGCCATTGATCACTTCGAGAATTTCGTTTGCCCGACGACTAACTGGCTTCGGCTGGGCCGGAGCCTCTGATTCCTTGATGTACTCGAATCTCATGTTCATCTACCTCGTGATGCATATGGTCGACGCAGATATGCCGTGCATATCGATGGTTCATTAAACCATATGTGTGTTCCATGCGTAGGTCTCCCATAACTTTTGCGAGACATTGCGGTATTTGATGCAAGTTGTACAAAATGTGTTCGTGACCCTGATATCCGCCCGCGGCCGCGGTGCGAAGACAACTGTCGGAGCGCCGGGTACACTCCGTACGTACATTTCGGGGGAACGCACCATGCTTTGGCCAGACACGACACAACGGTCGCCCGAAGGCATCGTGACTATTGGCGGATGCCTGGTCACGGAGCTCGCCGCTCGCTATGGGACACCGCTTTACATCTTTGATCGCGTCACATTGGTCGACCGCGCCCAACGCATGCGAACGGCGTTTACCGATCTCTATGCCGATTCCCGCATTGCGTTCGGAGGCAAGGCGTATCTGTCGCCGACGATCCTCCGCATCCATGCTGCAGAAGGGATAGGCCTCGATGTCGTCTCGGCCGGCGAGTTGTGGGGCGCGCTCAAGGCGGGGATCGATCCTAAAACGATCGTCTTTCATGGCAATAACAAGCCGGCTGACGAGCTGCGGTACGCGCTGGAGCAGGGCATCGGCCTGATCGCGCTTGATAACGCGGAAGAAATCGCCCGGCTGGAATCGGTCGCTGCCGAGGTGTACGGACAAAATCCCGCGCTCGGTACGATGGTACCTGTCGCACTGCGGCTGAACCCGGGCGTCGATGTGCATACTCACGCCAAGATCAGTACCGGCGTTGTCGATTCGAAGTTCGGATTCCCGTTGTGGGATGCGAGTGCACGATCGGCCATAACGCAGGTTCTGGCGAGTCCGCATCTCACGCTGACAGGTTTGCACATGCATCTCGGCTCGCAACTCGACGAATTTGACGCAATCCCGGTGGCCATCGACCGCCAGGTGGAATTGGCCGGCTGGCTCCGTCGCGAACACGGGGTCGAGATCTCGATCTTCTCGCCGGGAGGCGGGGCTGGTATTGCCTACACTCCGGACGGCATCGATACCGATCCGCGACTTTGGGCGCAGGTGATCACCAGTGCGTATCTGGAATCGTGGCAAAAGCACGATGTTCCCCCGGGTGAGATTGTTGTTGAACCTGGTCGCTGGCTGATCGGACCAGCAGCGGTCGCACTCTACACAGTTGGGTCAATCAAGCCGATCGAGGGCGTGCGGACCTACGTCGCGGTCGATGGCGGCATGGCCGATAACCTTCGCCCGGCGATGTACGACGCCGTATACACCGCCGAAATCGCCAACCGCAACGCCACCGGACCGGAGCAGGCAGTTCGCATTGCAGGCCGGTATTGCGAGAGTGGCGATGTCCTGATCGACAACATTGATCTGCCCGAAGTGCAGGTCGGCGACCTGATCGCCATTCCGGCCGCCGGCGCCTATCAGCTCCCGATGGCAAGCAATTACAAT
Organism: Thermomicrobiales bacterium; assembly: GCA_033813515.1. Taxonomy (GTDB): domain Bacteria; phylum Chloroflexota; class Chloroflexia; order Thermomicrobiales; family UBA6265; genus DASQCG01. Next base: position 6,400 of record JAPXRQ010000094.1, read on the forward strand.
GCCGTCCCCCGTCCGGCAGTCGTCCTGGTTAACGAGGGGGAGGCGACGGTCATGCGGCAGCGCGAGACGTATGACGACGTCTTTCGGAGCGAAGTCTTTTGATGCGTGCACAGGGTTTGCGCGGGTTGGTAATGCGTCGTACGCTATCGCAATCCCACGGTGCGCACAATTTGCCCACCCCAAGCATCGGTGCTGGCGCAGTCCAGGACCGGGATCAGTCGGAAATGGCCAACGATGCGCCACTCCGTTCAGGTAGAGGATCGACAGAATGACGGACCAGCATTTGCGTGAAAACGATGCGGATGATGTGGTCGATGACGACGACACGCTCCTCGATGCCCAGAACGAGGATGACCTGGAGCAGGACGAAGAGATCGATCCTGATTCGGTCGATCCGGATGCCCTTGACCTGGAGAGCAGCGCCGAGTCGATCATCGTCAGTGATGACGATGCCTCCGACGCACCGATCGTGACCGATGCGCTGCTGGAAGCGATTCCGAGCAGCGACGGCGATCCGAACGGCATGGATGCGCTCAGTCACCGCCTCGCCGAACTCAGCTCCGTTCTGCAGGACGATGAGGATGAGGACGAACTCGCCGAAGTTGATGAGGATGAAGGCGGATCGGTCGCAACGATCGAAGCCGACACCACCAACTTCGATATCGGACAGATCTCCATTGAAGATCCAGTCCGCATGTATCTGCGCGAAATCGGCCGGGTGCCGCTCCTCAATGCTGCCAAGGAGGTCGAACTTGCCTCGGCCATGGAGCGCGGTGAGTATCTGACCCAAAAGCAGACCGCGTTGCAGAACGATTTTGGCGAGCAACCGACAACAGACGTGCTCGGCCGGGCGATTTACCACTCGTTCCGCGAGGGTTGGCCGCTCGTGCATGCCATGTACACCGCGGTGCACGGCGACGATGTGCTCCCCTCGAAGGCGCTCATCCTCAAGCGGGTCCTGCCCATGACGCAGCTGCCGGAAGAGGCGATTGCCGATGTCTGCAAGAGCATGGAAGTCACCCCGGAGGAACTTGAAGAGTCGCTCCGCGTCCGCACCGTCGAGTGGGAATTGCTACCGATCCAGATTCAGAACCTGATTCGCGATACCAATGAGTGGCCGGATGAGGCCGAAGTCGATGCCATCTTCCGCAGTCAGGCCGCCCGTCTTGCCCAGAAGTGGGACGAACAGGTCCGCAAGGGCGAATTGGCCAAGGTTCAGCTGACCGAGGCCAACCTGCGTCTGGTCGTTTCGGTTGCCAAGAAGTACGCCGGGCGCGGAATGTCGATGTTGGATCTGGTGCAGGAAGGCAACCTGGGTCTGATCCGGGCGGTCGAGAAGTTCCAGCACCACAAGGGCTTCAAGTTCTCGACCTACGCAACCTGGTGGATTCGCCAGGCGATCACCCGGGCGATTGCCGATCAGGCCCGGACGATCCGCATCCCGGTCCACATGGTCGAAACGATCAACAAGATGATCCGGACCTCACGCCAGTTGCAGCAGCAATTTGGGCGGGAGCCAACCTCGGACGAGATCGCCGCCGCCATGGAGATTCCGCCGGAACGCGTCCGCGAGATCATGAAGATCTCCCAGGAACCGGTTTCGCTGGAGATGCCCATCGGTGAGGAAGAGGACAGCAATCTCGGTGACTTTATCGAGGACCAGAAGGCGCTGCCGCCGGCCGATGCAGCCTCTCGCAAGATGCTGAAGGAGCAGGTCGACGATGTGCTCGACACGCTCTCGGAACGTGAACGTGCGGTGCTGGCCATGCGGTTCGGTCTGGACGACGGTCGCAGCCGGACGCTGGAAGAGGTCGGCCGCGAGTTCGGGGTAACCCGGGAGCGCATCCGCCAGATCGAAGCCAAGGCGCTACGGAAGTTGCGCCACCCCAGCCGCGCCAAGAAACTGAAAGACTTCTTGGACTAGCGGTAGGTCTACGAGAACCAGGCGAATCGACCTCCGACTGAAGAACGAGCCAAGCTGTCATAGGTTTGAATTGGACCGACACCGGAAGCGATCTCGATTCAGACGGAGCGTTGAGGGTAGTGGGTTTGACGGATCCAATCTATCGTGTCACCCCGATCGCTTTGGAGCATGCGTGGGATTACAACGTTCCGGATCCCATCGTCATAAAAGGTTCGGCCACTTGTGTTGTTGTGCGCGCATCGGACCGAGGCCCGAATGCCGGTTCGTTTGTTTTGATTAGTTTTGGAACAGTTTTTGCTTATTACCACTGCCACCTGTCCGAGGAGGACGCGGGGCAACGGAACTTCTTTGGGACAAGCGGATGTGCGGTCGAACTGGTCGATAGTTGGTTAAAGGCGCTAGAAGACTCTCGCGCATTACCGTGGGAACGTCCACAACGAGAATGGGTGGCACCAAGTGGAAAGCCGATCAGTCATTTTGCGCTTCTCTTCTTTGACGATACGATCGAAGTCTTGTCGGACGGCATTTCAACCGAATTGTTCAGGGGAAGCAGAGACGCTGCCATTGCTTATGTGCTGTCCAAGACTGAGGCGGCAACGGTGACATGGCTTGTTCCTCCCCCGGCGAAACAACCGCCCCTGGATAACAAATGGGCAAGAACAATTGGCTGAAGCACTGCTTTTCGCGCGCAGGGGAGGGCGCTCAGGCAGTGGTTGGCGAATTGGGGATTTCCCCTGAATGCGTCTCTTCTTGCGGATATGCCCTGACATAACGGATACTCACAGATCGCGCCCGGTGGTTTCCACCTGGCGGTATCCTCCTGCCGCAGTACACCCGGGGCTCCCATGCTCGTCGATCAGGCTCGAATCTTTGTCAAATCAGGGAATGGCGGGAATGGCGCGATGTCGTTCCGGCGGGAGAAGTACGTCCCCCATGGCGGTCCCGATGGGGGCGATGGTGGTCGTGGCGGCGATGTTCGCTTTCGAGCCAAAGCCAATCTGACCAGCTTGATCGCATTCAAGTACGCCTCACATTTCAAGGCAAAGAATGGCCAGCAGGGCTCCAGCCGCAACATGACCGGCAAGAGTGCCAACACACTCTACGTCGATGTTCCGCAGGGGACGATCATCCTCGATGACGAGACCGGCGATGTCCTGGCCGATCTGACCGAGGACAAGCAGGAGTTCGTTGTCTGCAAAGGCGGTCGCGGCGGACTCGGCAATCAGCACTTCAAATCGTCGACCAAGCAGACCCCGCGCATTGCCGAGTTGGGCGAGCCCGGCGAGGAGAAGTGGGTCAAGCTCGAGCTGCGCCTGATCGCCGATGTCGGGCTGGTTGGACTCCCGAATGCCGGCAAGAGCACGCTGCTCTCGGCGTCTTCCGCGGCACGACCGAAAATCGCCAGCTACCCGTTTACGACCCTGCAGCCGAACCTGGGTGTGGTCGAACTGGGCGGACCGGGCGGGCAGGTCTACGTTATGGCCGATGTCCCGGGGCTGATCGAGGGCGCAGCGGGCGGATCCGGTCTGGGTCACGCCTTCCTGCGTCACGTCGTCCGGACTAAGATGCTCGTTCATGTCCTCGATGCGTCGGGTGGACTGGAAGGACGCGATCCGCTGGAGGACTTCGCGACGATCAACGATGAACTGCGCGAGTACGACGAGACCCTGATGGAGCGGCCGATGCTGGTCGCCCTGAACAAGGTTGATCTGCCCGAGGCACAAGAAAACTTGCCCCGGCTGCGGGCGCACATGAAGAAGCTCGATCTGCCGGTCTTCGAAATTTCGGCTGCGACTGGCGAAGGAGTTCCGCCGCTGCTCAATCGGATCGGTCAGGAACTGCGCGAGATTGCCGAGCGACCGAAGCCGGAGCCAGAGACACCGGAGATCACGACGGTCACCCTCGATCGCAATGATGAGCGGCAGTTCTTCGTGCAGCGGACGGCGCCGGATGCGTTCCTCGTCAAGGGGATTGGCATCGAGCGGATGACGCGGATGACGAACTTCGATCTTCCCCAGGCGGCTGATCGCTTCCAGAAGATTCTCGAATCGAGCGGCATCACGAAGGAACTGACCCGACTCGGGATTACCCAGGGTGACATCGTCGATATCGCTGGCCGCGAACTGGTCTGGGGCGATCTGGACGACCTCGAGCCAGCCACCACCCAGCGTCGCACCGCCCGCGAGCGATACCTCAGCCGGAAGTCGCGTGTCGCCGACGCCGGGTATTACGACGAACTCGAGGCCGCGGAGACCGATGCCCCCGAACCGGTTGACGAGCAGGCCGACACAACCGATTAGGTCGTCCGACGCTCGGAGCTAAAGGTCCGAGCTAACCGGGATAAGTGCACTAAAGGCACTTGGAGAGCCTTTCAAGGAAGCGCTCCCTATTCAATCCCTTCAGCGGATTTCTTTGGTTCAGTCCGGACCTTTAGCTCCGGACGGAATCGCGGATCCAAAGCCAGCACAGGCACCTTCGACAACGGGCCGCCTTTGCTCTCGAGC
>JAPXRQ010000095.1:0-10719 GCA_033813515.1 Thermomicrobiales bacterium
TGATCGGCCATGGCGATGGGTTGCATGGCTGGGCCCGAAACGGTGTCGGTTGATGGCGCCAGGTTGAAACCAGGCGCCAGGGATGCCGACCTCTCCGAGGCCGATTGCATCACGGAATCCGGTGTAGTGCCGCATTGCGATGCGGCCTCTTGCCAGCCGGCCATGGCGATGGGGAGCGGGTCGTGCTCCGGTCCGATTCGGTGTCGGTTGATGGCGCCAGGTTGAAACCAGGCGCCAGGATTGCCGACCTCTTCGAGGCCGATTGAACCAGGGCGTCCGGTGTAGCGCCGCATTGCGATGCGGCCTCTGGTTGATCGGCCATGGCGATGGGTTGCATGGCTGGGCCCGAAACGGTGTCGGTTGATGGCGCCAGGTTGAAACCAGGCGCTAGGTATGCCGACCTCTCCGAGGCCGATTCCACGACGCCGTCAGCACCATCTGTCGTAGTCCCATGGCCGCCGTGCCATGGGTCGGCGCAGCCGAGGGCGGTCGCGTCAACGGGGCGGGTGCGGCTAGCCGGCCAGGTGTCGATCTGGGCCGGGCCGCGATCGGTGTGCACGCGAAGGCCCGAAACGGCGGACGGGCGATGGGCGGCATCCGTGCCTGTCCGGGGAAGGGCACCAGGTTAGTGTTAGTGGTAGTGCTAGTGTTAGGGCCATATGACTTGGCTGCGGAGGCGACTGCGGCCGCGGGCGAACGATCCTCCCTGGCCCCTTCTCCCATCCCCCTTCGCGCGGCCTCTGTTGTCTGTTCTCCGCGCTCTGTTCTCGATTCGCCGGTAAAACCCAAAGTGTGGCTCGCACCCCTTTTCACCTGAATTCCGATCCCCGCGCACTCCCCCAAGTCCCTGCAAGGGACCTATCGCACTGAGCGCCGGGTTTCAACCTGGCGAAGCTCCCCGCCGCATCGGCCTCTCCACAAGGGATCGCGTTCGCTGTCCACTGGTTGACCCGGGGAGATCTTGCCTCGACATCTGGTTGCCGGTTGTCTGGTCGCGAATATCTTTCGGCGATCGGTCTGCGGCGAATCACCGGGTGCATCGGCACCCCAATCGCCCTCGGGCGACCTGGCCTGCCGGCCAGACCCGGCTGGGACGCCGGGTACTACGTTGGCGCATCGCAAATCAACCGGTCCTGAAGGGACCGCGTTCGCTAGGCCCTGGTTTACCTGGGGCGGCGTCGGCAGGCACGATCGGCGGAATGAACGGTCCCGCGACGCTCACCATGCTCCCCTCAACCATTCGGCCGGGCACGGGGGCACCGGCCCTACGTCCGATCGTGTCCCGGGAAACCAAGAACGCGGACTACGGACTACGAGCTACGGACTGCGAACACGGACGACGACCTAGGTTCGGCCGGGCACAAGGCACCGGCCTTACGTCCGATCGTGTCCCGGGAAACCAAGAACGCGGACTACGGACTACGAGCTACGGACTGCGAACACGGACGACGACCTAGGTTCGGCCGGGCACGGGGGCACCGGCCCTACGAACTGCCAGGGACTAGGGACTATCAACTGCCGACCGCCAACTGCCAACCGCCAACTGCCCACTGACATTCACATGCGCTTCACAGGCCACACGGTACGCTCTCTTTCAATAAAGGAGAGGTGACCTGTGCAGTTTCCGTTGACGTTTTCCGTGGATTATCCCGATCGGCCGTTGAGTCGGCTTTCGACCCTGTTGCGCATCTTCTATGCGATCCCGATTCTCATTGTCCTCGGTCTGATCTCGGGGAGTACGTATGAGACGGCGACCGACGATGCCTCGTTCGCGATTGGCACGGCCGGCGGGATTCTGGTCGGCGCGACGGCCCTGATGATCATCTTTCGGCAGAAGTACCCGCGCTGGTGGTTCGATTTCAATGTCGAACTGACCCGCTTCTCGACCCGTGTGTTCGCCTACCTGCTGTTGATGGATGATCGCTATCCCTCGACCGACGAGGCGCAGGCGGTGCATCTCGATGTCGTCTATCCGGATGTTCCGAACGATCTGAACCGGTACGCACCGCTCTGGAAGTGGTTCCTGGCGATTCCGCATTACATCGTGCTTGGCCTGCTCGCGATCGCGCTCTTCTTCGTGGTCGTGTTCGCCTGGTTCGCGATTCTGTTCACCGGTCGGTATCCACGTTCGCTCTTCGAGTTCGTCGAGGGCTATCTGCGCTGGGCCAATCGGGTCGGGGCCTACACCGCCCTGCTGGTGACGGATCAGTATCCGCCGTTCGGGATGAGATAGATATCAGTTGGCAGTTATCGGTTGGCAGTTGGCAGTTGATGATTGCCGGCCACAGGGGTCCACCCCTACGATGTGCCAGGGACCAGGGACCAGGGACCAGGGACCAGGGACCAGGGGCTGCCAACCGCCAACCGCCAACTGATTACACTTAGGTGTTCGCAACGGCGCGGCTTGTTCTTTCCTTATAAGGTGATCTGAAGAAGCCATGTCCACCGCTCCCCTTTCGCCGCGTTTCATCAATGTCGCTATCGATCTCGATGGCGTGCTCACCGAGCATCCGCGTCCGCTGGCTGTTGCCGCGAACGAGCATTTCGGGATGGATCTGCCCGAGTCCGCCTTCATCGATTCGGCCGGTCTCAATGTGCCGCTTTCGGTTCGGGATTGGGTCTACGGCGAGGATGGCCCGGCTGCGCACCTGATGCCGGCGGCCGAGGCGCAGGAATTCATCGCCCGGATGATCGAGATCCTCGGGCTGGATCATGTCCGCATCCTCACCGCCCGGCCGGAAGGCGCGCAGAACATGACGCGGACCTGGCTGAAGCGACACGGCTTCCCCGAGACCAAGATCCTTTTCTCGGACGACAAGGCGGCGGTTGCGGCGGGGGAGGGCTGCACCTTTGCGGTCGAGGATTCCCTGCGCCATGCCACCAACTATTCCCGGAGCGGGATCACCTCGTTCCTGATCGAGACCGAGAGCACCCCGGCATACGAGCCGCACGAGCGCATCTGGCCGGTGCAGTCGCTGATGTCGATTGTCTATCGGCTCGATGAGTTGCAGCGCGCGATTCAGGCCGAGGCCGCTCTCCGCGCGATCGGGCTGCCGAAAATCGTCATCGCCGATCAGATTGATGCTGCTGCCCGGGCCCGATTGGCCGAGGCGGCGGAGTTGATCGATGTCGATGGCACGAATCTGCCGGCATTGCTCGCAGTCTTGCCGGATGCGGATGCGCTGGTTGTGCGATCGGAAACGCAGGTGACGGAGCAGGTCCTGGCGGCCGGTCCGAAGTTGCGGGTCGTGGCCAGAGCCGGTGTGGGGGTCGATAACGTCGATCTCGATGCGGCTACCCGGCGGGGTGTGCTGGTCCTGAACGCTCCCGGCGCGAACCGGATCTCGGCGGGCGAGCACACGATTGCGCTGCTGCTCGCGGTGACCCGGCAGATCAACTACGCCGATAGCACGACCCGCTCCGGAGAGTGGGCGCGCAAGAAGATCAAGCCGATCGATCTGGCAGGCAAGACGGTAGGGATCGTCGGGCTTGGGCGGGTTGGATCGGTTGTGGCGACCCGGCTCAAGGCGTTCGAGATGACGCTGCTGGGGTACGACCCGTTCATCCGGCCAGAGCGGTTTGCCGAGCTGGATGTCGAGCCGGTCGATTATCTGGAGATGCTTGGGCGGGTCGATATCATCACCTACCACGTCCCGAGCACCGATCAGACCCGGCACATGCTGGATGCGGAGCGTATCGCGTTGCTGAAGCCGGGCGCGATTGTGATCAACGCGGCCCGCGGCGATGTTGTCGATCAGGATGCTCTGGCCGAGGCGGTTGCCAAGGGGCATTTGCGCGGGGCGGGTGTCGATGTTTTCCCGTTCGAGCCGACCACTGAATCGCCGCTTTTCGGGCTGCAGCATGTTGTGCTGACGCCGCATACGGGTGGCTCGTCGGCCGAGGCCCTGGCGAATGTCGGCGAGATGATCAGCACAACGACATTGGCGGCGCTGGCTGGTCAGGCCGTGCCGAATGCGGTCAATCTGCCGCCGGCCTCATTGCTGGCGCCGGATCTGCAGCGGTTGACCTCGGTGGCGGCGGCGGCCGGGCATCTGCTCTCGGTGGTGCAGCCGGAGGTTCCGAGCACATTCCGGACGACCGTGCGCGGGACGGTGCCGGGTGATGTCATCGAGCACGTCGCCAATCACGCGATTGCGGAGGCGATTCGGCAGTGGACAGGGCGTCCGACGACGCCGGTGAATGCGGCGCTGGTCGCGGCCGAGCTTGGCATCCAGGTCAGTGTTCTGGCCGGGGCGAGCGATCCCGATCTGGAGCCGTCGTTTTCGTTTGAGGTGCTCGGTGAGACCTCGCATCACGTGCGGATCATGTGGGACCGCAAGAACGCCGGGATCGTGGAGGTCGACCGGTTCGCGCTGGATCGGGCGCTGTCGGGCGATGTCCTGATCACGCATCACACGGATGTGCCGGGGATTGTCGGACGGGTCGGGACGATTCTTGGCCTGTATTCGGTCAATATCGCGGGCATGTCGGTCGGCCGGCATCATCGGGGTGGTGAGGCGCTGATGGTGCTGAACGTCGATGATGCGATCCCGGATGGGGTGCTGGAAGAGGTGAAGACGATTCCGGGTGTCAAGGATGCCTATCGGGTTTCGCTGCCTCCGGCGCAGCCCCGGGTCGCGACGGCTTTGGCCACTGCGGATATGGCCAAGTAAGGCCAGGGGTTCACCGAAATCACTAGCCCGTTCCGGTCAGAACGTCTCCGGAGATCGGAGGCCATTCTGCCATGGGATTGACCTGGCAGGGCCAGTATGGTTAGGCAGCGTCACCAACTCTGCTGGCCGGTGCGCATTTGCTTTTTTCGGGGGTTTGTCCATGATTCGGCGACTGGTTGCCGCCGCTGGCTTGTCGTTAATTGCGGTTGTGGTTGGTCTGGTGCTCTTCGGGGGATCGGCCAGTGCCCACAACGATCCGTCCGATCCATCGCATTCGCATGCCCAGGGCCAGACGGGTGGAACGTCGCTGACCTGCAATACGGACGGTCAGTGCACCCATGGCCCGGATATCGCTCCGCCCGGGGTAACAGCGGCTGAGCAGGATGCGCCGGCGGTGTTTCAGGTGGGCTCGGACGACAAGGCCGTCTGCGATGGTGATGGCACCAGTGGCAAGCGCATCCAGGTGCTCTACGTCTACAGCAGCACCGATAACTTCGATGAATACGTCGGCTCATTCCGCTATTGGGCGGCCGAGGCGGACCGTGTCTACCAGGACAGCGCCAAGCGAACGGGCGGGCAACGGTATCTGCGCTTTGTGCACGATGAGAACTGCACGATTTCTGTCAGGAAGGTCAAGGTTAGCGCCTACGCCAACACCGAAGGCGAGATCTTCGCGCTGGAAGAGGAACTGACCAGCAAGGGCTACGGCCGGAGCGATCGGAAGTATCTGGTCTTCCAGGATTCGGGCAGCTACTACTACTGCGGCATCGGGCTGATGTGGCCGGACGACTCGGCGGCATCGACCAATCGAAACAACAGGACTTCGGCTCTGGCCGCGATTTACAACGGTTGCTGGGCGGACGGGACGACGGCTGCGCACGAACTCGGCCACGCGCTCGGGGCGGTGCAGGAGTCGGCTCCCCACGCCACGCCGTACGGCCATTGCTGGGACGAGTGGGACATCATGTGTTACGAGGATGGCACGACCCACGCCATGGAGACGCGCTGCTCCGGCTATGTCACCAACGACCGGTTGCTCGATTGCAACAACGATGACTACTTCAACACCAATCCGCCGTCCGGGAGTTATCTCAAGACCCACTGGAACATGGCAATGAGCGACTGGCTGGGGAGGTCGCTCTCGCGGATGTCGTTCGACAAGACATCGAGCAAATACAACGGGGTGGTGACGGCGACGCTGACCGGATTCACGCCTGATTACTACATCAATCTGAAATGGCCGGACGGAACGGTGCTGGTCAAAGTGAAGACAGGACCAGATGGAAAGGCCACGGCGAGCTTCAAAACGCCGCTCGCGCCACTCGGTAACTACGTGGTCACTGCGACGACCAGTGCAGGCGATTCCACGTCGGCGACCTTGCGCGTGATTCCGAGGATCCTCCTGAACGAGGTGCAGGGATCGGCGGGTATGAAGATCCGGGTCTACTTCTACGGATTCGCGCCGGGAGACAAGATTGAGGTGCGGTTCTGGAACACAGCCGAAACCTCGTCCGTGAAGCTGGTAACGATCACGATAGCGAGCGACGGGCGTGGCACAAAGGAAGTGTTCATACCGACAAGCACCACGGTCGGCAATCACAAGATCGTGGGCAGCGTAGTTGGAGTCAGTCGGTCGGCGAGCACGACTTTCAAGGTGACGAGTCTGACCTCGGCCGAAGAGACCCCGACGGCGACGCCATCGCCGAGCCCGACCGCCACGTCGACTCCGGAGCCGACGGCGACGATGCCGGCCGAGACGCCGACGGTTACGCCGACGCCGGAGACCCCGACAGAGACCCCGACTGATGTGCCGACGGTCGAGGTGCCGACGGAAACGCCGACCCCGGAAATCCCGACCGAAACTCCAACGCCCGAGATTCCTACCGAGACGCCGACTGATGTGCCTCCGGTCGATGTTCCGACCGAGACTCCGACACCAGACCCGGCAGTCTGATCCAATTCCGGGTGCAATAGAACCGGCCGGTGGAGCAAAGACGCTCCCCGGCCGGTTCGTCTTTGCTAGAGTTGAGGCGAACCCATCCGTGTGCTACCTCCGGAGCGTTGTCGTGCGTCCATTTTTCGTTGCTTTTCTGGCGCTGACGCTTGTGTTTTCAACCGAGATCGGAGTGATCGCCACTTCTGCCGCGCCCGTGCCCCCGGTGCAGTCGACCGTGCAGACGTTTGTGGACGAGGCGACCGGCTGGACGTGCGTTGCGAATGGTCCGTGCACCGACGGACCGACGCCGCCTCCGTCTGACTACGACGGTGCATCCGATCCGGCATTCGTACCGGCCGGGACTGATTCGCGGGCTGTGTGCGATGGGAATGGAACCAGCGGTTCGCGGTTCCAGGTGATGTACATGTACTACACCAGCGATCGCTACTCCAGTTTCCTCAGTTCGTTCCAGTACTGGGCGAAGATGGCGGATTTGAACTACCAGACCAGTGCACGTCGAACCGGCGGGCAGCGATACATGCGGTATGTGCACGACGCGAACTGCACGATCTCGGTCCTCAAGGTCCAGGTGCCGAACAATCTGTACAACGGATCGAACGGTGTTTTTGCCGTTGGCCAGTGGTTGCAGAACAATGGATACAACCGGAGCGATCGCAAGTATCTCGTCTTCCTGGACGACACTGATCCTGGATCATGCGGAATTGCGCTGAAATGGGACGATGACTCGTCCAGCTTGTCGAACTACAACAATCGCGCGCCCGCGAGTGCCTCTTACGCGAGTGTTGCGCTGACGTTCAGTGATTGCTGGGATACGAGCACGACCTTCACCCACGAAGCGACGCACACGATCGGCGCGGTGCAGGCCTCGGCGCCGCACTTCAACAGTACGGCGCACTGTTCTGATGACTATGACGTCATGTGCTACGACGGGTACTTCGCGATTGTGTGTCCGGGCGCGTCCAACAACGTGCTGCTGGATTGCAACAATGACGATTACTTCCACACCAATCCACCGACCGGAAATTACCTCAAGACGCACTGGAATACGGCCAATAGCGATTTCCTGGGCAGGACGCTGAGCACGATTTCGCTGGACAAGAGTTCGAGCAAATACAACGGTTGGGTAACGGCAACGATGACCGGATTCACACCGGGCTATTACATCAACCTCAAGTGGCCGAGCGGGACCGTGCTGGCGCAAGTAAAGGCCGGGTCTGATGGGAGGGCGACGGCCATGTTCCGGACGCCGTTGGATCCCTTGGGCAACTACACCGTACGGGCGTCGAACTCGCTCAAGGAGTCGGCCGAGACGACGCTGCGTGTCATTCCGCGAATCCTGTTGAACGAGACGGAAGGCCGGGCGGGTTCGCCGCTCCGCGTGTACTTCTATGGATTCTCGCCCGGCGAGCGGATTGAGGTGCGATTTTGGAACGAGGCAGGGACATCCTCCGTCAAGCTGATCACCATCGACGTTGCAAGTAACGGCAGAGGTTCCGAGGTCGTGACCGTTCCGACCAACACGACGGTGGGAGATCACAAAATCGTGGGCAGTGTGATTGGGGTGGCGCGATCGGCGAGCACCTTCTTCGAAGTGACCGCGCTTTCGGCAGCTGAGGAAACCTCGACACCTACGCCGACGTCAACTGCCAGCGCCTCCGCGACCGAGACCGTTGTGCCCAGTGCGACCGTACCGCCACAAACGCCGACGGAGGCGCCGGTGACCGAGACGGCGACGCCTGAGCTTCCGACGGCGACGGCCACGCCTGAACTGCCAACGGAGACGGCGACTGTCGAGGTTCCGACCGAAACGGCGACGATGGAGATCCCGACGGAGACTCCGACGATTGAGGCACCTGCTGAGACGCCAACGGTCGAACCCACCGTCTGAATGACTGCAGCGTGGGGACTGACGGCGCGGGCGTGATGGGATAGGGTTAACCCAGCAATCTGAACCCGTGTCTGAGGGAGTTCCGGACCATGCGATCGCGTTTGTCTTTGATCATTGCCGTACTCATGTTGGCCATGTCGCTCTCGGCCGTTGCTTTCGCCCAGAGCGACGATCCCAATCGGCCGGTCGCTCATCCCACCGAAGAGGGGGAAGATGGCAATGGGGGATTCTTCGACCGCACGCCGACCTCCGACGAGCCGCAAACCGACGAGGACCAGTCCGACGAGGCGACTCCGGACGAAGACGGTTCACCGGCTGCATCGCCCGAGGCGTCACCGGTCGGTCCGGTTGAATCTGGTGATGATTTGGCCGCGATGGTGCTGGATGGCAGCTTCATGCCAGAGGGGTACTACCTGTCTGGCGAGTCGTACGTGAGCATCGACGATCTCTCGTCCAATCTGGTCGGAGTTGTTTCGGCGGATGACCTTGAGGCGACCGGGATGACCGGGTTCTACGAATCGGTCTACACCGACGGGGTGAGCACCCAGGTCCGGACGTACATCATTGCCTACGATTCGGCCGAAGGTGTGCAGCAAGGCTTCGACATTCTGGAGAACGAGGAGCTGTTGGTCCCGAATGGCGCCATGACGGATCTGCCTTGTCTGGACGGGGTCGGCGAGACACCCTGCGAGATCACGGACGGAACGACGACGGAACCGGACGGAACCTCGCAGGCGACGTACGACATCTCGTTCCGGATTGATCGGTTTGAGGTAGGCGCGGCCTCGGAGACATTCGATGGTTCCGAGCCGGACAAGGACCTGGTCCAGAGCCTGGCGCGGGATCTGGCCGATCGGGTGAATCTGGTTCTGGCGGGCGGTGCTCCGGACGGAATTGACTTTTCCCTGCCGAGTCAGCAGGTGCAACTGGATGGCGTGAGCGCGTACGAGGGATATGAGGACGCGATCGAGCTGTTCCCGCTGACTGAATCGGGTGATCTTCCTGATGGGTTCCTGTCGGGATACACCGAGGCGTACACCTACAGTGACAGTCCGACGTCGTTCTATCCGCTGGTGACGATCACGAGCATATCAATGGAGTCTGCGGACGCGGTCGATGAGGCAATGCAGACCGCAGATCTCCGGGTGGGCTTCCCGGATGCGAGTGAGATCGATGATTTCGACGCCGGGGTCGATTTACCGACGGCAGCGTTTGCATACACCGCAGGGCTCAGTGGAAGCACGGAACCGGACAGCGTGCGCGTGTTTGTGCAGGTTGATTCGCTGCTGATCGTGATCGATGTTCAGGGCGAGGAAAGTCTGGACGCGGCGCAGGCGACGGCGGAAGCGTTGGTCGAAGCGCAGGTCGATTGCATCGGCGGCGGGGACTGTTCGGTGATTCTGAGCGGGGCGACTGTTTAGCGGCGGAGATATTCCTGGGGGGCGTTCGAAGGTTGTCGCGCTGCGGTTGTCCGACCTACGTGCCGGGGTTGCCGTCCGGGATTGACGTGGTCGCCCGGGTCGCCCGACGTAGTGGCCCGGGTCGCCCGACGTAAACGCCGGGCTAGTGAACGCCGCCCCTTCAGGGCGGGATGTGGTCGCAAGGCGAGGTGTCTGTCGGGTTTGTCCGTGTTGGCGGTGGTGGATTTGCCGATGGGTTGGGTTGTGGTGGCCAGACGATTAGTTGTGGTGGTCGCGCGGGACTAAAGTTCCCGCGCTAGTCATTCCGTCGGTTGAAACCGACTCGTGTGGGTTGGATACCGAGACGCGTTCGCCATTGTCGTGAACCGAGTCTGGTGGGACGAGTGGAAGCCGGAGAGTTTTGGCCATTGGTTCGTCAGCGACGGGCTGGAACATGTTGGGACACGTTGCGGGTGGTGGCGCGGTAGTGAGGTCGCGGGCGATGGTGGGGGCCGCGTTGCAACGCGGCGCTACATGGGGCGGCGGGGGGTTTGGGTTCGGAGGACAGGGTGGTCGTCAGGCGGGGTGGGATTCGGCGAGGATCGTGGAGACTTCAAGGAGGAACTCAAGCGCGAGTCCGTAGCTGCAAGGGAAGCCGAAGATTACAGGATAAATTTGGCCGGCCCGGGCGGCCCGAAGTTGCCGAAAAAGTGGCGAATCCAGCAGCGTCGAAGTTTCTGGAGAGGGCTTCCCGCTTTCGTCCGCGGCGACGAGGATGACGTCGGCATCGGCGAGTAGCTT
>JAPXRQ010000096.1:0-10689 GCA_033813515.1 Thermomicrobiales bacterium
GATACGCCGACTCTTTCGCCGACGATTGGTCCGGGCGAAACGGCGACGCCAACGCCCGTCGTTTCGGCGACGGCAACACAGACGGTCGTGGGCGGTTCGGTCACCGGCACGCACTCGCCCACGCCTTCCCGTACGCCTCGAGGTACACGCACGCCGACTGGTACGCCGGGGGCAACCACATCGACGCCTGAGGGAAGTCCGGGGCCATAGCGATGTGCGAAGATGCCCCTGCACGGTCCGCAGCACGACACAGGGGTCTTTCAGATGGCATCAATTGAACGCGTGGCGCTTGGTTCGACCGGACTGATGGTCCCGCCGATAGCCGTCGGCTGCGCAGAACTGGGCGACATGCCTGAGGCGTTTGCCTACGGGGTCTCCGAGGCCGATGCGACCGACACCATCAATGCTGCTCTCGACAGTCCGCTCAACTACATTGATACGGCCGCACTGTATGGCGATGGCGAAAGCGAACGGCGGATCGGCCTGGTGTTGCGCGAACGCGGCGGTTTGCCGGAGGGCGCAATCCTCGAGACCAAGGCCGGACGCAATCCGAAAGACAACAACTACCGACTCGAGACCGTCCGGGCCCGCTTCGAGCGAAGTCTGGAACTGCTTGGGGTCGACAAGGTTCACGCCTGCTTTTTGCACGATGCCGAATGGGAGCCGTTTGAGGAACTGACCGCACCGGGTGGTGTCCTCGAGATGCTGCTGGATTACAAGCGGCAGGGCGTGATTGGGGCACTGGGCGTGGCGGCTGGACCGATTGATCTCTCAATCCAGTATGTGGAAACCGGTCTGTTCGATCTGCTCATCACCCACAATCGCTACACCCTGCTCAACCGCACCGCCGATCCCGCCCAGAAAGCCGCAAAGGCGCGGGGGATGGGTGTGCTCAATGCCGCTCCGTATGGATCGGGCATGCTGGCCAAGGGTCCGGATGCGTATCCGCGGTATGCCTACATGACGGCGCCGGACGAGATGATCGCGACCACCCGACGGATTGCGGAGATTTGCGCCGGATACAACGTGCCGATCGCTGCGGCCGCGCTCCAGTTCTCCATGCTCGATCCGAATGTCGATGTCACGATCGTCGGGATGAGCAAGCCGGAGCGGATTCAGCAGACCATCGATCTGGCCACAATCGAGATTCCGGCGGCGCTTTGGGACGACCTGAAGGGTCTGCCGACATTCGATACCGATCCCGAAGCCGGCCGTTTCGCCGAACTCTCCTGAGGCAGGGTGATGGCATCGCTCGATCGCGTTCCGTTCGGTCGCACCAATCTGCTTGTTCCACCCATCGCTGTTGGGTGCGCGGAGATCGGGTCCATGCCCGAAGCCTTCGCGTACACCGTGGAAGAAGATGAGGGCCTGGCAACCGTTCGCGCCTTTCTGGCCAGTCCGATCAATTACATCGACACGGCCGCCAGCTACAACGATGGTGAGAGCGAGCGGCGGGTAGGCAAGGTCTTGCGGGAACTGGGCGGATTGCCCCCAGGGACCATCATCCAGACCAAGGCCGGAGCCGACCGGTTTGTGCGCGACTGGAATCCGGAGATCGTCAAACGCCGGTTCGAGCGCAGTATTGAACTGCTCGGCGTCGATCACTTCGACACGGTCTTCCTGCACGATCCGGAGCAGACAACATTCGAAATTCCAATGGCGCCAGGCGGGGCGGTTGATCTGCTGCTCGACTACAAGCGACAGGGCGTCTTCACCAATATCGGTGTCGCGCCGGGACCGGTCGATCTGACCCTCCAGTACATCGAGACCGGACTGTTCGATTGCGTCATCACCCACAATCGCTACACCCTGCTCGACCGCAGCGCGGCACCGATCCTGGCGGCGGCAAAGGCACGGGGGATGACCGTCCTCAATGCCGCGCCCTACGGATCCGGGTTGCTGGCGAAGGGGCCGGATGCCTATCCGCGCTATTCCTACCGCGATGCGCCGGCGGAGATGCTCGACACCGCCCGGCAGATTCAGCAGATCTGCGCCCGGTACGATGTCCCAATGGCGGCGGCGGCCCTCCAGTTCTCCATGCTTGATCCGCAGATTGATGTCACGATCGTCGGCATGAGCAAACCGGAGCGCGTGCAGCAAACCATCGAATTTGCGACGATGACGATCCCGGAAGCGCTCTGGGCAGACCTCGCTGCACTTCCAACCTACGACCTCTTCTGAAACACGCGGAGAACACCACAGTGAGCCAGTTCGATACGGTACTTGCGGGCGGTCATGTCATCAATCCGGCGGCCGATTTCTCGGGCATTGCCGATGTCGCGATCAAGGACGGCAAGATCGCCAGGATCGGCACAGGCCTTGC
This sequence comes from Thermomicrobiales bacterium, assembly GCA_033813515.1. GTDB lineage: Bacteria > Chloroflexota > Chloroflexia > Thermomicrobiales > UBA6265 > DASQCG01. The sequence continues at coordinate 2,324 of JAPXRQ010000096.1, forward strand.
CGCTGAAGCCGCCAATGTCATCGATGCTTCCGGCCAATATGTCACGCCTGGCCTGGTTGATCTGCACACACACATCTACTGGGGTGTGACCTACTGGGGCATCGAACCCGATCCGGTTGCGGCTCGTTCCGGTGTCACGACCTGGCTGGATGTCGGCAGCGCGGGTGGGTACACGTGGCCCGGCTTCCGCCGCTGGATTGCCGAGCCCGCGAAGGTCAAGGCGTTCGCGTTGCTCAATGTCTCGTCGATTGGTCTGGTGGCGCCGACCTGGGAACTCTCCAATCTCGATTACTGCGATGTCGATCTCGGCGTGATGATGGTTGAGAAGAATCGCGATCTGATCGTCGGCATCAAGGCCCGGATCGACGCCAGCACGACGCGCGGCACCGGTATCGAGCCACTGAAGCGGGCACGAGATCTGGCGGATCGGGTTGGACTGCCGCTGATGGTCCACATCGGCACCCAGCCACCGACTCTCGAAGAGATCCTGGCGGAGACGCGACCTGGCGACATTCTGACCCACTGTTTCACTGGAAACGCGAACAAGATCATCGACGATGCCGGGGTTGTTTTCCCGAGCGTCAAGGAACTGCACGATCGCGGGCTTGTCCTCGATATTGGGCATGGGGCCGGGTCGTTCTCGTTCGACACGGCCGAGAAGATGATTGGGCAGGGGATTCTGCCGGATGTGATTTCGACCGATATTCACCAGCTGGCCGTGCAGGGACCGTGCTTCGATATGCCGGTGACGCTCTCCAAGTTCCTGAACCTCGGCATGACGATCGAGCAGGTTATCGCCTGCGCCTCGACCAATGCCGCGAAGGCGATTCGACTTGAGGGCATCGGCACGCTCGACGAGGGCGCCCCGGCGGATATCGCGACGTTCGTGATCGAGGACGGCGATTTTACCTTCCAGGATGTGCAAATGAATGTTCGCAAGGGCAAGCAGCTGCTGGTCAACAAGCTGACTATGGTCGACGGCGAGGTTCTGGAGCACGCGGAAGAGAAGCCGCTGATGCCTTGGGCCGCCCTCCCCGAGCACCAGCGCGGCAAGGTGATTCCGGTGAGGCAAGTCGCAGGTTGAGTGTAGGAAGTTGAATGTTAGGCGTCGCGCTCGCCAATGAGGCGGGTCGGTTGGTATTTCGGGGCCTTTCTGGCCAACAACCAACGTCAAAATTTCCGCATCCGACCTTCAACTTGCGACGTCCCGTGCGATACTGCGCGCACCGACATGGAAAAGTCCGGTGATTGAGTTTGCGCATCGCAAAGGAGTCCCGCGAAATGGATCGTCAGCAGAAGATCGATCGTCTCTACGCTGAAGCCGGCACGATGAACCGGCGCGACATCGTCAAGTGCGGATTTGCGCTTGGCCTGTCGGTCGCCGCGCTCAAGCCGCTTGTCTCGATGGCGCAGGATGCCACCCCGGCGGCGCCTGTTTCGCCGGCAGCCAACGGTCCGGTCAATGTCCCGATCGTCGGCAAGGACATGACGTTCGACGATATCAAGGCCGCCATCGCCTCGGAAGGGTCGGTCACGGTTGGAAACTGGACCTACTCGGCCAATGATCAGCTGACCAAGCGGTTCCAGGACTATATCAAGACCGTCTATGGCGAAGACATCACCCTGAATTACGTCGGATCGCAGTCTCCGAGCACCTACATCGCCGATCTGTACACGGCGGTTCAGTCCGGCCAGTCGTCTCCGTACGATGTGCTGGCGATCGAAGAGAACTATTGGGCGCAGGTTCAGGCCGATGGCACGGCGCAGGGTGTCGTGTTCATGGAGGATTACCTCCCATCCGGTCTCGTTCCGAATGCCGAGCGCGTGCTGGACAACCTCAAGCACGAGCCGACCTCGATCGGATTCCAGGCATCGGCCACGCCAGGCATCAACTACAACAGCGCCAATGTTGACTTCCTGACCGACTGGAAGGACCTGGCTGACGAGCGCCTGAAGGGCAAGCTGCTTCTGTGGCTGCCCTCCGATATCACCGCTGGCGGCATGCTACTTGGCATGTGCGATTCGCTCGGTCTCGATTACCACAATCCGGACCACGTCACCCAGGCGATCGACTTCATCATCGACAAGGTCACTCCGAATGCGATCAAGTACACGGGTGACAACGCCGAGGCCCAGAGTCTATTCACCAGCGGCGCGGTGGATGTCGTCACGTTCTGGAACTCGATGGCGCGGCTGCAGTATCTGGACGGTATGGACTCGGCCAGCTTCCTGGTCGCGGCCTCTGGTCAGTACGCGGTCAATGGCTTCATGTGGATTCCGGCCAAGCCGGCGCATCCGGTGCTCGCCCAGATTTTCATCGACTGGCGTCTGAGCGACGATGCCCAGTTCCCCGATCTCGATGCCTGGGGTATCACTGAGGGCATGTGGGCGGAGCTGCAGGAAGGTTTCATGGGCGAGAGCTACGAGGGCCTCGTGCCGGACTGGATCGCCGATGTCTACTTCAACTTCTACCCGACCACCGAGCAACTGGCGACCAGCTACAAGTCGGTCGACTGGGATTACTACACGGCCAATTCGGCGGACTGGTTCGACTACTGGAATCAGAAGCTGGGCCTGTAGATTCGGTCCGCTGATCTGAGCACGGTTTCGCATGAGTTCTGCTGCCGCTGAGGTTGCGCTGCCAGCCGACGTTCCTTCCCGGAGCGGCGGCTGGCGTGCCCGGCTGCTTGGGCCGGGACTCGTCCTGCCGGCCGTCATTGCCACCATCGCGTTCTCGCTGATTCCGCTCGGCTATCTGCTGTTGATCAGCCTGACGCACAAGTCCGACTACATGTTCGGGCTGCGCGAATACAGCTTCGACAACTACGATCTCGTCTTCAACCGTTATCGGTTGAATGTCCTGACGACGCTGCGGCTGGGGCTACTGTCGTCGCTTCTGACCCTGATCGTGGGCTATCCCTTTGCCTACATTCTGGTCCGCAAGGTGCGCTACCGGGAGCTGGTGCGGACGTTGATGGTCTTCCCCCTCTTCGGACCGCTCTATCTGGCATTTGGACTCTATTACGTGCTCCTGCCGGATGGTCCGCTTGCGCCGGTGCTGAATGCGGTCGGGATCAAGGGCACCGATCTGCTCTATTCGGAGCCGATGACGCTCTTTGGCATGGCGTTGTTCACCTTCCCGTTCATGGTCATGAATGTTGGCGCGGCCCTTTCCAATGTCGATCCGATGCTGGAAGAGGCTGCGCGGACACTGGGTGCGAAGAACTGGCAAATCTTCGTCCGCATCCTCTTCCCCTTGAGCAAGAGCGGCATTCTGGCCGGATTTCTAATGTGCTTCGGCTGGAATATCGGCGTCTACGTCGTACCGATCCTGCTTGGTGGTTTGCCGCAACAGCGGGTGCTTTCGCTCGTGCTGCAGCAGAAGGCGATGGTCCAGTTGGATTACGGTCTGGCCTCGGCGATGGGCGTTGTCCTGATGGTGATCGCGTTCCTGGTCACCTGGCTTTCGCTGAAGTTTTCGCGCGGCGCACTGGGGGCCTAGGGATGAGCGCACAGGTCTCCACCGCAACCAAGCCACCGTTCCAGTTCCGGCGCAGCATGATCGGCGACATCTTTGCCCACGCCTACATCTGGATCTGGCTCGGGCTGTTTGTACTGCCATTTGTCGCAACGGCCATCCACTCGCTGGAACTGCCGGATGGTGGGTACGGTCTCGACGCGTACTCGCACGGCCTGGGCAGCTTCAAGGTCAATCTCTGGATCTCGGTCAAGGTGACGATCCTGACCATCCTGATCAATCTGGTGATTTCGGTGCCGGCCGCCTATGCGATTGTGCGGCACAAGATTCCGGGCAAGAACTTTCTGCTCTCGATCCTGAACCTCTCGCTGTACACGCCGGCTGCGGTCATGGGCCTTAGCCTGCTGATCACGTACGCGTTCCTGTTCCACATACCGAAATCGACCGGCGGCCTGGTGGCGGCGTACGTCGTCGGCACCTATCCGCTGATGCTGGTTCCGTTGATCGTGGCGCTGCGTGATCTCCCGACGGTCTACGAGGAGGCGGCCAAAACCCTCGGCGCCAACCGGATGCAGAGTCTGCTCAGGATCGAATTGCCGCTGCTGGGTCCGGGCATATCAGCCGGGATCCTGCTGACCTTCGTCATCGTTTTCAACGAGTTCCTGGTCACGCTTTTCATTGCTCCGATCGGCGGCGAGACGGCCGCCCTGCGAGTCTACGGTCTGACCCGGACTGGCTTCCTGCCCTCGACCGCAGCGCTGGCGACGATCATGCAGGCGGTTTCGTTCCTGGTCGTCCTGTTTTTCTTCAAGTTCTTTGGATCCCGGTATCTCAAGGGCACGTACCTGATTTAGGAGCAACCATGGCGCGCGTTCGCCTCGTCGATGTCGTCAAACAATTTGGCACTACCGTCGCGGTGAATCACATCAACGCCGATATCGCGGAGGGTGAATTCATCACGCTCCTCGGCCCATCTGGCTGCGGCAAAACGACGACCCTGCGCATGGTGGCTGGCCTGATCGAATTGACCTCGGGCCAGATCCTCTTCGACGATCAGGTCGTCAACAATGTCCCCACCCACAAGCGCAATATTGGGCTCGCGTTCCAGAGCCACGCCCTCTTCCCGCACATGTCGGTGGCGAAGAACATTGCCTTTGGCTTGAGTGTGAAGGGCGTCGACAAGAAAACGATTGCCGGCCGGGTCGAGGAAATGCTGCACATGGTCAATCTCGAGCAATATGCCGATCGTGTGCCGGCGCAGCTCTCGGGCGGACAGCAGCAGCGGGTGGCGCTGGCCCGGATGCTGGCGACTGATCCTCGCGTGCTGCTGTTCGACGAACCACTCTCGGCCCTGGATCGCAATCTGCGTGACCAACTCAAGTTCGCCATTCTCGATCTGCAGCGGCGGACGAAGAAGACGGCGATTTACGTCACGCACGATCAATCCGAGGCCTTTGCCATATCCGATCGCATCTTCGTCATGAACGGCGGCCGGATTGAGCAGGCTGGCAGTCAGCTGGATATCTATCTGCGTCCGGCCACCGAGTTCGTTGCCAATTTCGTGGGCGATAACAACGCGTTGCCTGCGACTGTCACCGCGATCAGCGAGGGCGAGACGCGGCTGGCGAAGGTGCACGTTGGGCAGCGGACGTTCGAGGCGTTCGCTCCTCCGGGGATTGCCGTTGGCGATCAGGTGATGGCCCTGGCGCGACCGGAGAATGTCGAGATTCTGGGGCCGAATGATCCGGATACGCCGGATGCCATGGCCGGGACCGTCGAGCAACTCGTCTTCGAAGGACCGACCGTGCGCCTGACGGCCCTGGTCGACGGGCAGCCGATCCTGATTGCGTCGAGTGGGCTGGAGCGACTGGAGTTGCTCAATCGCCAGGGCATGACGATTCGCTTCCGATTTCAGGATATCAGCCTCGTCAAAACCTGATCTGACCGTTTGCTGAATGCGGCGATCTCGTGCCGGGCTGTAGAATCGGCGTTTCCACAGGAGGCGTTTGATGCGATTGCTTGTTCCCTTCGTTTTCGGATTGCTGCTGCTGAGTGCGGTTGCCACGGTTTCGGCGCAGACCCCTGAGGCCACGCCAGCTGGACCAACTGCTGCCGATGTCTGTGCCCCGAATGCCGGTACGCCCGAAGCGACAGCTGCCGCGCCCATCGATGTGACGACCATTCCGTTCGATGTCGTTCTGATCGATGCGCTCCTGCCTTCGACGGAGTCATCGATCGATCTTGCGACGGTAATCCGTGAACGCTCAGCGCATCCGCCGATGGTCGAGTTCGTCGATCTGGTCATCGAGGTCAATCAGGATTGGCAAACCAGGTTGATGGCGATCCGGCAGGCAGATGCGGCCGATGTCCCGGTTCTGGGCGATCAGGACATTGCGCTTGGCATGGAGATGCACATGTCAGCCACTCCTGGTCGAGGAGGCGCCTCCGGCCTGGAGGGAATCACGACCGCACATCGGACTGCATCTCTGGCGTCACTCTGCACGGCGGATGTCGATCCCGATCTGGTTTACATCGATGCCATGGTCGGGCAATTCAGCGCGATGCTGATCGTCACCGGTCAGGCAGTGGTCGATGCGAGCAATCCTGAATTGCAGGCGTTGGCGGTGGAGATGCAGGACGAAATCAATGCGGAGATCGACCAGTTGAACCTGTGGCGCCAGACCTGGTACCCGGATGCGCCATTCACGGATGAGCACGGCGAGTAGCGTTTTGTTGCCGGATCTGTAGGGGTTTATTGCATAAACCCGCCGGTCATCCGCCGCAGTGTTCGGAAGAACAAACCAGGCATCAGAAATGGGTTCCCTACCCGTGATTGGACCGTTGGCAGCGCGCGGGTTTACGCGGTAAACCCCTACAGCAGTTAGTCCTCTTACTCGCGGTTGAGCACCTCGTAAGCCGGAATGGTCAGGAACGGAATGAACTCATCGCTTTCGATCAACCGGTCGAGAATTGCGGTCGCGTCCTTGTACCGGTTGCCAGCGGGCTTGCCGAGTTTCTTCAACTCCTCGTCTCGCAGCTGCTGATACCGCTCGATCGTGATGAGTTCGCCATCATCGGTCCGGACCAGGTGCCGAATCCACTGCCAGATCTGCGCGCGCGAGATTTCGGCGGTGGCGGCGTCTTCCATCAGGTTGTTGATGGCGGCCGCCCCAATTCCCCGCAGCCAGTTGTCGATGTACTGTATCGCGACGCTGATGTTCGTCCGCAGGCCGTCCTCGGTCACGGCTGAATCGGGGATCGCCACATTGGTCAGGGCGGCGGCATTCGGCTCGACATCAGGTCGCTGCCGGTCCTTCTGGTTCGGCTTGTCGCCCAGGACGGCATCGAACTCTGCCTGCGCTGCCTCGACCAGGCCTGGATGCGCGACCCAGGTTCCATCAAAGCCGGCATGGGCCTCGCGCTGCTTGTCCTCTTTCACCTTTGCAAAGGCGAACTCGTTGAAGGCTGGATCCCTGCGGGTAGGAATGAACGCCGACATGCCACCGATTGCGTGAGCGCCGCGATAGTGACAGGTTTTGACCAATAGATCGGCATAAGCGCGCATGAACGGCACGGCCATTGTCACCTGCGCGCGATCGGGGAGGATGTAGTCCGCGCTGTCGCTGTAGGTCTTGATCAGGCTGAAGATGTAGTCCCACCGGCCCGCGTTGAGCCCGGCAGCATGATCACGCAGCTCGTACAGGATCTCGTCCATTTCAAAGGCGGCGAAGATGGTTTCGATCAGGACGGTCGCGCGGATCGATCCCTGCGGAATATCCAGCAGATCCTGAGCAGCGACGAAAACGTCGTTCCAGAGGCGGGCCTCCAGGTGACTCTCCATTTTGGGCAGGTAGAAGTACGGCCCAACACCACGGGTCAGTTGCGCTTCGGCGTTGTTGAAGAAGGTCAGTCCGAAATCGACCAGCGAGGCGGATGCCGGTTCGCCGTCGATCAGGATGTGCGCCTCGGTCAGGTGCCAGCCGCGCGGCCGGACGACCAATGTCGCAGTCACCGGGGCGAGTTCGTAGGTCTTGCCATCGGCCTGCTCAAACCGGATCTGCCCGCGCACGGCGTCGTACAGGTTGACCTGTCCTTCGTGCACATTCTGCCAGGTGGGTGACGAGGCGTCCTCGAGATCGGCCATGAAGACCTTTGCGCCGGAGTTGAGGGCGTTGATCATCATCTTGCGATCGGTCGGTCCGGTGATCTCGACCCGCCGATCGATCAGACCGGCCGAGGCGGGGGCAACTTTCCAGTCTCCATCGCGAATCGATTGGGTCTCATGCAGAAAGTCGAGTCCGAAGCCGGTCGGGATGCGCTCCCTCCGTTGCGTCCGGGTTTCAAGCAACTCGAGGCGTTGACCATTGAAGGTGCGATGCAGTGTTGCGACGAATTCCAGCGCCTCAGGCGTGAAGACATGCGCTGCCTCGGTCGGCACGTTCTGCGTGATTTCAATTCCGGTGGCCATCCAATCTCCCCTGGCAAACCATGTTCTCTCTGCGCCAATTAACGCACGTTCAGCGGGATCACCTCGAAACCCGGGTCACCCGAAGATGTCGTCGACGTCTTCGTCATCGTCGTCTTCGAACTCGGCCTCGGGAACGGGAGCGGGTGGTGGGTGTTGCAGGTGGCCATCGTTCGCCTCCTCCCGGGAGAGTCCGCCTGCCTCCAGCTCCTCATCGGTCAGGCGGGTCAGGCGCTCGTAAAACAGGCCGGCCAATCGCTCGGCGTCTGACTGTTGTTCATCGATCGCCCAGAGGACGAGGTTCTCGGCCCGATCCAGGCGGCCGGTGTTGGTCAGGTAGTTGATCAGTTCGGCTCGGGTAGCGGCGGTCATTGGCTGATCGAAGGTTTGGTCGATGACCAGTTCCAGCCCGGACACATCGAG
>JAPXRQ010000097.1:0-10621 GCA_033813515.1 Thermomicrobiales bacterium
ACCTGGTCGCCCGTTCGCACGGTATCGATCAACTGATCCAGCCCGCTCATTCCACGCACCCGCTTGTTGGCCAACGCCTGGATCACATCGCCCGGCTGCATACCCGCCTTCTCGGCCACACTGCCTGCTTTCACCTTGCCGACGAAGACACCGCGCACAGTCTCCTCGCCAACCGGGATCAACTCCTTGTGACGGGCGAAGTAATCCTCGGCATTCGCCCCAAGGACCCCGAACGGTGGACGCTTCGGCCCTGAAAACCGATCCGCGATGCGACCCAACTGGATCTGATCGAAACCAACGACCACCTCATGATCGGTCGAAATCACCGGCACACCCTGTTGCCCGCTCATCTCGATCATCTCACGGGCGGCCCCCATATCGGCCGAAACATCCTTCTCAACAAAGGGCACCCCGCGCGATGTCAGATACTCCTTGGCGCGATCGCACCACGGGCAGGTGGGTGTGCTGTAAACGGTAACCGGTGCGGTCTCGGCCATGGCCGGGTTCCTCCCTTAGGCGAAGCCCTTGGGCATCTTGCCCTTCTTCGCCATCTTGCTGAACTGCTTCATCATCTTCTGCATCTCGCCGAACTGCTTCAGCAAGGCCGAAACATCGGCCGGCGGACGTCCACATCCGTTCGCAATCCGCTTTCGTCGACTGAAATCGATCTTGTCCGGATTGCGTCGCTCATACGGTGTCATCGACTGGATAATCGACTCGACCTTCTTGTAGTCATCGTCCGAAATCTCGGCCTTGGCCTGCCGCAACTGCGAACCGATACCAGGAATCATCTCCAGGATCTGGTTCAGCGGCCCCATCTTCCGAATCTTCTGCAGCTGATCGAGGAAGTCTTCCAGGTTGAAGTTGCCGCGCTGCATCTTGTCGGCCATCTTCTCGGCCTCGGCTTCGTCGGTCGTCTCCCGCGCCCGTTCGACCAGGCTCTGGATATCGCCCATGCCGAGGATCCGTTGCGCCAGCCGGTCCGGATAGAACGGTTCCAGCGCATCGACCTTCTCGCCCGTCCCGATGAACTTGATCGGCACACCGGTCACGGCCCGGATTGAGAGCGCCGCACCACCGCGAGCGTCGCCATCCATCTTGGTCAGAATCAGGCCGGTCACATCCAGTCGCTCGTGGAACGCGGTTGCGACCGAGACGGCTTCCTGGCCGGTCATCGCATCGGCAACCAGCAGGATCTCGGTCGGATTGACCGCTTTCCGGACCTCAACCAGTTCCTGCATCATCGGCTCATCGATCTGCAGGCGGCCAGCGGTATCGATGATGACCGGGTTGTATCCACGTTCCTGCGCGAACTTCACGCCATTGCGCGCGATCTGGACCGGATTGACCTGTGTCCCCTCGTCGTAGACCGGGATGTTGATCTGCTTGCCGAGGCTTTGCAGCTGATTGACTGCGGCCGCGCGATACACATCGGCCGCGACCAGCAGCGGATTGCGGCCCTGCTTGCGGAGATGCACCGCGAGTTTGGCCGTATGCGTTGTCTTGCCCGAGCCCTGCAGGCCGACCATCATCAGGATCTGCGGCGGCTTCTCAGGCGCGCGCAACGGTTCCCTGTCCTCACCAAGGATGCGAACCAGTTCCTCGTTGACGATGCCGATGACCGTCTGAGCGGGGGAGAGCGACTTGAGCACATCCTGCCCAACCGCCCTGTCCCGCACATTGGTGACAAATTCCTTGACGACCTTGAAGTTGACGTCCGCCTCAAGCAGAGCCCGGCGAACTTCCTTCATCGCATCGTCAACATCAGCCTCGGTCAGGCGGCCCTTTTTGTTAAGCCGACCGAGCGTCTCTGTTAATCGATCTGAGAGAGATTCAAACATTACGTACCTTAATCAGAACTGCACGTGACCCGGCATTGATGCATGTTGACCATCAATTTGTAACGCCGCATTGATGCAAATTGACCAACTTCTTGCAGCGCCGCATTGCAATGCGGCAAACCGGCGGGGGTTCCACACCCCGCCCTCTGCCGGGATTCCACCGCCAAATGTAGTGCGGGGGTTCCACACCCCGCCCTCGGGATCGGTTCCACACCCCGCCCTTCGACTAGAGTGGATCACCCTCGCCGAAGAAGAGCGAATCGACATAGGTCTCCGGTTGGAATTCAGCCAGATCGACCGCTTTCTCGCCCGTCCCGATGTACGAAATCGGTGTTCCAAGCTCCTTGGCCACGGCAAAGGCAATTCCGCCCTTGCTGGTGCCATCGAGCTTAGTAATCATGATGTCCGAGATCTGGACCGAGTTGGCGAATTCCTTCGCCTGCAGCAATCCATTCTGGCCTGTCGTTGCATCAATGATCAGCAGCACCTCCTGCGGCGCCTCCTCGACCGTCTTCTGCATCACCTTTCGGACCTTGCCGAGCTCCTGCATCAGGTTCGATTTGTTATGCAACCGTCCTGCGGTATCGACGATCAACACATCGACATTGCGGTTGCGCGCCGCCTGCATCGCATCGAATACGACCGCCGCCGGATCCGAGCCCTGACTCTGGGCGATCACCGGCACATCCAGCCGCTCACCCCAGATCTTGAGCTGATCGATGGCCGCCGCCCGGAAGGTGTCGCCGGCGCAGAGCATCACCGAACGCCCAAACTTCTGGTGGTACGCCGTCAACTTCGCGATCGAGGTCGTCTTACCGACGCCGTTGACGCCGACAACCATCACCACGAACGGAACCCCGCGCTGCAGGATCTTGATCTTGCGATTGCGTGTCGCCAGGTCAAGCAACTTGACCATGTCATTGCGCAGAACATCCTTGGCCGTCTGGGGATCGGTAATCCCGCGCTCGGAGACCGCGGTTTTCAGTTCCTCGACCAGTTGCTGACTGATATCCCAGCCAACATCGGCCTGAATCAGCAGCATCTCCAGTTCTTCATAGAAATCGTCGTCGAAGCGGCCGCGATCGAAAAGCTTCGCAATATCGCTAAAGACACCACGCCGGGTCTTTTCCAGCCCCTTGCTCAGTTGCTCGTCTTCGACGGTTTGCCGCCGAAAGATCCGGCTGAATACCACGTAAAATGCCTCTGTGTTCGATGAAAAGTGGCGAGGTCCGCACCCGGTGCGGCAGCCTGAAGTATATCATCGTGCCTGACTGAACCCGCCCCCAAACGGAAGGCTCCCGCGCTGTGACTACGCCCCGCGTTCTGGCCGAAATGCCCTCCGAAGATCGCCCACGCGAACGACTGCTCAAGTACGGGCCCGGGTCCCTCACCAATACCGAACTGCTGGCCATCCTCCTCAATACAGGGACCTCCTCGCATTCGGTGGTCGATCTCGCCGATCTCATCCTGCGCGAGCACGGCGGCTTCACCGGACTCATGCGCCTCGATGCCTCGGAACTCGCGCGGATTCATGGCATCGGACCGGCCAAGGCGACCAAACTCAAGGCATCCATGGAGATCGCAAACCGCGTCCTCGCTGCCCGGTTCGAAACAAACCGCACGATCGCCAAGGCCGACGACGTCTTCGATCTGGTCGGTCTCGAAATGGCCATGCTGGAGGAGGAGCAACTCCGCGTCATCCTGCTCAACACCAGGTCCGAACTGCTCGGCGTCAAAACCCTCTACCAGGGCTCAACCAATCTCGTGCCGGTGCGCATCGCCGAAATCATGCGCGAGGCGATCCGGATCAATGCCACCGCCATGATCATCGTGCACAATCATCCGAGCGGCGATCCAACTCCCTCTGCGGCCGACATCTCGCTCACCCTGGATGTCGAGAGGGCCTGCGAACTCATGGGCATCAAACTGCAGGATCATGTCATCATCGGACAGGGTCGTTGCGTCTCACTCCGCCGTCTCGGTATCGGATTCGCCCAGAAGGAAGCACCACCAAAATCATGAATCGTGGCTACGGGGTCTCGGCCCTGATCAATCCAGACTTCATCGCCCCGCTCGCATCGGCTGCGGAATCTGCCGGTTACAGCACGTTCTGGGTCAACGATGTCGAGGCCGCGAGCGGACTCGAGCAGCTCGCCCGCGCACAGGCGGTCACGTCAACAATCGCGCTCGGCGTCGGTGTGCTCCCGGTCGACCGCTGGACACCAGCCCAGGTCGAGCAAACCTGCCAGTCACCGGCGCTCGATCCATCCCGCCTGATCATCGGCATCGGCGCCGGTCCACTACACAAGGGCTCGCTGGCCGCGGTCAAGTCGTTCGCGACCGATCTCCGCGCGCGCAATTTGGGACAGGTCGTGGTCGGTGCGCTCGGGCCGAAGATGTGTGCCCTGGCCGGTTCCGATGCCGACGGTGTGCTGCTCAACTGGCTTACGCCCGATTCAGCCGCCGAACTGGGACAGATCACACGGAACGCGTCCTCTGCTTCGCCAACGATCCGGGCCTACATTCGCACCGCTGCCAGCGTCGAGGCCAACCAACGACTCCAGCGAGAGTGCGCTGCCTACGAGAGTTACCCTTCATATGCCCGCCACTTTGCGCGGATGGGCGTGACGGCGATGGATACCTGCATTCTCGGTAATGCGATCTCGATCAATGAGCGCTTCGAGGGCTACGCTGCCTGCGATGAAGTCGTCGCGCGGGCAATCGTCGGTGAAGAGTCCACAGCCGCCTATCTCGAAGTCCTGAACGCCGCCGCCCCGCTTCCTGTGCGTTGATGGCCCCGTTTCCCGACAGCATCCATGCCCTTGCCTGGGCTCGCGAGATCGTCACCCGCGATGATGTTCTCTACGTAGATACCGAAACAACCGGCGTCCGCTTCGGTCAGGACGATGTCATCGATATTGGCATCGTCGATCACCTCGGCAATATCGTGATGGATCAACTCGTGCGACCGCTGGTTGCCGTTCCTGCCGATGCCGAAGCCATTCACGGCATCTCCAACCGCCAGGTTCAGGCCGCTCCCACGCTCAATCAGGTCTGGCCGGACGTGAAGTCGCTCCTCGATGGCAAGGTGCTCGTCTCGTACAACTGCAGTTTCGATTCCGGCATGCTCGAGTACGCCGCCCGTCGTCGCCAGCTGGATCCAGTCGTCAGCAATCGCTGGGACTGCGCGATGGAGGCCTTCGCCGCCTGGAACGGGGAGTCGTCCCATTGGCGCCCCGGCTGGAAGTGGATCAACCTCGAGACTGCCAGTCGCATGCTCGGGATCGATCCTCCCACGCACCGGGCGGTTGCGGACGCCCTCGTCTGCCTCGAGATTGTCCAGGAACTGTCGCGGCGCTAGAGATCTTCCCCGTCCGCCGCGATCTCGATCCGATTCCGCCCGGCAAACTTGGCCCGATACAGGGCCAGATCGGCCCGATGCAGCACCACATCGGCCGTCGTTGCGTGCTCCGGAACCCCGGCCACCCCGATCGACACGGTCAACGCAACATCAAGTTCACCGTACGAGGCCGCTGACAGCGCTGCCTGCAAGCGCGCACCCAGCACCCGCGCATCCTCGCTCCACGTCGCTGGAGCGATCACGACGAACTCCTCACCTCCGTACCGCGCAACGAAATCTGGCGTCCGCAGGGTCGTCCGGATCGTCTCGCCGACCCGGGCCAACACAAGATCACCGGCCGCGTGACCGTAGCGATCGTTGATGTCCTTGAAGTAGTCGATATCGATGAAACAGACGCACATCGGTTGCCGGTATCGAATGGCGCGCTCGACCTCTTCCTCCAGCCGCCGCCGCAATGCACCACGCAGCGGCAGACCGGTCAGATCATCAAGTTCGGCAACGGCCCGGAGTGCACTCAAATCCTGCTCAGCGGTCCGCAACCGACTACCGAAATCCATCGTCATGCGCGCGTATCCGGCCGCCCCCAGCAGCAGCAATGCCCCTGCGCCGAACATCAGGAACTGCGGCAACATCGGCCAGTTCACCAGCGCGGCGGCAATCACGCCGGCAAGCGCCGCCACCAGCCAGACCGGGATTCGCCGCTGCGGAAGACTGTTGGCTTCGGTCCGAACGAACCGCGCACTCCAGTCCAAATCAAGCGCAATCCCCACCGTCGCCATCAGTGCCAGGTGCGCATCCCGGTCATCCACGCCAACCAGGCGCAGGCAAACGGCACAGACGGCCACCAATCGGATCGCCACGAGTTGCACGGACGGTCCGAGAGTCATGTGCGCCAGCAGCACGGAGAGAGCAACACACAAGGCGACGGTCGGTCGATCGAGATCGACATCGATCAACCGCATGAGTACGGCTGTCTCGGCCAGGAACAGCACGGTCCGCAGAATCTGCTGCTGGTAGAGGCCCCAGGTGCGATTGATCGCCAGCGCGCGCAGAGCCGTCGCCACCGCCGCGAGAATGGCGATCAGGGCGATGATCAGATTGCGTTGGGAAGACGGCGCAAGCAGGCTGAGGAACAGAATCAGCGACAGCGCCGCCAACGCCACCACGGTCTCGATAGCGATTTCCCGATCGGCTGCCCGCCGCGTCTGAAGTTCAGCTCCCCATCGCCCGGTCAGTGCCAGTCCGATCAGCCCCAGCCCGACGATAAGCCCAAGCGTGACCGTATACGGAGAATCCGCCAGCAGGATCAGCCCAACCGCCGCGCAGAGCAGACTGAGACCGGCCACAAGTCGCCGCCTGCGGTCCAGCACCTGTCGCCAATCTTGTCCTGTATTCAGGGCAGCTGTTGAGTACTGCATGCGCGCCCGCATCTGCAAAAGAGCCCCCCGGCGCCGAATGCACTCCTAGGGTAATCTATTCGCAGATTCGGCATCAGCCCCGCGACGGTTGGAGCACACCACATTGGCGGCATCAGGCGTGCCTCGAAGTACGCTGCGTCGAACGGTCCAGCGTGAGGCTGGCGGCTGGGGCGTGATGAAGGTCGTCAACGACGCCTTCATTCAACCATTGCTGATTTCCCTCGGCGCCAGCCAGATTGCACTCGGCCTCTACATCTCCGGCTCCAGCCTCTTCAACTTCGGCTCCGGTTGGCTCGGCCCGACCTTTGCCTCCCACGTTGGCAGCAACCGCAAGTTCACCCTTGGTTCGTTGCTGGTCAGCCGGACGATCTTCATCCTCCTCACGCTCTACCTGTTGATCGGCCGCAACACCAATCCGACCGTCGTCATCATCCTCTCGCTGATCTGGTGCATCGGTGAAGGTCTCGCCCTCCCAATGTGGACCAGCCTGCTCACCGGCATGGTCTCGGCATCAGAACGCGGACGCTGGGTAGCCATGCGCGCCCAATTCGCCACGATCTCGACCGTCCCCGTCCTGATCGGCATTCTCCTTGTCGTGCTCTTTGCGTCGAAGGATCAGGCACTGCCAATTGCCTATGTCGTCGCGGCGCTGGGTGGTGCCGTAAGCTGGATTTCCATGCGGCAGATATTCGCAATGACGGATCGCGCAACCGCCCCCGCCAAACGCTCGATGCCGAAATTGCCAGAATCGAAACAGGCGAGGCAGTTCCTGATTGGTGTCGCGATCTTCTGGTTCGGCTCCGCCCTCACCTGGCCCATCATCGCCAAGTACCTCGTCGACGATCTCCACGCCCCGACGGCCTACTTTGCAATCACCCAGATCGTGGGAGCCTGTATCGGAATCTACATCCAGCCGAGGTGGGGCCGCATCGGAGATTCGTCAGGTCCCAAACGCATCCTCCTCGTAACTGCCATCGGCTCGGCCTTTGTCCCACTCCTCTGGGCACTCACCCCGGTTTGGTGGCTTGGCTTCCTGATCGATGGCCTCGCCTTCGTCGTCTGGCCCGGCCACATGCTCGGCCTTACCCTGCGCGCAGTGGAACTGGTCGATAACGACGAAGATCGCCCAATGATGATCGGCTGGACCAACCTCGCCCAGGGCGCAGGGGCCTGCCTCTCGCCCCTTCTGGCATCAGTTGTGCTGGAGTGGACCGCAATCAGCGTGGTGCTCATCGCATCGTTCGCATTGCGCCTGCTATCGGGATTCGTCCTGGCCGATCGATCACCGCGATCGCTGCGTCAGACCGGATCGGGAACCGGCTCACCCTGACTGGGCACATCCCACGGCCACACGCAATCACCCTCATGCAACCGGTTGCACATCAGTGTCCGTCCGGCGCGCTTGTCGACCGGCACCCATCTCGCTGTTGCCAGTCCGGTCCGCGGTTGAATCGGAACGCGCTCGGGCCCACGTGCCTCGGCATGGATGCACAGGTCGTGATCACCTGAATTGCGCCAATCGGCAAAAACGAAGCGTCGTGTCGCTGATTGGCCCCGGCCATCCCCGGAATCACCGGATTTGCCCTGGTCGCCACCGTTTCCGCCGTTGGTTTGGGTCTCTTTGCTAGTCATTTGTCGCGCGTTTTGCCTCTGAAGCACCGGGAATAATGCCGGGCTAGTGTACAATCCGTATCTGCATTCCGGGGCGAAGACGCCCATTACTCGTGCATTGAACGCCTGGTTCACACCCCTCTGCCGGCGGAGAATCTACCTGTGGCGAAACAGATAGGAATAGACCTCGGAACGGCGAACGTTCTGGTTTTTGTTCGCGGGCGAGGCATCGTGATCAACGAGCCATCGGTTGTGGCCATTTCCGCACGAGATGGACGTGTCAAGGCGGTCGGTCTTGAAGCCAGAAACATGCTTGGCCGCGAACCGCGCGAGACGATCGAAGTCGTCCGCCCCATGCGCGATGGCGTGATCGCGGACTACATCGTCACGCAGGAAATGCTCCGCTACTTCATCAGCAAGGCAGCCGGACGCTTCTCGCTCATCCGTCCCGAAGTCATGATCTGCGTTCCCGCCGGAGTGACCGGGGTTGAACGCCGCGCCGTCCGAGATGCCGCGCTCAATGCTGGCGCTCGCCGTGCCTACCTGATCAGCGAACCACTCGCCGCCGCCATCGGTGCCCAGATCCCGGTCGCCGATCCCTCCGGCAACATGGTCATCGATATCGGCGGTGGCACCACCGAAGTTGCCGTCATCTCACTCAACGGCATCGTCGTCGCCCGCTCACTTCGCGTCGGTGGCAACAAGTTCGACGAGGCCATCAGCAACTACATCAAACGCAAATACAACCTCCGGGTCGGCGATCGCACCTCGGAAGACATCAAGATCCAGATTGGCAGCGCCATGCCGCTCGATGAAGACGAGTGGATGGAAGTGCGTGGCCGCGATGAAGTTGCCGGCCTGCCCCGCACGATTCAGATCCACTCCGGCGAGATCACCGATGCCATTACTGAGCCTCTCGAGGCGATCATCGGCGCGGTCCGGGCCGTCCTTGAGGACACTCCCCCAGAACTTTCTTCAGACATCATCGACAAGGGCATGGTCCTGACCGGTGGCGGTTCGATGCTGCGCCACCTGCCCGATCTCCTGACCGAGGTCACAGGCGTTCCCTGCTTTGTCGCTGATGACCCGCTTTCGTGTGTCGCGATTGGCACCGGCCTTGCACTGGAGCATATGGACATCCTGCGAGACAGCCTGGAGGAACCCTGATCTTGGGGAATATCTCGCTTCGTTTCGAGCGCGGCAGCGGCGTTTTGCTTCATCCCACCTCCTTGCCGGGTCCCGACGGTATCGGCGATCTCGGAGATGGCGCGTATCGGTTCATCGACTGGTTGCAATCGGCCCAGCAACGCTATTGGCAGGTGATGCCGCTCGTTCCCACGGGGTACGGCGACAGCCCGTATGCCGCAACCTCTGCCTTCGCCGGCAATCCGCTCCTGATTTCCCTCGACATCCTCACCGGCGATGGCCTTCTCGACCCCCATGCCTTTCGCAACACGCCCTTCTCCGATCGCCAGGTCAATTTCACCGGCGCCTCCGCCCACAAGTTGCGTGCGCTCCGGGCATCCTACGAGCGCTTCCTGAACCTGAACGACGACACCCGCTGTCAGGAATTCCGCGAATTCCAGGCACGCGAGGCCGCCTGGTTGGACGATTTCGCCCTGTTCGCCGCATTGAAGGCAGAGAACAACGAACAATCCTGGCTCGACTGGCCAGACGATGTTCGGTACCGCCGCCCCGAAGCACTGCAGGCTGCCCGCGAACGCCTCGCACCGGAGATCGGCTTCCAAACCTTCTGCCAGTGGCTCTTCCGGCGCCAATGGGTCAACCTGCGCGCCTATGCCAACGACCGCGGAATAAGCATCATTGGCGATATTCCGATCTTCGTGGCGCTGGATAGTGCCGATGTCTGGGCCAATCCCTCGGTCTTCCGCCTCAATCCCGATCTGACCCCCATCGCGGTCGCCGGCGTTCCCCCCGATTACTTCTCGGCCACCGGGCAGCGCTGGGGTAACCCGCTGTACGACTGGGCTGCGATGGAGAAGGACGATTTCGCCTGGTGGATTGCCCGCTTTCGCGCCACACTCGATATCGTCGATATCGCCCGGATCGATCACTTCCGTGGCTTCGCAGCCAACTGGAGTGTCCCCGCCAGCGAAAACACCGCCGAAAACGGTTGGTGGGATCGCGGACCCGGACGCGATCTGTTCGAATCGGTCTATCGCCACATCCCGACCGCCCGGATCATCGTCGAGGATCTCGGCCTGATTACCCCCGACGTCATCGCCTTGCGTGAGGAACTCGATCTCCCCGGCATGGCCGTCCTTCAGTTCGCCTTCGATGGCGATCCTGGCAATGCCTACCTTCCGCACAACGTCATCGAGAACTCCGTCATCTATTCGGGAACGCACGACAACCAGACCACCGTCGGC
>JAPXRQ010000098.1:0-10574 GCA_033813515.1 Thermomicrobiales bacterium
CCGGCATGCCTGGAGCAAGATGCCCCTCGACTTCGGTCAGAATATCGGCCAGGTGCTGATACACCTCGGCCTGCAGCGGCGTGACATTCTGGACGGCAAAGGTGCGGCAGAGATCCGACCAGTAGCCGTCGACATAGGACCAGGCATCAATGATGAAGAGTTCGTCGGGCTGAATGGCACGCTCCCGAACCGGGCCGCCCATCTCGCCTGAGCGGTAATCGCCACTGTGGATGACCTGTTTGCCGGCACGGAGGCAGGCGGAGCGCTCGGCAGCGGCGAGAACGATGATCTCGCTCACACCTGGAGCGATTGCCATTTGCGCGGCATCGTACGCGGCCAGATCGCAGGCAATCGTCAGGCGCAGGCACTCGATCTCGTCCGGATCCTTGGCCCGCTGCAGATCGGCGAGGAGGTCGTCGATCGCCACCCAGTCGGAGACATGGACGATCTCGGTCAGTGTTTCACCGAACAGTCGGGGCATTGCTTCGATCTGGTAACCGACGCGCTCGTAGCGTTTGCCGGTCAGATGCTGTCGCAGCAGGGTATCGATCTGGCGGTTCATATCAAGGTTGCGGGTGCCGCCGATATTGGGCACAAAGGCGACCCGCTGATCGACATATGCGGTGGCGGTCAGGTTGTTGGATGCAAGCCAGATATCGCCATCGGTGGGGATGAAGAGGGCGGCCGGATCGGGCAGCCAGCTTGTGGCCAGCAACCCGGTGAAGTAGTAGATATCGCGCGAGTCGGTGATAAGGGCAGCATCGAGCCCGTTTGCTTCGAGCAAGGCGCGCATGCGTTGCTGTCGCGCAAGACATCCACGTTCGGATAACACGGAACGGCCCCCTGCCGGATTGCAATGACTGTGTGCGACATCCTAGCAAGCCGGATGTCGCGACACAATGGCCCGGACTGGAATAGCTACTCCAGCGAGAAGCCGGGGTATTTGTCGGTCATGAGCAGGCTGTAGGCAGCGACACGATTCGACCAGCGATACATGCCGGTCACGAAGCCGAACATGCCCTGCGGGAAGCGGCCGGTGAAGAGAATTGCGAACCAGGCCACGATCAGGACAAACATGCCCGCCACGGTCACGACCCACAGCACGAGGGCCGACGGGATGACGAGCAGCCACTTCACGAAGATCAGCAACCGGCTGAGACGGGGCGGGTACTCCATTTCGAACTGGACCGGGTATTGGCGCGGATCCATCGAGAACGGCGGGTATTCGTCCCGCTGCAGGGAGACGTACGCGTTGACATTGGCTCCCCAACGCAGCACGCCGAGGGAGAAGTTCCACATCCCGATCGGGTAGCGACCGGTGATCAGGATACAGACGAAGCTGATCGGCAGAACGAGGTAGTAGGCGACAAGACCGAGCAGGCTCAACACGATGTAATGCGGAATTGCTAACAGCCACTTGACGAAGATCAGCAGGCGGCTGAGGTGATCCGGGTATTCGACATTGAAAAGCAGATCGCCAGGTTCGCTGCTGGCGCCCTGCATGGTAAGGCTGCTCCCGACACTGGCTGCGAATGGGCTGGTTGGAACACCGGCCGGAAATGGCGCCGCGGGGTTGCCGGGTGGTGGCGAAGGTGGCATCTCGGCTGTGCCCCCGATTCCGGCGGGCGGGAAGATCGGCGGTGGCGGCGGAACATCGCTGCCAGTGACGGTTTCTGGTGCGGTGGCCGGTGGAGGTGTGAGGGGCACGGTCGCCGCGATGGGTGCGGTCGGTCGGGATGCGCCGCATTCCGGACAGAAGCGATCGTCATCGGCGAGTTTGTAGCCACAGGAGGTGCAAAAGACGCTTCCGCCAGCAGGTGGGGATTGGTCAGACATCGGGTGCTCCTCAGTTCAGAGAAAAGGACGCCATGCGCCCGTCTCTGATTCTACCGCCTGGGTTGCGGGGCGTATTCACGGGGTCTTCATAGCTGCGGTAGGGTGAAGGGAGAACGGAGAACAGAGGGTGAAGGGTGAAGGCGGACGGGTGACGCAGGAACGGAGAACAGAGGGTGTAGGGTGAAGGCGGACGGGTGACGCAGGAACGGAGAACAGAGGGTGTAGGGTGAAGGCGGACGGGTGACGGACTACTGACTACTGGAAACTGGAAACCGCCAACTGCACGTGGCAACCGTCTATGCTTCCCAACGGTAAGTAACCTTGGCCGCGCTCGTTTTCTGAAAGGTCCTCATGTCTGACTCAACCAAACCTGTTCTGCGAATCATCGTTGCCAGTACCCGCCCGGTTCGGGTTGGTGGCGCGATTGGCGACTGGATCACGCAGGAAGCGATCAACCACGGCGGCTTCGATGTCCGCGTCTCCGATCTGCGCGAGATGAACCTGCCGCTGATGGACGAACCGCATCATCCCAGCCAGCAGAACTACACGAAGGACTACACCAAGGCCTGGTCGGCTGATATCGCCGGAAGTGACGCGTTCATCTTTGTCATGCCGGAGTACAACCACACCTTCACTGCGCCGATCAAGAACGCGCTTGATTACCTGCAGAAGGAATGGGCGTACAAGCCGGTCGGATTGGTCAGCTACGGCGGCATCTCGGGTGGATTGCGGGCGGTGACGGCGTTGAAGGGAAGCCTGACCGCGATGCGCCTGCTCCCGATCGCCGAGGGTGTTGTCATCCAGTTTGTGGCCACGCACATGTCGCCGGAGGGCGTCTTCACCCCGACCGAGCAGGTGGAGCGATCAGTCAAACCGATGCTCGACGAACTGGCGCGCGTCACGCCCGTCTTGAAGCAATTGCGGACGCAGGGGTAAACAACGATGAGCGAAGCACCAACACTGACGGCGTTTATCGAGATCCCGCGGGGCAGCCGCAACAAGTACGAATATGATGAGGAGGCGGGCACATTCCGGCTCGACCGCGTGCTCTACTCATCGGTCCACTACCCAACCGATTACGGCTTCATCCCGGAGACACTGGCGCCGGATGGCGATCATCTCGATGTGCTCGTCCTGGTCCAGGAGCCGACCTTCCCCGGCTGCCTGATCGATGTCCGGCCGCTCGGTGGGCTGGATATGCATGATGAGAAGGGGTCGGATTTCAAGGTGCTGGCCGTGCCGGTGGGTGATCCCAGATTTGCGCACGTCACCTCGCTGGAGAATGTCGGTGAGCACTGGTTGAAGGAGATCGAGACCTTCTTCGACACCTACAAACTGCTCGAACCGAAGCAGACCGAAGTGCTCGGCTGGCACGATCTGGCCGAGACCCTGGAAGTCGTCGAACAATGCCGCGCCGCATATCGGGAGAGCCAGGAGTAGATCGGGTCCTGGCAAAGCAAAACCCCCAAGTCGGCAGCCGCTGGATTGCTCCAACGACCCCGGATACGAGGGGGTAAGCTCAATAATTGTAAGGCCCACGTCAACACCCATAGAGGCTCGGGAATGGATAGTGATGTTTACACGCGACTCGCTGAGGTGATATCGCTGCCCAGACTTGAACGATATCGGAGGTACGCAGGCTCGGACGAGGATGCGGTCAGGCGCTATTTTTGGAATATTCGAACTTCGAGTGCTTTGCTGCCGCCACTGGCAGTTTACGAAATCGCGTTACGCAATTCTGCCCACACTGCCCTTTCAGCCAAGTTGGGCACGGTTGATTGGTTCTCCTTTGCGCTACAGGGTAAGGACCTAAGCGATTTCCGGGAAAGGCGACAAAAAATCGTCAGGCAGCAGGGTCGCGAAGTAACGATTGACAAAATCGTTTCCGAGTTGATGCTTGGGTTCTGGACATATCTACTGGCCAGAAAACATCACGGACTGTGGTGGAGCCCAACGAATCTTCCAGATTCCCCAATATTCAGGATGCTTCCGGGTAAGCCGGACATAGACAGAAGCACTAGAGGGGAGCTGCATCGTCGTGCCATCTACTTCCTTGTACTTCGAAATCGCGTAAGCCATCATGAAAGCATCCTTGAAGACATCGAACCCTATGGTCTGCCGCGCCTTCAAACTGACACAGTTCACTCCATGCTTCTCGAGACCATCGAGTGGATCAGCCCCACTCTATCGACGCATGTTCACCAAGTTGACGTGTTTCCTCTGATTTGGAATCGGAAATGAGACTTCGGTCCTCGAAAAGGAAGGACGAGACTCAGTAACACAGGAGAGTTTGGAAATCGGCACAGCGAAAGACCTGCACCTGACGGTATCTGTTGACAATCAAAGTGAAGTGGAAAGTAGCAGCACCCAAGGAGAAGTCTTCTTTTCTTTGGGCGAGTTCGATTTTCCTTTCCCTCACTGGAATGATTTCGTAGCGACGATCCTAGGCTGGTGGCTAGAAGAGCTTCGCAGGTTCCGTCTCAAAGAAATCGACCGGGCCACACTGTTATTTATGGACGGACCATTTGAAGTTGAAGTATGTCGCCAGCCGAGCGGCGACGTATCGCTCGATTTTCGGGAGCGTCGCAAGAACGGAAGCCAATCTACTAACCGCACGACGGTTTCGTTTGATACCCTCCAAGGTTTGGTGCTTGATGCCGCTGAGCAGGTCACATCGTCAGGCGCCCCCGCGCGAAGCGATCTCGATACTTTGAGGAACTATCTTCGCGCACCTTGGTTATGACGGCTTCGCCCCTATTTCGAAATGTGAACCATCGGCGAGGATCGGCAGAACCTGTCGAGTCAACGTGACCGAGGATGAATGTGGAACGTTTTGTCTGCTGCGTATGTGGATTTCGGGAGCTGACTGAACCGGCACGAAGGGCGGGCGGCGGTGGGTCATTCGAGATTTGTCCCAGTTGCGGCTTTCAAATAGGTGTGACCGACGATGATCGAGGATATACCTACGAAGCATGGGGTGAGCTTTGGATTGCACTAGGTTATCCATGGTAATCAGCATGCATAGATGACCCTCCACCCAACTGGAATGGTCAAGCGCATGTGCAGCATCTCCGGGCGATGACAGGCAAGCCCGAGGGGTGTGAAACGTGTACTGTGTGATCGGACCGTTCGGTTGCGGTGAACCATTTCGAACTTGACAACAATACCTTCGCAATCCTAGATTTAGGCATTGCTAATTTGGCGCTGGCTTGTCGGCGCTGCGGTTGAACCGAGTCCCCATGGCGTTTGGCAATTCAGATAACGAGGGCCAGTACGCCCAGGATCAGGCCACGCTGGCGCGCGCCGACCAGGTGCTCTCCGGCGAATCCTCACATCGCTGGTATCAACGGCTTCTGCCCTTCCTCGGGCCAGCCTTCATCGCCAGTGTCGCCTATGTCGATCCTGGCAACTTCGCGACCAATATCCAGGGCGGCGCCGAGTTCGGCTACCTGCTCATCTGGGTCATCGTCGCCTCCAACCTGATGGCGATGGTCGTCCAGTCCCTCTCGGCCAAGCTGGGCATCGCGACCGGCAAAAACCTGGCCGAGGTTTGCCGGGAGCGTTTCCCGCGGCCGGTCGCCTGGGTGATGTGGCTGATCGCCGAGTGTGTGGCGATGGCGACCGACCTGGCCGAATTCCTCGGGGCGGCGCTCGGATTCTACCTCCTCTTCGATATCAATCTCTTCCCGGCGACGATCATCACGGCGATCGCGACCTTCGGCATCCTCTACCTTCAGAAGTTCGGCTTCCGGGTGCTGGAGGCGGTGATCACGGTCATGGTCGGTATCATCGCCGCCTGCTACCTGATCGAAACCGTCATGGATGATCCCGATTGGGGCCTGATTGGGCACCACGTCATCCGGCCGCAGTTCGACGGCACCGAGAGTGTGCTGCTGGCGGTCGGTATCCTCGGCGCGACGGTCATGCCGCATGTCATCTTCCTGCACAGTGCGCTGACGCAGGGCCGGATCGTGGTCCGGGAGCCGGAGAAGATGCGGCGGCTGTTCCGGTTCGAGGTGATCGATATCATCATCGCCATGGGTATCGCCGGGATGGTCAATGCGGCGATGCTGATCATGGCTGCCTCGACCTTCTGGGAATCCGGGATGACCCACATCGCGTCGATCGAGGATGCGCACCTGACGCTGGAGCCGTTGCTGGGGGCGGCCGCCGCGACCATCTTCGCGGTCTCCCTCCTCGCCTCCGGGCTCGCGTCGTCCACCGTTGGCACGTTGGCTGGTCAGGTGATCATGCAGGGGTTCATCGAGCGCTCGATCCCGATCTGGCTGCGGCGTGGCCTGACGATGATTCCGGCGCTGGTTGTGGCGGCGATCGGTCTGGATCCGACCCGGACGCTGGTGATCAGTCAGGTGGTGCTCTCGTTCGGAATTCCGGTGGCGCTGATTCCGCTGGTCATGTTTACGCGGGACAAGCAGCTGATGGGTCCGCTGGTGAACCGGGGGTACACGACCGTGGTGGCCTCGATCATCGCCGGCGTGATCGTCATCCTGAACGGCTTCCTGCTCTGGGAAACCGCGTTCGGGTAGGGATCGTTCAGGTCAGCCAGGAGTAGGGGCGATCATCAGATCGTCCGCTGTTCGCGTGGGACCCTGTTTTGGGTGCCTGCGATGGCCATCGAACGGGTCTCCGATGGGGCGCGGACGTGCTGACGCGCGTCCCTACAATTTTCACGAACACGAACACGAACACGAACACGAACACGAACACGAACACGAACACGAACACGAACACGAACACGAACACGAACACGAACACGAACACGAACACGAACACGGTCCGTTTACGATTAGCGGCACGATTTGACGGCTACGGAGTGAACTGCATTCATGGAAATTCGGCTTGATGGCAAGACGGCGATAGTGACCGGGTCCTCCAAAGGCATCGGCCAGGGTATCGCCGAAGAACTGGGACGCTCCGGAGCGAAGGTCACAGTCAACTACCACAGCGATGAAAAGGGCGGGAAGGCAACGGCCGAGGTCATTCGCGCTGCTGGCGGTGAGGCGATCGTTGTCAAGGCCGATGTTTCGGTCGAGGACGATGTCGAGAAGCTGGTCGATGCCCATCTGAAGGCATTCGGCGGATTGGACATCATGGTCGCCAATGCCGGCATAGGGCGCAATGCGAAGCTCTCGGAGATGGCGACTGTCGTCTGGGAAGAAGTGATCCGGACGAATCTCTACGGGCCGTTTTTCTGTGCCCGGCGAGCAGCGCAGGAGATGATCAAGCAGGGCCGCGGTGGCCGGATCATCACAATCTCGTCAGTCCACGAAGAGGCGCCCGGGGTCGGTGGAGGTGCGTATTGCGTTTCAAAGGGCGGTCTGCGCAACCTGATGCGATCGCTGGCGGTGGAGCTCGGTCCGCATCACATCACGGTGAACGGAATCGCCCCCGGAATGACGGTTACCCCGCTCAACAGCGGCATCTTCACCGATCTGGAGGAGCGCGAACGGCGGGCCGATCAGGTCGTCATGCGTGAGGCCGGTTATCCGAAGGACATCGCCGCGATGGCCACATTCCTGGCCAGCGATGCCGCCAGCTATGTGACCGGCGCCACGCACTTTGTCGATGGCGGCTGGATGCTGACCTGGCCGCCGGTCTGATCGATCAGGGGATGGATACCGTCGTCTCGCAACCGGAGCCGGCCCGATCGGAACCGTCGCCGCCCTTGCAGTAATCCCAGGAGCCATCGCCACCAGAGAGGACATCGTTCCCGTTGCCGCCATCAACCGTGTCGCGGTGACCGCCATCTCCGTAAAGCGTGTCGTTGCCATCTTCACCCTTGAGCGTGTCCGTGTGCTCGCCGCCGTGGATGAGATCGTCGCCGGTGCCGCCCTTGATCTGATCGCGTCCCGGTCCGCCGGTGATGGTGTCGTTTCCGGATCCGCCCTCGATGTAATTGATCCGGGCTCCGCCGCGAATAACATCGTTGCCGGTTCCGCCGACAACGTGGTTAGTAGCGGGCGATGTTTCCCAGCTTGCCGCGGCATCGGAGCCGAGGGTGACCGAGTCATCGCCTGACCCGGCATCGATCATGCTGCCGTCTTCGCCGCCATTGATCGTGTCGTTGCCGTCCTTGCCGGCGATCACATCCTGACCGCCTTCGCCCATCAGCTTGTCGTTGCCACTGGAGCCGTCGAGGTAGTCATCGCCATCGCCGCCGTAGAGGGTATCGTCGTCTTCCTGGCCGTACAGCTTGTCGTTACCGGCATCGCCATACATACGATCGGCGCCCAGGCGGCCGCGCAGATCGTCGTCCCCATCTTCACCGTACACAACATCGTTGCCTTCGCCGGCGTCGATGATATCGGCCGATGAACCGCCGTAGATGCGATCGTCCCCGGCTCCGCCCTTGATCTCATCGAGACCGGTATCCCCGGCGATGCGATCGTTGCCATCGCCACCATCGATCTGGTCATTGCCACCGCGGGCGCAGATGACATCGTTCCCACCGAGGCCGTTGATCGTGTCGGCGCTATTCGAGCCGGCGATCACATCGTTGCCTTCGGTCCCGGTGATCGTGCCGGTGCCCGTGATGGTGACGTTGTAGGCGGTGCCATTGATGACGCATGGAATGGCGGCATCAGCGGCGAAATATGGCACGCCAAAGAGCGAGCCGGTCAGGACCAAAGCGAGCAATGGACGGCGCATGGAATTTCCTCGAACACATGCCAGGCAAAGCGCAGGCAACCTTGGGGACAACCTGCATGAACCAACCTAGCAGCGCTTCTTCTTAAAGGAATTGGTCGATTTGTCCGGAACCGGTCGGGTCGAATGGCTGCTCGATAGCCGGTTCGGGCTATCCGAAGCTCGGTTGCACCGGCATCCGCGGAGCAAAGACGGCCTCCAGGTAGGCAGCCACATCGGCGAGGTCTTCGGTGCCATCCAGCACCATCGCCTCCAAGACATCGACGACTTCCGGCCGCATGTCGTTGAGGGCGTGGATGACGGCCCGCTCGTTGCGGGAGGCATGGGGATCGGTGACGAAGGCAAACGCCTCGGCGGTCAGGGCTTCCAGATCAACGTGCCAGGTGAAAAAGCGGTCCATGCGTGGCCTCCGGATCCATTGTACGCAGGCCAGGTTGTGGACATGGGAACGGCGGCTGCACGCTGGCAACCGCCGTTCCGGGAGAGAGGGGAGATGGCTACTCGGTAACGTGAATGGTGACAGCCATTCCCATGGAGTAGTGCGTCATGACGTGGCAGGCGAACTGATAGTTGCCGGCCTCGGTGAAGGTCCAGGTCAGCGTGGCTGTGCCGCCCGCATCCATCGGTTCGACCTCAGCTTCGGCCCCATCGGCCTCCAGCGGCTGATCGTTGGCGCCGGCCTGCTCAATCACGAACTCGTGGTTATACTGCCCGTCGTTGGTGATATTGAAGGTGTACTCGACGCCGACCTTGAACTCGGTCTGGCTGGCCATAATCTGGAACTCGGAGAGGGAAACATCAATGGTGGTGCTATCCATCATCTCCGGCGTACTCATGTCCATCGACATGTCCGGGGTGGCCATTGGCATGCCCATCATCTGCCCTGGATTGACGACATACCAGACGTCGCCAACACCCTGGCCGGTGGTATCGCCGACATTCACATCAGCGACAAAGTAGTACAGGGGCATCCCGTTGTAGGCGACCTGCATCGTGCCATCGCCGCGATCGAAGCTGGTCAGTTCGCCATCGATCCCGCCAGGAAGCGAAAGAGGCTCATCCGCGGTGAATGCGGGCCAATTGGCCAGGCAGTCACCTTCGCAAACACTCTTGTTGGCTTCGGTGTCCTTGGTGAACAGGTAGAGCGTTTTGCCATCCGGATCGGTGAGAATCTGACCGAGCCCTGGTGCAGTCCGGACAAAGACAGTTGGCTGATCGGCCGTTTCTGGTGTGCTGTCCTGGGCGAGGGCGACCCCTCCGAAACTCGCCCACAATCCGACGATGGTTAGCAGACGTAGAACTGAAACCAACCGGTGCATTCGCTCCTCCTTCGGAAGCGCTCCCCGGGCCAGCCCCGGAAAGTCATGCCACCCCTACGAGGTGCGGATTGAGCCGGTTTGAGATATGAGAACATTCTAATTGAGCCAACGCAAAACTAATTCTGAGCGTTTCCTGAGAAGGCGCATGTTGCTGTCCACATGACAACGCCCCTCACGGTCTTACACGACCGGAGGGGCATTTGATTGCTCAACAGGCCAACGAGATCAGGCGACGGGATACCCCGCCTCGTCCATCGCTTCATTGATCTGCTCGCGCGAGAGCAGTGATTCGTCGTAGGTGATCACGACGTCTTTGGTCGCGACATCCGCAACAACCGAACTGACGCCCTGGAGTGCGCTGATATCCGCCTCGACATGGGCCTTGCAATTGCCGCACGAGATATCGGGCGCATTGACGGTAATGGTGGTCATTCGGGTTCCTTTCCCCTTGTCATCCACTGATCCCCTGATCAGTGGTCCATTTCCTGCATGGTGCTGGTATCTCCAGCCTTATCGTTATGTGAATCGACCCGGTCGCTCAACCAGAACGAGCCAACGCCGATGGCAATCGCCAGTGCCGCAATTGCGACCAGATACCCGACCTCGGTCAGTTTGGCGCGCAGTGGCGGATGCTTGATCTCCTCCACCGATGCCGGTCTCCGGAATGATCGCAAGCGCAACGCATTGGTGACGACCGAGACCGAACTGGCCGCCATCGCTGCGGCGGCAATCATCGGACTGAGCAGCGTGCCG
>JAPXRQ010000099.1:0-10535 GCA_033813515.1 Thermomicrobiales bacterium
GAGCTAAAGGTCCAGGCTGCTCAGACAAAGTGCACTGAAGGCACTGGAAAAAGCGAGGTCTCCAACGACCTGGCCCTTCTTGAGTCGCTTGAGCAGACTTCTTTCAGGCAGGCCGGTCCTTTAGCACCGGCCGATTTGGCGTGGCGTTTTTTGGAGCCGAACCCGCCCGCAGATGATCGCCAGCGAATGCGACCAGTGGCACACAGGGGAGCCACGCATCGCATCGACTGTGATGCTTGCGAGCCGGTCGTTCGCGGAGGTTTACGGGAAACCGGCTCGGAAGCCCGCCGGTACGCACCAATTGTCCGATGAGCGAGACACGCCGACGTAGCGCCGCATTGCGATGCGGCCCGGTTGCCGACAGACCCGTCACCCTGCGGATACCATGCTTGCCGCCGTCTGCCGTCACAGAGCACCAGGATTCCCAACCAGGCACCTGCCGTAGCGGTCTACTGCGTAAACCCGCCACTCTCCCCGAAGCCGTTTCAATGCGGCGATCATGCTTGCCGCCATCAACCATAGCGGGGGAACGCGACCGGGCCGCATTGCAATGCGCCGCTACATCAGATGGTGGCGCATGCTGAAATGTCTGGCTGGTATACGTCCGGAAAGCCGCCCTGAAGACGGGCACGAGGTCCAGTGGTCGAAATCGCAACGTCCAACCTTCAACATCGCTCGTCCAACCTATGACGCGTCGTCTTCCTCGAAGGTGATCTGGTACGCATCGGTCAGGGTGGCGTAGCGGTCGGCGCCGAGGTGCTGAAGCAACTTGCCAGCATCCTCCGTGATCCGCCAGAAGCCATCGAACGATTCCTCGTCTACCGCCACATACTCCACCCGGGCGATAAAGAGATCGTGATCACCCGCACTGAATCGGGTCTCGATCTGGCACTCGATGTACCCGGCGCACCCATCAATGCGGGGCGAATCCAGCGTCTCGGCATCGACCGGTTCCAGACCAAGTCGCGCAAATTTGTCTCCATCCCGTCCGGTCTCGATCCCGGCCAGGTGCACGGCCGTCATCTGCTCATACACCGGGATGTTGATGATCAGTTCCTCGCTACTCGTGACCAGTTCGTGCGTCAGGCGATCAGGATGAATCGCGATCGACAGCAAGGTTGGCGAGAGGCTCTGCGGTCGCAACCAGGACGCCGTCATCAGGTTCGGTTGGCCCTTGAACATGGTCGAGATCAACGTAACCGGACCCGGGGCGATCATGCGCAGGGCATCGCGAATCGGCCGCTCAACAAGTTTGCTCATGATCCCCGCTTCTTTTGCTCAAGTACATGCCGGTAGACCGCGACTGTCTGCTCCGCGCATCTATCCCAACTGAATGTGGCCGCCCGCTCCAGACCAAGGCGAGCGAGTTCCTGCCGTCGGCCATCATCGTCCAATAGCGCACGCATCGCCGCCGTCACCTGCTCGCGGGACGGATCGATCAGAACGCCCGCATCACCGACGACCTCGGGCAGGCTGCTTCGGTTGGCGGCAATCATTGGCACTCCGCAGGCCATCGCCTCGAGCGCCGTCAGACCGAACCCTTCGTACATCGACGGCGTGACATAGAGCGCGGCATGCTGCATGAGGATCACCTTGTCCTCCTCACTGATCCGCCCGGTCAAGACAACCCGATCCTGAATACCGCGGTCTGTAATGATCGGTTCAATCGGCGGGAAGACGATTGGGTTGCCGGTGTGGGGTGCGCCGCCGATCACGAGCGTCAGTGGCTCGGGCCTATCAGCGACGAGATCCGCAAATGCCTCCACCAGCATCGGGAGGTTCTTGCGGACATCAAACCCGCCGATGTTGAAGATGTATGGCTGCTTCACACCCAATGCGTGCAATCGGCCGGATCCACTGCTCTCGGCCGGCCGATACTGATCGCCAACCGCCTCGGGCGTGACAAATATCCGCTCGGCCGGGATCCCGAGCACATTCTCAATATCCAGCGCGGCGTGCTGACTGGGTGCGATGACGGCAGCGGCATGGCGTATTCTGGCCTTGCTGACGGCCAGGTTGACCTGCATCGCACGCGACCGGCGGTACTCCGGCAGCACGTACGGAATGACATCGTGCACCGTCGCCACTACGGGAACCGGGGAGCCGATCGGGACCGCCATCAGCGGAACGTGCAGCAGATCGATCTCCTCGCCCCGCGCGGCCAGACCTGATCTGAGTGCCTCCCAGGTGAAGCGATTGGCCCGCTCCCCCAGCCGGCTGATCATGGCACGTGCAGGCGGGTTGATCGGCACGATTTCGACATCCGACCGTCGCCGCAGCGCCTCGCCGAGCCCGCTCAGGTAGGCTCCGATACCGGTGGTCGGCCGGGTGGCAAAGCTGGATTCCAGGCCGATGCGCATATGGTCCCTTGAAGACGTACAAACGAGTGTGTGCCGCGAATCAAATCGGGAGTAGTATATGGAGGAACCCAATTCGAGCGGCCATTGACGCCTATGCTATCATTTGGGAAGTAATACAAGAGGTACCACCGAAAGGGGTCTCCGTGTCAAACGTTCTGGACGTCACTGACGCCACATTCGAGAGTGAAGTGCTGCAGGCTGAGAAGCCGGTTCTGGTCGATTTCTGGGCGCCATGGTGCGGCCCATGCAAGGCGATCAGCCCGGTTCTCAATGAGATTGCCAGCGAGCGCGACGCCGACCTGAAGATCGTCAAGGTCAACATCGATGACAATCAGGAGTACGCGTTCAAGCTGGGCGTGATGTCGATCCCGATGCTCGTCGTCTTCAAGGACGGCCAGCCGGTCGACAAGATCGTCGGTGCGCATCCCAAGGCAACCATTGAGGCCCGCCTGGATCGCCTGGCCACTGCCAAGGCGTAACCAGCCGTTCACATCTCAATATGTCCGTGTTGAGCGGCGCCAGGATTTACGTCCCGGCGCCGTTTCCGCTTTCCGGGGAATCGCCCAGCACATCCAGTTCCCGCTGCATATCGGCCAGATCGGTGAACTCCCGATAGACCGATGCGTACCGGATGTACGCCACGTGATCGAGTGCCTTCAGTTCCTGCAGGACCGCCTCGCCGATCGCGGACGATGGCACGTCGGGCAGTCCCATCTGCATCAATCGGGCTTCAATTCGGGCGACCACCTCATCGATCTCGCGCTCGCCGACTGGACGCTTGGTCAAAGCGACCCGCAGCTTCTGCCGCAACTTGGTCGGATCGAAATCTTCCCGTCGACCGTCCTTCTTGACGACCACCAGGCCGCCAATTTCGACACGCTCGTAGGTGGTGAAGCGACGCCCGCACTCGATGCACTCGCGCCGACGGCGAATGGCTTCGCCTCCGCTGAGATCGCGGCTATCGATCACCCGGGAATCTTTGGCCTGACAAAAAGGACAGCGCATGGGGGCGGATCAGACCAATCGTCGTCTAGCGTTCGCGCAGGAAGCGGATGATGGAAGACTCGCCTTCCCAATCGTCATCCGGCAACATCGGCGCCGGCGAGGCGGAGCGAGGCTGGCGCTGTGGCTCTTCGCGCGGTCGTTCCCGTTCCGGAGCACGCTCGCGTTCCCGCTCACGTGGCGGAGGCGCCTGCTGCTCGCGCCGATCGTTGAGCCGGTACACCTGCTCCTGACCGCGCTGTGGGGCTCGACCGCGTCGGGCATTGACCGGCGCGCCGTACGACTCGGCATCATCAAACCCGGTCGCGATCAGTGTGATGCGAACGGTATCGCCCAGCGACTCGTCGATCGTCGTGCCGTAGATGATCTCGGCATCCTCATCGACCGCCGCCCGAATGATCTCGGCCGCCTCACTGGTCTCGAGCAGGGTTAGACCACGCCCACCGGCGATGCTGTAGAGCACTCCGGTCGCGCCCTGAATACTGGTCTCCAGGAGCGGGCTCTCGATCGCCTGCTTGGCCGCATCGATCGTGCGGTTCTCGCCCGAGCCGTATCCGATCGACATCAGGGCCGAGCCGGCATCGCGCATGATCGTGCGGACGTCGGCAAAGTCGAGGTTGATCATGCCCGGCTTGGTGATCAGGTCGGAAATCCCGGCGATACCCTGATGCAGGACTTCGTCGGCGATCTGGAAGGCCTCTTCAATCGATGTCTTGGGATCGACGATTGTCAGCAGGCGCTCGTTCGGGATCGTGATCAATGCGTCGACATTCTCGCGCAGTTCCTCGACGCCCTCATCGGCGGAGCGGCTGCGGCGATTGCCTTCGAATTCGAATGGGCGGGTGACGACACCGACGGTCAACGCCCCGGCATTCTTGGCCAGGCGTGCAATGACCGGCGAGGCGCCTGTCCCGGTCCCACCACCCATACCGGCGGTGATGAAGATCATGTCGGCGCCCTTGACGATCTCGGCGATCCCCTCGGTGCTCTCTTCCGCGGCGCGCTGCCCGACCTCGGGACGTCCGCCGGCGCCAAGGCCCTTGGTCAGTTTGTCTCCGATGCGAACCGCCAGCGCCGCCCGGCTGGTGAGCAGGGCTTGGCCATCGGTGTTGACGGCAACAAACTCGATACCATCAACTCCCGCTTCGACCATGCGATTGATCGCGTTACCACCGGCGCCACCGACGCCAATGACCTTGATCCGCGCGAACGAGTTGGTGAAATCTTCCCGGGGTTGCTGCACGAGTGGCTCCTGAACCTGCCGTCTGGACCGAACATTGGTGCGGCGACCAATGAAAGATGACTGAACGCTCGATCCCGTCCCTTTGGGGGCGTCCGCATTGCGACCGTAATCTGATGGTGGCATGGGCCGGACTACCTGCTCAACAACGTGGATCGGGGCACATCTCCGGGCCAGTGACAAGGCACACAGCGAATGTCACAGGTGATGCGACCGAAACCGCAGTATAGCACTCGCACGCACAGATTCGCCCAAGTTGAGCGTATCTCAGCGCACCTTTCGCACCTTCTGATGTCGTTCAATCGCGAGATCGACCAGCGTCGCAACCAGTTCCTCAAGTGGGATTCCAGAGGCTGCCCACAACATCGGATACATGCTGATCGAAGTGAATCCCGGCAGGGTATTGACCTCGTTCAGGATCAGCCGATCCGTGCCCCGTTCCAGGAAGAAATCGACCCGGGCCAACCCGGCCAGATCCAGCGCACGGAACGCGCGAATGGCCAGTTCCTGCAACTCGGCCAGCTTGGCATCGGAGATCTCGGCCGGAATGATCAGCGCCGAGTTGTCGTCGACGTACTTCGCCCGAAAGTCGTAGAACTCATTACCCGGAACGATCTCACCCGCGACCGAGGCTCGTGGCCTGTCATTACCGAGAACCGAAATTTCCAGTTCGCGGCCATCGATCGCGCCCTCGACCACGACCCGCCGGTCGTACTCAAACGCCAGTTCCAGCGCCGGTCCCAGCTCGTCAGCATCATGCGCCTTGGTTACCCCGACACTGCTGCCCATATTCGCCGGTTTGATGAAGCAGGGATAGCCAAGTTGCTCTTCGATCGAGCGCTGGACGTCGGCCGCCGAATCGACCCACTCGAACTCGTTGACGAGGATCCACGGCGCACCGGGAATGCCGGCCTGTTGCAGGACCAGCTTGGCCATCGCCTTGTCCATCGAGACGGCCGAGCCAAGCACACCGGACCCGACATACGGAATCCCGGCCAACTCGAGCATGCCCTGGATCGTTCCGTCCTCACCCATCGGACCGTGCAGCACCGGGATGACGACATCGACCGAATCGC
Source organism: Thermomicrobiales bacterium (assembly GCA_033813515.1). Lineage (GTDB taxonomy): Bacteria > Chloroflexota > Chloroflexia > Thermomicrobiales > UBA6265 > DASQCG01. The sequence goes on from JAPXRQ010000099.1 coordinate 5,679, forward strand.
GCGAGAGAGCCGGTGGTCCGGCATCGATGTGCACATCGGTCGGTGCGCCATCGCCGATTTGGAAGAACGGGGAGTCGGCGGTCAGCATCTCCATCGCGCCACCAGTCGTCAACCAACCACCATCGCGCGTGATGCCGATCTGGCGGACGTTGAACTTCTCCGGATCGAGCGCGGCGATGATGGTCTGGGCACTGCGCAGGGAAACATCATGCTCGCCGGACTGCCCGCCGAAAATGACCGTGACATTGATACGTGTGTTTGGGTCGGTCATGATTGGCTGCCCTCCCCGGACAGGTATTCGATTTCCCGGTGCAGTTCGACGCCGAATTGGTCGCGAATGGTCGCCTGCGCGTGAGCAATCAGCTCCAGCACCTGCGCGGCCGTACCACCTCCGGCATTGACGATGAAGTTGCTGTGCTTGGTCGAAAACGAAACCGGTCCGATGGCGTACCCCTTGAGTCCGGCTGCCTCGATCAGACGGCCGGCAAAGTCGCCCTCCGGATTGGCGAAGGTTGATCCCGCGCAGGCTCCGGTCGGCTGGGTCTCCTTGCGGTAGCGGGCATGCTCCTCAGCCAGACCAGAGAGCACCGACGCATCGCCTTTGGGCAATCGCATCGTGGCATCCAGGACGATCAGATCGCGCGGTCTCGGCTGCGCCTTGATCGTGGTGTTGCGGTAGGTCGGATTGAGCCAGGCCCGGTCATGGACCTCGATTTCGCCGCTGGTTGAGAGGGTGCGCAGCGAAACGAGGTGATCCTTCTGCTCGGTGCCATGCGCCCCGGCATTGTTCACCGTCGCGCCTCCCACGGTTCCGGGAAGTCCGACCGCCCAATCGAGCCCGGACCAGCCGCGATCGCAGGCATACCGCCCGATCCAATTGATCGGAATCTGGGCCGCGGCGGTCACCTCGACCACATCGCCAAGATCAGTTGTGTTCAGGAGCACTTCGGACCGTTCGCCTGGCGTCTTCGAGATGATGACCAGACCGCGCAACCCATCGTCGCTAACCAGCAGGTTCGAACCCCCGCCAATCAGCGTGATCGGCAGTGCTTGATCAGCGCCCCATCGCACAGCGGCAATCAGCGCATCGAGTGTGGATGCCCGAACCAGGAACTCGGCCGGTCCGCCAATTCGCCAGGTCGTGCAGCGGGAGAGTGGCGATTCCTGCTCTATCTTGAGCGGCGCGGCCTGTCCCGGCACCTCGACCTGCAGCAGTTCCGTGCTCATGCCAGTCCTCGTGCCCGCAGGGATTCGGCGATCTGCGGTCCGGTGACGGTGATATCGCCCGCGCCAAGGGTGAGGACGACATCGCCCGGTTCGGTCAATCCGGCAAGCAGGGTGACTGCATCAGATGGCTTCCCACCTGCGCGCGCTCCACTGCCCGGCATCAAATCCAGGATGGTCTGGGCACTGACGCCGAGTGTATCTGTCTCGCGGGCCGGGTAGATATCGAGCACGATCGGCACATCGGCCAGACTCAGCGAGCGGGCAAACGCCGGAGCAAGTGCTTTCGTCCGGCTGAACGTGTGCGGCTGGAAGGCGGCGATGATCCGCCGTCCGGGATAGCGCGAACGGGCCGCCTGAATGGTCGCCGCGATCTCTTCCGGATGGTGCGCGTAATCGTCGATGATCGTCACCCCACCAACCTCGGCCTTGAGATCGAACCGGCGCGCAACCCCACGATACTCGCCCAATGCCGCGGCGCCGTCCACGGGATCAACGCCAAGCGCGGTCAGGGCTGCCAACGCGGCCGTGCCATTGCTCAGATTGTGGTTGCCGGGCACCTGCAGATTGAGTTCCACCATGGCCTCGGATGGTCCGGTTATCGCGGTGCCAGCGATTCGCCAGTCGTTGCTCGCGCTCTGGCCATACGTGACGACCCGGCAGTTCAATTCGCGGAACTGCGGCAGCACACGCTGCACTCCGGGGTCGTCCCCGTTAGCGATCAGCACGCCGTCATCCGCGACGCCCTTGCTGAACCGAACGAAGGCCCGATCGTACGTCGCCTGATCCGGAAAGAGATCGGGGTGGTCGTAATCGATATTGGTGATGATCGCGACTCTTGGCTTGAGCCAGAGGAACGAGTAGTCGTATTCGTCCGCCTCCACCACCATCTCTTCGCCCGATCCAGGCGCGGCGTTGGTGCCAGTCGACTGCACCAGCGCTCCGATCGCGTAGGACGGATCGCGACCCAACACCTGCATCGCCGTGACGAGCATGCCGCTGGTAGACGACTTGCCATGCGATCCGGCCACGGCCACGCCGACCTTCTGGTTCATCAGCATCCCCAGCAGTTCGGCCCGTTTGACGATCGGGATATTCGCGTCTTTGGCAGCGAGCAATTCCGGATTGGTCTGTCGCAGGGCCGCTGTGGCCACGATCAGGTTGGCCTCGGATGCGCGCGATGTGTCGTCGTGCCCGATGGCGACGGGAATGCCTTCTGCCTGCAGTTGGGTGATCAGATCCGAGGGGAAGGCGTCGGTTCCAGAGACGTCGTATCCCCAGGTTTTGAGAATCCTGGCCAGGCCGCTCATTCCGATACCGCCGATCCCGACGAAATGGATCGAAGCTGGCAGAGGCGGCAGTCCGACGATTGAACTCATTGCCCTACCTCGACGACCTGCAAGGCGGCAACACACTCGCGGAACTGCTGGCCACGATCGAACTCGTCCCGGAAGATTCCGAAACTGGCGCATCCAGGCGAGAGGAGCACCACATCTCCCGATGTCGCCCGGGCCGATGCGACCTTGATAGCCTCGGCCATCGATTGGACGACCGGCAGTTCGAGCGAGGTTCCGGTCTGCCGAATGAGATCGACCAGAATTGGCGTTGCGGTTCCATCAAGCAGGGTCACCGATGCGGCCTGCCGTGCAATCGCGCCAGCCAGTTCAGTCATATCCAGCTTCTTGTCCGCTCCGCCGGCGATCAGGTGAATCGGGCGATCGGCGAACGCCTGCAAACTGGCGATCGCGGCGGCCGGGGCGGTTGCTGCCGTGTCGTTGATGTAGAGCACGCCGTCGATAGTCGCAACCCGTTCGGTGCGGTTGGGAATGCCCCGGAATCCGCGCAGTCCTGCCTCGACATCGGACAGCGCGGCGCCACGAACCAGAGCGGCTCCGGCGGCGGCGGCGGCATTCATGCGCATGTGATGACCGATCAGCGCCGGATTGTCGGGAACGGCAATCTCGCCTTCCCGCCCGGAGATCGTGCTGATCAACCGATCCGGTTCGACCCGAATGCCATCTCCCGGCAGTTGTGTGCCGAACCAGATAACCCGCGCCTGCGTCTCGTCGGCTGCCTGCGCAACGAGCGTATCGTCTGCGTTCAGAATCAACGTATCGGATGCTGACAGGTGATGGGCGATCGAGCGCTTGGTATCGGCGTATCCCTCGAAATCGGCATAGGTGTCGAGGTGATCCGGCGAAATGTTGGTCAGCAGGGCGATCTGCGGACCCAGGTGCCGGTCATCCATCGCCTCGAGTTGCCAACTGGACAGTTCGAGCACGACCGGCGTCTCCGCAGTCAGTCCGTCCAGTGCCGCCACCGCCGAGACACCCATATTGCCGGCAACCACCGTCTCCGGTCGCCACGCCCGCAGGATCTCGCCGCAGAGCACCGATGTACTAGTTTTGCCCTTGGTGCCGGTGATGCCGATCACCGGAGTGATGCTGGCGGCGAGAAAGATGGTCATTTCCATCTCGACCCGCACCCCGGCATCGGTCGCCGCTTTCAGGTAGGGATTCCAGCGCCGGACCGCCGGATTGCGCACGACACAATCCGTCTCGGTGAAATCGCTCTCTTCGTGCCGCCCAAGGACATAGCGGATGTCCAGATCGACCAACTCGGCGATCTGATCGGTCAGCAACGCTTCCTCTCGCAGATCGGTCACCGTCACCCGCGCCCCCTGCGATGCGAGATACCGCGCTACCCCCGAACCACCGCCCCGGGTGCCGAGCCCCATGACCGTGACGCGCTTGCCTGCCCAGGTGGAACCCATCAGAGCAGCGCCAGAGCGACGCCGATCAGGCCGCACATCATGCCGATGATCCAGAAGCGCATGGTGATCTGCGTTTCGGACCAGCCAATCATCTCGAAGTGATGGTGGAGCGGCGTCATCTTGAAAATGCGCTTGCCACCAGTCAGTTTGAAATACCCGACCTGCAGGATGACCGAGAGCGCCTCGGCCACGAACACCCCACCGACAACCGGCAACAAGAGCCATTGCCCGGTCATGAACGCCGCCACCGCCAGCGAGGATCCGATCGCAAGTGAACCGGTGTCCCCCATGAAGACCTGGGCGGGATGGGCATTGAACCAGAGGAAGCCGAGCAGACTCCCGACCATGGTGAAGCAGAACGTGACGACGCCGATCTGCCCCTGCCGATAGGCGATGACTCCGTAGGCGACGAACGCAATCGCCGCCAGACCGGCCGCAAGGGTGTCCAGGCCATCGGCGAAGTTGACCGCGTTGGCGGTTCCGACGATGACCATCATCGCGAGCGGCAGGTACAGGATGCCGATATTGAAGCGCCCGAAGAAGGGCACATAGACATGGTGCAAACCCAGTCCCGGCGGACTGAAATAGAGCAGGCTGGCAGCCACAAAGGCGAACAGCATGAGCCAAAGCATCTTGTGGCGTGCGGCCATCCCCAGTCGACTGCCGCCGACCAGATTCATCCGATCGTCGATCGCGCCGAGCGTTCCGGCCGCGAGCAGAATGCCGATCGGCAGCGCCATCGAATACCGCCCGACCAGGTTGAAAACGGCGGTGATGACAATGACCACGGCCGAGATCATGATTCCGCCCATGGTTGGGGTACCGGTCTTGACCAGTTGCGTCTGCGGTCCATCGACACG
>JAPXRQ010000100.1:0-10489 GCA_033813515.1 Thermomicrobiales bacterium
GCCCATCACGCCGGGCTCATCCATCCGATCCAGCCCAATCTGCCGGATCATCTCGTCCCACTCGGCATGTTGCCGCTCAAACGCCGCAACCGCCTCGTTGTGCGCATGCTGTCGTGGATCAACCTGAACTTCGGTTTCTTCAGCCATTTCCAAACGCCCCTTTCTTGCCTTGGAAACAAACCATCCACCCCGATCCTACCCAATCCACGCCACCCACCCCAAACCCCACGCCACACCCAAATTTCGTGTCATCAGCACACAATCTGACGTCGGATTATTTTGCGAAGTTCAACAAACTAACACTAACACTGGCACTAACACTAATTGACCATTCTGAACAAACCGTGCTAGGTTGCCTCTATCCTCACGTGAGGTGTCCTGTCGATGTCGCCAGCAGACACACACCCCGGGCGCCATCGATGGTGACAGTCGGCTTAGCCAACTGGAGTCAAGGATGACTGAACAGCACCGTCTCTCCCGCCGTCGCGTTCTCGGAACGTCACTCGCGGGCGCCGCCGCCGTGGGTCTCGGAGCAAGCCGACTCGATGAAGCCCTTGCCATGCGCAAGGCCCCTGCCCTCCTCCGCCACCAGCTCTCGGGTAAGGTCACCTACTGGGGCGGCCTCATCTTCTCCGATGATGCCAATGCCCTCCTCGAAGAAACCATCAAGCAGTGGGGATCAGACAACGGCGTCGAAGCCGAAGTCGTCATGATCAACCAGAACGAGACCGTTCAGAAGGTCTCGGCCGCGGTCGAGTCCAACACCATGCCAGATGCCCTGGACATGGGTCTCGATCTCCTCCTGCTCCTCTCCACCCAGGGTGTCCTCACCCCCATCGATGATGTCGTCACCAAGGTCGGCGATGCCCAGGGCGGTTGGTTCGAGAGCATCGCCTCCGCCACCGACACCACTGCGATCGCCGGCGGCCGCACCGGTCTCCCCTTCGGAGCATCCGGCAACCTGGTTCTCCGCCGCAACGACCTCCTCACCGAGGTAGGCTTCACCGATGCCCCCGCCACCTGGGAAGACATGGTCACCCAGGCTGCGGCCATCACCAAGGACACCGTCTACGGTCTCGGCCTCGCCCTCTCCAATGTCGGCGATGGCAATGTCCAGATGTCTGTTCTTCAGTCGTACGGCGGCCGTATCGCCGATGACGAGGGCAAAACTGTCACGATCAAGTCCGAGGAAACCCGCGCCTACCTGACCTGGCTCAAGGACGCCTGGGACAAGGGAGTCTTCCCACCAGGCAACACCACCTGGGACGGTGCTGGCGACAACGAGGCCTATCTCAACGGCATCGCTGGTCTGATCGCGAACACCGGCTCGGTCGCCATCGCCGCCAAGGCCGATGATCCCGAACTGTTCGAGGCCACTGCCTACTCGCCGCTCCCAACCGGCCCGGTCATGCAGGTCTCGCCGATCGGTCCCAATGTCCGCGCCATTCCGGCCACCAGCCAGAATCCGGACGCCGCCAAGGCCCTGATCGAATTCCTGTCCAATCCGGACTTCGCCAAGGCCTATTTCGATGTCGCCATCTATGCCCCGGTCCTAAAGGCCCAGGCTGACTTCGCGACCTTCGACGGCAGCAATCCGATCCTCGCCGGCCTCAGGGATCTCGTCACCAACGGCACCGCTCCGGCCTATCCGGACGTTTACAACACCGCCTATGGCGACTTCTCGGCCAACTTCATCGTCCCCAAGATGGCCCAACGCGTCGTCATCGACGGCTGGGACTTCGACAAGGCAATGGACGAAGCCCAAACCCAGGGCCAGGCCATCTACGACAAGTACAAGTAGCAACATCGGGCGGCCACCACAAAGGTGGCCGCCCCTCCACCGCACCGTGTAGCGCCGCACCCTGCAACACCGCATTGCAATGCGGCACCCTGCGGAGCACCTCGTTTTCAACCGGTTTTTGCATTCTGCGGACTTGCCAGGGTAATCGCCGGTTCCAGTCGGTTTTAACCGACTTCGTTCAGATAGCTATGGACTATTAGTCCGTCGCGTCCATCGACAACTACCTGACTACATCGTCAACTTTCATCGTGCTCGTGCAAATCAACCCATCAACCCAGGAACCCACCGGATGGCCTCCACACCAGCATCACAGCCAACCGAATACCAGGAGTCCCGCCTCTCCTTCAGCGCCCGCCAATCCCTGACCGGGTACCTCTTCATCCTGCCCGCCATCGCCCTCATCCTCGGACTCGTCGCCTACCCGTTCTTCTACGCCATCTACATCTCGTTCACCAGCCGCGTCGTCGGCAATCCCGGCGAATGGATCGGACTCGATAACTTCCGCTATCTCCGCACCAATCCCGGGTTCACCGCGTCCATCCGCAACACCATCGTCCTCGTCCTGGCCACCGATATCCTGAAACTCTCGATCGGCCTTGGCCTCGCCCTTCTCGTCAATCAGCAATTCCGCGGCAGAGGCATCTTCCGCTCCCTCCTGATGCTCCCCTGGGCCATGCCCGCATTCGTCGCCTTTCTCACCTGGCGCGTCCTCTACCAGCCGATCGGCGGCGGATTCAATCTGATCCTCACCAAAACCGGCATCCACACCGGCGTGATCGACTGGCTCGGACAAAAATCCACCGCCATGCCCGCAGTCATCATCGCCTCAACCTGGCGCGGTTTCCCGTTCTGGTTCATTTCCATCCTCGCCGCGCTCCAGGCAGTCCGCCCCGATCTCTACGAAGCCGCACGCATCGATGGCGCCAATGCCATCCAGCGCTTTTGGTCGGTTACCTTCCCGGCTATCAAACCCGTCATCCTCGTCACCACCCTGCTCTCTTCGATCTGGACCGCCAACGCCTTCGAACACGTCTGGCTCCTGACCCAGGGCGGACCGTCCAATGCCACCATGGTCTTCCCGGTCCTTGCCTACGCCGGTATGCAAAACATGCGCCTGGGCGAAGCCGCTGCCGTTTCCGTCGCGATGGTCCCGGTCCTCGCCATTCTCGTCATTGTCGTCACCACGTTCATGCAACCGGATGACGACTAACATGGCCACATTCAATGCCAGTCAACGCCGCCGCAAGATTCTCGGGACGATCGCGATCTACCTCGTCCTCCTGATCGTCGTCGCCATCATCCTCTTCCCCTTCTACTGGATGGTCATCACGTCGGTCAAAATCCCGCGCGAAATCGGCCGCAAACCTGTCCTCTGGCCAACCGTCTTCACCTGGGACAGTTACAAGGAGTTGATCAACGAGAAGCACTTCTTCATGTATATGAAGAACTCGTTCCTCGTCGCCTCCTCAGTCACCCTGATCTCGCTGATCATTTCCTCCTTCGCCGCCTACTCACTCTCCCGCTTCAAGTACAAGTTCAAGGGCGTCGTCGGTCGGGTCGTCCTCTTCGCCTACCTGACCCCGACCTCACTCCTGTTCATTCCGCTTTCGATCCTGATCGCCCGCCTGCAACTCGGCAACTCGCTCTACGGCCTCATCCTCGTCTACCTGACCTTCTCGCTTCCCCTCAGCACCTGGCTCCTCCAGGGTTACTTCCGGGGTGTCCCACGCGAACTCGAGGAACAGGCCATGGTCGATGGGGCCACTCGCCTCGGCGCGCTGTTCCGCATCCTCCTCCCGCTCTCCGCCCCCGGACTCGCCGCCGTCGCCATCTTCACCTTCACTGGCGCCTGGAACGAACTGCTCCTCGCCCTCATCTTCATCACCTCAGATGAAAAGCGGACCGTCCCCCTCGGCATCAACTACCTCATCACCAGCGACGTCCTCCCCTGGGGCACGCTGATGGCGGGCGCCGTCCTCTCGTCACTCCCGATGATCTGCCTCTACTTCGTCGCCCAACGCTTCATGGTCCAGGGCATGACCAGCGGCTCCGTGAAAGGCTAGGAACAGGAACACATCAACTTGTCGGGAGTACCGGACCTAACACTATCACTAGCACTAACACTATTAAGGACACCCTCATGAGCGACTCGCAAATGCGCATCGGCCTCGGTCAATTCAACGAACTCACCGACGAAAAACTCCGCTTCGCCACCCAACTCGGCGTTACCTCCATCCAGATGAACAACCCCACACTCCCCGGCGACAAATACTGGGAGGTCAAGGATCTCCGCCCACTTGTCCTCAAATGCCAAGAGTACAACTGCACCTTCGAGGCGATCGAAAACACCCCAATTCACTTCTACAACAAGGCCATGCTCGGCATCGATGGCCGCGATGAACAGATCGAAAACTACCAGCGCACCATCCGCAACATGGCCGAAGCAGGCATCCCGGTCCTCGGCTACCACTGGATGCCCAATTCCGTCTGGCGTACCGAACGCCTCGCTCCCAGTCGGGGCGGCGCCGGTGCAACCAAGTTCGATATGGCCCTCGTTGCCCCCCTCAGTGCCATCGAAGGGACCAAAGCCTTCGCTCCCTCAACCCCCGAGTGGCGCCAGGGCATGCCGATGTATGAAAACGAATCCGAATACCTCTCCGCTGATCAACTCTGGGACAACTACGTCTACTTCATGAACGCCGTCCTCCCGGTCGCCGAGGAGGTCGGACTCAAACTCGCCCTTCATCCAGACGATCCCCCGGTCGAGATGCTCGGTGGTGTCGCCCGCATCTTCCGCGAACCAGCCGGCTTCAAGCGCGCCTACGACCTCAACCCCGATAGCCCATCCTGGGGACTTGATCTCTGCCTCGGCTGCTGCTCAGAAATGCCCGGCGGCGCCGCCAATGTGCGCGAGATGATCGAGTTCTTCGCCCCCAAAGGCAAGATCCACTACATCCATTTCCGCGACGTCCAGGGCACGGTCCCCAACTTCATCGAGTGCTTCATCGGCGATGGCAACTTCGATCCCGCCGAAATCATGAAACTCCTGAAGGACAGCGGCTTCACCGGCTTCCTGCTCGACGACCACGTCCCCCACATGGACGACGACACCCCCTACAACCACCGCGGCCGAGCCCACGCCGTAGGCTACATGCAAGGGCTCCTCCGCGCGCTTAGGGTCTAGGGGCAGGGGCTAGGGGCTAGACTTGGCCCACTGACTCGTTCATCCCAATAGGGGACCATTTCAATGACTGGTGAACCTTCCTTGCCTCGTGCGGGAAAATACCGTGACCTGCTTGTCTGGCAAAAGTCGATGACACTTGTCACAGCGATCTACAACGAATCGAATACGTGGCCGCGAACGGAACAATTCGGCCTGGTTTCCCAAACGCAACGGGCGGGAGTTTCGATTCCCGCCAACATTGCGGAAGACAACGGGCGCAATGGGCGCAAAGAGTATGTCCACCACCTGGGCATCGCACGAGGTTCACTTCATGAGCTCGAGACCCTGCTCGAAATCGCACACAACATCGGTTACGTCCAAAGGGAACCACTCGAGGTACTGAGTGACCAATGTTCTGAGATCGGGCGAATGCTATCTGGCATGATCCGCTCCTTATCAGATCAACAATGACTACCTACCCAATTCCCTAGTCCCTAGCCCCTTCCCCTAGCCCCTATAATTCGGATAGCACAGCCTTCGGGGTTTGGGTGAGATCGCGTGCTATGACGATCAAGTCCCGACCGGCGGTAACAGTCCGCGAGCAAGTGGAGAACCACGAGCACGATCCGGTGGAATTCCGGAACCGACGGTAAAGTCCGGATGGGAGAAGGCGCAGCGTCCCTTTCGCAGCGATGCGATTCGGCCGCCGCGTGGTGTTTTCTCGAATCGACCCATGCACCCCCGATGGCTCGGATTGCGGCCACCGGGTTTTTCACGCCCGCCAACCGCCACCCCGAGCCATCGGCGCATGACCCATTCCCCGTTGCCGCCGTGCCCCGATTCGACGGACCGGACGCAACCGCATGGCGCGCATCCTCCTCAACCGAATCCTCTGGATCGTCAGCATCATGCTGGCTGTCTCACTTGTTGCCTTCGTCCTCATCCACCTCGCTGGCGATCCCACCGATGGCTTCGTCGAACCCGGCGCCTCCCCTGAAGCCCGCGCCCAGATCCGCCACGATCTCGGCCTCGATCAGCCGCTCCCCGTCCAATACCTCCGCTTCCTGCAGGGCGCCATCCGTGGCGACTTCGGCACCAGTTGGCGCGCCCACCAGCCCGCGCTCGACCTGGTCCTCGATCGTCTCCCCGCCACCCTCACCCTCGCCGCCGCCGCCATCTTCATCGCTCTCCTGCTCGGTCTCGCCCTCGGGATCACCGCCGCTCGTGCCGGCATCCCGGCCATCCGCACCGCCGCCAACGGATTGATCGCCCTCGGCCAGGCCATCCCCGCCTTCTGGCTCGGCGCCATCCTCGTCCTCATCTTCGCGGTCAACCTGGGCTGGCTCCCGTCATCAGGCAGATCCGGACCTGGCTCGCTCATCCTTCCCGCCATCACCATTGCCATCCAACCGGCCTCCCTCCTGGCCCGCCTCATCGCCACGCAACTCGCCGAAACGATGGACGCCGACTTTATCCGTACCGCGCGCAGCAAGGGGCTCGCCGAGCCGACCGTCTTGCTCCGCCACGCCCTCCGCGCCTCAACCGGTCCCATCCTCGCCCTCATCGCGATCCAGATCGGCTTCCTGATCGGCGGCGCTGTCGTCGTTGAAGGTGTCTTCGCCTACCCCGGCGTCGGCCTGCTCGCTCTCAATGCCGTCCAGGATCGTGATCTCCCCGTCATCCAGTCGTTCGTCATCATCACGGCGTTGCTTATCTCGCTGCTCACCATGTCCGCCGACCTCCTTGCGAAGTGGCTCGATCCCCGCCTCCGGACAGCGAGCACCGCATGATGACCCTACCCTTCCCCACCACCGCTCCGACCCTCCCCAACCGTGGCGATCGGCTACGTCATCTGGCCGTTCCCGCTCTTCTGCTGATCGTCACCCTCATCGCAATTGCTGCGATATCCCGCGCGACCGGGGATCCCGATGCTATCGATCTCGCCGCGCGCCTTGCCCCACCAATCGGGTTTGGCGGTACCTGGACCCACCCCCTCGGCACGGATCAACTCGGACGCGACATCCTCGCCCGCATCCTGGCCGCCGCTTCGGCCTCACTACTGATCGCCATTGCCGCCACAACCATTGCCGCCACGATCGGGATCTCGCTCGGCCTGATCGGTGGATACCGGGGCGGCCGACTCGACCGCGCCCTCCTCTGGCTCGGCGATGTCCAACTCGCCCTTCCGTTCATCGTCGTCGCCATTGGCGTCTCGGCCGTGCTCGATCCTTCGCTCGCAGGTGTAATCCTGATCCTCGCCCTCACCGGTTGGACAACCTACGCCCGCATCGCCCGCCTGACCGTCATGCCGCTCCGCCACGCGGCGTTCATCGATGCCGCCCGCGTCAATGGCGCAACCGAAGCCCGCATCATTGGCCGCCATCTCCTCCCGGTGGCACTCACTCCCCTCGTCGCCATCGCCTGCCAACAAGCCGGGGCCATGATCCTGTACGCCTCGGCCCTCAGCTACCTCGGTCTCGCAGTTCCATCAGACACCATCACCTGGGGAAGCATGATCGCCGACGCGCGCGATCTCTCCACCACCGCCTGGTGGGCCACCCTCTTTCCCGGGTTTGCCATCGTTCTCACTGTTATCGGTTTCACCGTCTTGGGGTTCTGGTTCAATCGCCGCATCGTCGGCCAAAGGAGGTTCTCGTCGTGACCAATCCTGTTTATCTGACACGTCGCTCGTTGTTGCAGGCGACGACATTCGCAGCGAGCGCAATCGCCACTACGAAATGGACAACGTTCGCCCAGGCAACCCCAACCAATGCCGACCTTGTCATCGACCTCAGTTCAGAGCCGGCCTCGCTCGCCCCCGCTCGCGGTTACGAGGCGAACGCCTGGTCCGTGACCAATGCTGTCTTCGATGCGCTCTGGGAATACGCGGAGGACGGTTCGCTCCAGATGATCGCCGCCGAATCCGCCACCTGGATAGATCCGCTCAACCTCGAAGTCAAACTCCGCCCCGGTCAGACCTTCCATGATGGCTCGTCCGTCACCTCCGCCGCAATCGTCGCCTCCTGGCAGCAGGTCGTTGCGCCAGATACCGCCAGCAGCATCGCCGGCAACTTCGGAACCATCACCGCAATCTCCCCCAGCGACGATCTCACCGCCACCATCACCGTCTCCACCCCATCCCCCTGGCTTATGGCCCAGATCGCCTCGTGGATGCCAGTCATCAGCCCCAGCCAGCCGGCCGCTGACGACCTTTCCGCCGCCCCAATCGGATCCGGTCCATTCAGATTCGTCGAATGGGTCAGCGGCGACCACATCACCCTCGAATCAAACCCGGACTACAACATAGCGGCCAAGGGCACCCCGATCGCTTCCAGCGTCACCTACCGCTTCGTCACCGAAGGCGCCACCCGCGTCGCCGACCTTCAATCGGGGACCGCCCACATCATCCGCAGCGTCCCGGTCGATGCAATCCAGACCGTCCGTGACGCCGGCCTGACGGTGATTGAGCAGCCCATCTCCGGGGTCGCCTTCGTCCGCATCGCCACCGACACGCCCCCGTTCGACGATGTCCGCGTCCGCCAGGCCCTCAATTACGCCGTCGATGTCGACGCCATCCGAGATGCGCTCCTCGCCGGCACAGGACGGCGCCTGCCCAACATCTTCGTCCCCGGCGGCCTCGGGTACGATAGCAATCTCGCTCCGTATACCTACGATCCCGAAAAGGCCAAATCACTCCTTGCCGAAGCGGGTGTCTCGAATCTCAAAACCTCCATCGCCGTCACCAATAGCGAACGCAAGGACCTGGTCGAGGCAATTGCGGGCTACCTCAGCGCGGTGGGTATTGATGTCTCTGTGGATGTCCAGGAAGTTGCCACCTTCAATGCCGGCTGGAAGGATCCATCCGCGGCCCCGCTCCGCTTCGCCAGTTGGCGCCCGATGTTCGACCCCTTCAATCTCCTCTACCTTGTCTTCAGCGGCAACGGCTTCCTGTCTCGGCACAACAACCCGGAAATCCAGGCCCAGATCGACCTTTCCGCCAGTGAGGCCGATCCCAACTTCCGCGCCCTGGACTACCAGGTTCTCGGCAATCTCATGAAAGACCAGCCCGCCGCGATCTACCTTTGGGATCTGACCGCGATCTACGGCACCGCCGCCGGACTCACCTGGAGCCCACGTGCCGACGACGCCATCGTCCCGACCAGCCGTGACTGATCGTCCGTCCGATCTCGACAGCGTCATTCGGGGCCGGGCCTCAGTCCGCAAACTGCTGCCCGACCCCGTCCCGGCCGAACTCATCCGCTCGGCGATCGCTGCCACTGGCTGGGCGCCATCGCCGCACGGTCGACAACCGTGGCGATTTGTCGTCATCGAACAGCCCGAAATGAAGGCGCACCTTGCACGCTCAATGGCCGACTCCTGGCAGCAACAACTCGAACTCGATCGCCAAAACGACGCCATCGTCGCCATCCGCCTCGCCAAAAGTCAGGAACGGATCATCACCGCTCCAGCCATCCTGATCGCCTGCCTCTATCTCGCCGATCTCGATACGTATCCCGATCCCGATCGCCAACGGGCCGAAACCACGATGGCCATCCAAAGCCTCGGCGCCGCCATCCAGAACGCATTGCTCACCATCTACGCCGCCGGCTACGATGCAGGCTGGATGTGCGCACCGCTCTTCGCCCCTGATGTCGTCCGCGCAGCGCTCGATCTTGCCCCAGACCTCATCCCGCATGCCATGATTCCCATCGGCAAGCGCGCCGCCGATCCCGTCCGCCGTCCACGCTTGCCAATCGACGATCTCATCGCCGCCTGGCACTAGGTACCCGGAGAATCACGTGTCCGAACCCATCCGCATGGTTGTCTATTTCGCTCACCCCGACGACGAATCGTTCGGATTCGCATCCTCGCTCGCCATGCTCTCCGATCAGGGCGTCGATCTCACCTACATCTGCGCCACCCGTGGTGACGTCGGCGAAATCCTCGTCGACGGCCTGACCACACCCGACGAACTCGGCACCTTCCGCGAGGGTGAGCTCCGGGCCGCGCTCGAGGTCATTGGCAAGATCGATCTCCGCCTCCTCGGCTATCGCGACTCCGGAATGGTCGGCACCCCGCCGAACAACGACCCCCGCGCGTTTGTCCAGCAGAACACCGCCGAGGTCGCGGAACGAGTCGCCGAAATCATTCTCGAGAAGAAACCCGACATCTTCCTGTTCTACGGACCCGATGGCATTTATGGCCATCCCGATCACATCAATGTCAACACCACCGGGCTGCCAGCCCTCGAACTGGCTGCCGAGCGCGGCTGGAAAGTCCCGTCCGTCTACTACGCCGCCGCTTCCCGCGAACGAGTGCTCCAGATGGCAAGCCGACCGGGCAACCCGTTCAGCGACATGACCCCCGAACAACTCAACCAAATGGGCACACCCGCGGCCGAAATCACCACTTGGATCGACACCCGCGCCATGACCGACCGCAAAATCCGTGCCATCCGCGCGCACCGCACCCAGGTCGGCGACGACGGCCCATTCGCCGGCCTCGAACCGGATGTCCTCCAAACC
>JAPXRQ010000101.1:0-10305 GCA_033813515.1 Thermomicrobiales bacterium
CCTCGTTTACCTCATACCAGGTGCCGTGGAAATCGACCTCTCCCTCGCGGACGAGTTTCGTCACGATCTCCAGCGCCTCTTCGAACCGTCCGGCCCGGTGGTCGTACGGCAGCCCGAACGTGTGGTACTCCGGCTCCGCCCAGCCCGATCCGATCCCGAACACGAACCGCCCGCCACTGATCTCGTCGATCGTTTCCGCCGCCTTGACCAGCATCGCCGGATTCCGATACGAGGTCGGCGAGACAAACGGGCCGATCTCGATACGGCTGGTCGTTGCCGCGAATGCCGCCAAAATCGCCCATGCTTCCCACGCCCCCTGCACCTTGCCATCGGGCAACTTCATCTGCAGGTGATCGGCGAACCACAGGCTGTCGAATCCCTCGGCCTCGATCGTCTGGGCCATGGCAGAGAAATCCGCCCAACCAGCCGTCTGGCCGGCCATTTCCCATTCCGATTCCGGTAGCATGATTCCGATCTCGATCGCCCGTTTGCTCATGCCCGCGCCTCCGTCCTGTCCAGAATCTCGATCACCCGCGCAAACTGCTCGAGCGAGGTCGGTGTGCAGGGATCAATTCCCGCCACGTAATGCTTCAGTCCGAGTTGCCGGAACTTGTCAATCTCGCCGGCGATGTAGTCGTTGTCGCCTTCGATCGGATTCAGCCGCACACCTGTGTATCCTGGCAACTTGATATTGCTGCCGGCCGTCTTGACGATCGTTTCCGGATCGCGCCCGTTCGCAATGCAGGCCTCGGTGAGCGTCTCGATCATCGGCACGACCTCACTCGCCTCCTTGTGCCAGTCCGTATTCCAGGCATCGGCATATTTGGCGGTCAGAGCCAGCATTCGCGGACTCTTCGTCCCGATCAGGATCGGCGGACCGCCCGTCTCGGCTCTCGGGCCCCGGGGAGCATTGGTCGCGTTGTCGGTCTGGTAGTAGGTGCCGCTGTAGGTCGATGTACCGGTCCGCAACATGTCGGACACGATCGCAATCGATTCCTCGAACCGGCTGACCCGGTAATCGAACGGTAACCCGAGCATGTCGTACTCCGGCTTGTGCCAACCCGCCCCGATGCCGAGCACGAATCGCCCCCCGCTGATCTCGTCCAGGTTCTCGGCCATCTTCGCGATCAACCCCGGATGCCGGAAGCTGGTCGCGGTCACGAACACACCAAGCGTCATCTTGCTCGTGCAGGCGGCCAGGGCAGCCAGTGTCGTCCACCCTTCCCACATCCCGCGGCGAACATTCCCCTCAACTTCCAGCTGCATGATGAAGTGATCGGCAACCCAGCAGGCGTCGTATCCGATCGCCTCGGCCACCTGCGCCATCTCCTTGATGTCCGAGAAGCGCGGCGTCCCGCCAAATGAGCTGCGATCCGAGACCGGGATCATGAACCCGATTCCCATCTGCCGTTCCGAAACCGGCCACCGATTCCACTCCGTCATGGATTCCCCTCATCAGGCTAAGTGCTGAAAGTCATACGCCGAATGCTAATGTCGAATCAATGAGCGCGAACTAATCAACTTTCGACCTTCAACCTTCAACGTCCAACCTATCTGTGATCTATCACATCCAGCACCGCGCCAAACTCCGCAATCGCCGCCGGCGTGCACGGATCTAACCCGGCCACGAAGTGCCGGAAACCCAACTGCTGGAATTGCGCCAGATGATCGGCCAGCTCCTCAGGTGAACCCGTCTTCGGATTTGCCCGCGATCCCGTGTATCCACTCAATCCGATGTTCCCGCCCGCCGTCCGCACAATCGTCGACGGATCCCGCCCGACTGCCGCACAGGCCGCATCCAGCTTCGCCATCGCCGCCGCCGCATCGGCTGGATCGCTGTGCCAGACCGTGTTCCAGGCATCGGCATACGTCGCGGTCAGCTGCAGCATCCGCTCGCCACCCGTCCCAACCAGAATCGGCGGACCTCCCGTAGCCGCCCTTGGTCCGCGCGGCTGACTGATCGCGTTGTCGGTTGAGAAGAACTGCCCGGGATGCGTCGATTTTCCAGTCCGCAGCAGGTCGTCGAGGATGATGATCGCGTCCTCAAACCGGCTCGCCCGGTGATCGAACGGAAACCCGTAGGCGTCGTATTCGGGCTCATGCCAGCCCGCACCGACGCCGAGGATGAACCGCCCGCCACTGATCTCATCGATCGTTTCGGCCATTCGCGCCACAATCCCGGGATTTCGCCACCCCAAACAAGTGACCAGAAGCCCGATCTGGATCTCGCGCGTCCCCTGGGCCAATGCCGCGGCCGCCGTCCACGCCTCCCACAGTCCGTACTCCTCGCCATCAGGTGCTACCGGCGGCCGAAAGAGGAAGTGATCGGCCAGCCAGATCGCATCGAACTGATGAAACTCGGCCGTCCTCGCCATATCGAGCATGTCGTTGAACCGGACCGGTCCGCCAAATGCGCCCCGCTCGGCAATCGGCACCATCACCCCGATGCCCATCTCGCGCCGACTCTTCGGCCATCGATTCCAGTTATTCACGACCACCCCCGTTTGTGTTGAACGTTGAATGCTGAATGTCGCACGTTGAAAGCAGGGGCCAAAGGATTCCGACCGTCCAAGCCATAACCTCTTGCCTCTTGCCCCTTGCCGCTTACCTCCGGTCGAAGACCTCCAGCGCCGCCTTCAGATCGCCGATCGCCTCCGGCGTGCACGGCTCAATCCCGCAGATGATGTGGTCGTAGCCAGCATCGACAAAAGACTGCCAACCCGCCGCAATCTCCTCTGCCGAGCCGCTGATCTCTTTCTCCGGATTGTTGCTTTCGCCGCCCGGCAGCACCACATTCACCCCGGCGGTCTTGACGATCGTCGCCGGATCGCGCCCCACCGCATCGCAGGCCGCCAGCAACTTCTCCAGCGATGGCGCCGCCTGCTCTGGTTTGCCGTGCCAGCAGGTGTTCCAGGCATCGGCCGATCGCGCACAGAGCTCGATCATCTTGTCGCCATGCGTCCCGAACAGGATCGGCACGCCGCCATGCTCGCCACGTGGACCGCGCGGAATGCTGATGGCATTGCTGGCCGAGAAATACTCGCCCTGGTAATCGGCTTTGCCCGTACGCAGCAGCGGCTCCAGCACGGCATAGGCATCGTCGAACCGGCTGAATCGGTGATCGAATGGCAGCCCATAGGCGTCGTACTCTGGCTCGTGCCAACCGGCGCCCAGCCCGAGAATGAATCGGCCGCCGCTCAGTTCCTCCAGCGTTTCGGTCATCCGCGCCACGATACCGGGATTGCGCCACGGCAGGCAGGTCACCAGCACGCCGAACTGGATCCGGCTGGTCGCCTGGGCAATCGCCCCCATCGCGACCCATGCCTCCCAACAACCGACTTCCTGATCGCCCTCCATCACCGGTGCCCGATGCAGAAAGTGATCCGGCACCCAGACCGAGTCGAACCCGGCCTCCTCCAGCGCCTTCACCTGGGCCAGCACATCGGCCATGCCTAAACGCGGTGTGCCAACCGGACTGGTATCGCAGAGAGACAGAATCACACCTACCCCGGGTTTGCGCTCCAGGGTCGGCCATCGGTTCCAGGTCATCAGATTTCCCTTCCGAGATCTACTCGATATTGATGTTGCGCAGGCGCCAGGTGCTGATCACAATCGCAATCAGACAAACCACGGCCGCCGCAATGATTGCCGCGCCCGAGCCGAACGCATTGTCGATACCCAGGCGCGGATCATCCAGCACCGAGGTGTACACCGACGAAACAATATGCCGAATCGAGAGATAACGCAGACCGGCAATGAACCGTCCCAGCACCGTCTCCCAGACCAGCGAGTAAATGATCGACGCCAGAATCGCCCGCCGAATCAGCAGACTGATCAACTGAAAGACGCACGTGTAGAGCGACACCCCGACCAGCACCGCCACCAGCGATGCCCACAGCATGTCGGTGTTATCCAGCGCATCTCCGGCGAAGATCAGCAGCCAGGTGATCGTGACGCAGATCCCGATCACCGGCGCAGAAACCGCAATCGCGGCCAGTGCCTTCTCGAACACGATCCGAATCCGGCTGATTGGCTTCAGCACCAGATAGGGCAGTGTCCTGTCCTCAATCTCGTCGCCAAATGTCGCCGTCGCCAGCACCAATGTGGCCAGCGGCAGGATCGTCGGCAGCAGCAGGTCGACAAAGAGATCGTCGTACGAACGCCGCGGTCGTGCATCCGGATTGATCCGGTAGATCACGGCGAACAGGGCAGGAATCATGGCCAGCCCGAAGACCGCCCGAACTGCCTTTCCACCCGTGAACTGCTTGACGGTCAACATGAAGATCGGCGCGATGCGCCACCAGAGTCCGCTCACCGTTACCCCTCCACCAGGTAGGAGAAGACGGAGGCCAGGCTCTCATCTGCCGCACCCACATCCATCAGGCGGATGTTCGATTTCTTCGCCAGTTCCGGCAATGCCCGGTAGAACCCGCGCACATCGAGCGTCTCGACCAGCACCCGCCCGTCGCGATCGATACTCACGCCCCGGGTCGAGGGATGCCCGATCAGCGCCATCGAAAGGTAGCGCGGTTCATTGCAACGGATCCGGACCGTGTGCGCATGGGTATCGATGCGATCGCGAATCGCCCGGAAATCACCCGCCGCCGCCAACTTGCCATTGACGATGACGATGATGTTCTCGGCAAACCGCTCAACTTCTTCCAGGATGTGCGACGAAACCAACACCGTTCGCGTTTGGCCCATCTCCCGCAACAGATTGATCATGTGCAATCGCTGGGCTGGATCCATACCGTTCAGCGGTTCATCCAGCAGCACAATCGAGGGATCGTGCACCATCGCCGCTGCGACCTTGATCCGCTGCCGCATGCCCTTCGAGTACCCACCGATCTTGCGATTCCGGGCATCACGCAGGTCGACCATATCGATCGCCTTGGCCACGGCCTCGTCCCGATTCGGCACGTGCTGCAACACCGCATTCATCCGGACGAATTCTTCGCCCGTCAGATACGGATAGATGTGCTCGACCTCGTGAACCAATCCGATATTGCGGTACGTCTTCAGGTTATTGCGGGCGGGATTGCCCATGATCGTGATTCGGCCCGTCGATGGCGCCAGCAATCCGGTGATCATCTTCAGCGTGGTCGATTTCCCGGCGCCGTTCGGTCCGAGCAGGGCCGTCACCCCGACGCCGACACCGATCGTGACATCCGAGACGGCCACAATATCGCCGTACCACTTGGAAATGCGCTCGCAGATGATGGTTGGCTGGCGGCCCGGCATCAATCCCGGCAGGACTGGCGCCGCAGCGGGCAATGGTGGAACTGGCGGCATGGTCGGAGGTGTTTGCATCCTAGTCCTCCGGAACATAGCGCCACGCCATCACAACGATGCCGAGAACGATCCAGCCTAACGCCGCTGCCACATACACCGGCCAATCGAACCCGGTGTGATCCATATCCGCGATCTCCCAGCGGCCGAACATCTTCAGTGCCATCTCGTTGAGGAGGCGCCCCGGACTGAGCAGCGCCAGGTAATCCCGAACGCGCTCGCTCGATGCCGCCATCAAACCGTTAACCAGTCCTTCAAGCACCGCATAGCCCACAAAGATGACTGCCGTCGCAATGCTCTTGCGCCCGGTAAACGACGAGATCACCAACCCGCCGCAGCCCAACAGGCCCGCGATCAACGTGCCGACGACGATCACCTTGAGCAACTCGTCAGCATTGGTTCGCAATGCATGGAGTGGAGCATCCGCCAGCAGTTGCCGGAAGAGCCACAGAATGACGGCCGGCACGGTCGAGATTGTCATTGTCAGAATCGCCGTGGCGATCAATTTGGCAATGACGTAGTCCCACCGGGTTATCGCCCGCGAGAAGTAGAGGGAAAGCACATTCTCGCGTCGATCGCCACACAGCATTTCTGGCGCGATGGTCGCGACAAACGCACCCTGAATCAGATAGATGAAGCTGAAGTAATCCGGGAACGACATGACATCGTTCGCCGCATCGCCGGCAAATGCCTGAATGCCAATAACGACGAGCACCGTTCCAACAACGGCCAGGTACAAGATGATCGGGATGACTTTCGCGGTCCAGCTCTTCTTGATCCCCATCGCCCGCTTGATGGAGTAGACGGCCAGCGCCCAGATCGCATGCCATCGACCCAGCCGCTTGCCGAGGTAGTGCTGGTATCCGCGATCGTAAATCTCGCCGTAGCGGCCCTGCAGATCAGCGTCCATCATCGTTCAACCCCAGGTTGCCCAGATAGACATCTTCCAGCGTCCGCCCCTTGACCCGGAGCGATCGCAATCCCGCCCCGATCTCGGCGGCGGTATCCCGGATGGCGTCGTAGGCAGGATCACCGGTGTTCGCCACAACCAGATCGTCGACCGATTGCAGCTCCGCATGGGACGGTCGGGTCACGGCAAAGCCCTTCGCAACCATCCGCTGGGCAAATGCCTCGCGATCACCTTCGATCCGGACAATCAGATCGCCCTGCGGCTGACCCATTCCGGTCAGCGGCTGCGAGACGATCAACCGTCCCTGATCGATGATCACGACGTAGTCGCAGATCCGCTCAATGTCTTCCAGGATGTGTGACGAGATGACGACCGCGATCCCGAGCATCCGGTAGATCCGTGCGATCAGCTCGAGCATGTCATCGCGGCCCTGCGGATCCATACCGTTCGTCGGTTCATCGAGGAAGACCAGCGCCGGATCGTGCACCAGCGCCTGGGCCAGCTTCACCCGCTGTTTCATGCCAGTCGAGAAGCCCTTGATCAGGCGATACCGCTCTTCCCGCAGCCCGACCTGGTACAGCACATCGGCTGCCCGCTGCCGCGCTGCGCGATCCGGCAAGCCGCTCATCTCACCCATGTGGGCAACAAAATCGGCAGCTGTTGCACCCGGCGGCAAACAATCCGACTCGGGCATGTACCCGACCTTGCGCCGCACCTCAACCCCCTGCCTGGCCGTATCCAGACCGAGAACAGAAGCATTGCCGGTCGTCGGGCGAGTTAGCCCCAGGAGCGACTTGACCAGCGTCGTCTTGCCAGCGCCATTCGCCCCGAGCAGCCCAATGCATGCCCGCGGCGCCTCGAACGACAGGCTGTTGATCGCCGTGTGCTTGCCGTAGCGCTTGGTCAGATTGTTGACCTGAATGATCGGACCGGTGGTCTGACCTGGCATCGGCGTCAGGGCCGGATGCAATTCACCAGATCTGGCCGGGGCATGAACGGATTGAACCAATGAAACGCTTGCCTCCCGGTCACGCGCCGATCTCCGACGCCCACTGAGTCTACCAATATACCGACAGGGCAACGGATCCGGCCCCGTATACAACGTCAAATCTAGTGACTGATCAACCCCAGCCGATCAAGCGGCCAGTTCGAGAACCAGGCCTTGCCAATAATGTTGTCCAGCGGCACCGGACCGAAACTGCGCGAATCGAAACTCTCCGGCCGGTTATCACCCAGCACGTAAACAGTTCCCTCCGGCACCACGTAGTTCTCGCAGTAGGTCTGATCATCACAGGCTGTTTTCAGCCCGTGCAGGTAGGGTTCATCCAGACGCTCGCCATTGACGTAGACCGCGCCATCGCGAATGTCGACCGTATCACCGGCCACCGCTATTGTCCGCTTGATATATGGAGTTTCTGAGAATTGCGGCGGATTCAGCACCAGCACATCTCCCCGCTCCGGCTCGTGGAAGAGATACCAGTCGTCATCGGCGACATGAACCCCAGGCACCCATCCGAGCACACTGGAGGGATTGAAATGACTGAACACCGCGCGGTTGACCAGAACCCGTTCGTGATTGACGAGACTTGGGGTCATGCTCTGGCCCTCGACTTCATAGGGAAGGATCACGAGGCGGGCCAGCAGAAAAAGAATCAACGCGAACAGGGCCGTCTTGAGCATCTGACCCAGCCAATGCGGTGGCCCGGCCGGAGCCTCTCCCGCACGCTCGATTGGCTGCTCGCTATGCAATCGTCAGATCTCCCGATCCGGTCAGATCGTCTCCCGCTGGTTGTCCGGTGCATGCCAAAACTGCGTCAGACCGGGTACGCTCAATCAGCATGCCGTGCCCGGTCCGGCCGAGGCAAGCCCACCCAGCTCCCACATTGTCCGTTTTGGTGCGTTGGTACCGGAGGTTAGATTCATGAACCATCGATCTCGAAGTGGCCGGCTCCTCTTGCCGATCCTGCTTGCCATTATGACGTTCACAGGTCCCCTTCTGGTTTCGGCCCAGACGCCATCGTCCTCTTTTGATCCCGCCGGCTACAGCCTCAATCTGGAAGCCGTCATCACCGGCCTTGCCTCCCCGGTCCAGATCGTCGATCCGGATGATGGCAGCGGCCGCATGTTCATCGTTCAGCAAACCGGTCAGGTTGTGATCCTCGAGGACGGCGCCATCACCGGCACCCTGCTCGATATCTCGGGCCAAATCTCGACCAGCAGCGAACAGGGCCTCCTCAGCATCGCGGTTCACCCCGACTTTGCCGAAACGGGCCTCCTCTTCATTGATTACACGGATACCGCCGGCAACACCCAGATCGAGGAATGGACGATCTCTGCTGACGATCCAAACACCGCCGATCCTGCCTCCGCCCGCACCATCCTGAGTGTCGATCAACCGGCCGAAAACCATAACGGTGGCCTGCTCATGTTCGGTCCGGACGGTTACCTCTATATCGGGCTCGGGGATGGCGGCAATCAGGGCGATCCCAACGGCAATGGCCAGAACCTCGGCGTTCTCCTCGGCAAGATCCTGCGCATCGATATCGATCACACTGAGGGCGATCTTCCCTACGCGATCCCGGAAGACAACCCGTTCGCCGATAGCGATGAGGCTCGCAGCGAAATCTGGGCGTACGGTCTTCGCAACCCCTGGCGCTTCTCATTTGATAAGGAAACCGGCGATCTCTATATCGGCGATGTTGGCCAGGGCAATTGGGAAGAGGCCGACTTCCAGCCCGCTGGCGAAGGCGGATACAACTTCGGCTGGAACACCATGGAAGCCAATGACTGCTACGCGGTTGCCGATTGCGATCCGTCCGCGTTCACACTGCCCTTCTTCTCTTACTCGCACGACAGCGGCGGCTGCTCGATCACTGGCGGGTACGTCTACCGTGGAGAGGCCGTCGAAAACCTGATCGGTGGCTATCTCGTCGGCGACTATTGCACCGGCTACATCTGGGCAGTCAATCCGGAAACCGGCGCGACTTCCGACGCAATGACCTCCGGCCTCGCCATCTCATCATTCGGCGAAGATTCCAGCGGCGAACTCTACGTCGTCGACCTCAACGGCGGCATCTACAAAGTTGTCTAGTTTCTAGGAGCTAGGAGCTAGGAGCTAGGAGCTAGGAGCTAGGAACTAGGGACTAGCTCCGGCCACCGGTAGGCCGCGGGCCGACGGTTTGCGACCGACGGGATCTGGTTCCGCACCTTCTCGATCCGATCGCGATCAATCGTGCCGCTGATCACGCAATTCGTATCCGGCGCGGTTGCCAGCACCGTTCCCCATGGATCGACAATCATCGAGCGTCCGTAGTTCGCCTTGCCTGGCGCCCAGAATCCGACCTGATTGCACGCCACCATGTAGACCTGATTCTCGATCGCCCGCGCACGTATCAGAACTTCCCAGTGGTCCTTGCCAGTCATCAACGTGAATGCAGCGGGCAGCAGAATTGCCTCCGCTCCTTCCAATGTCAGGATGCGGAACAGCTCCGGAAAGCGCAGGTCGTAGCACGTCGCCAAGCCAACCCGCATCCCGTCCAGATCAAAGGTGACGATCTCCTCGCCCGGCTTGACAGTCGCCGATTCCTGGAACGTCACATCCGGACTGACCGCAACATCGAAGAGGTGCATCTTGCGATAGGTCGCCACAATCTCGCCGGCCGGATCGAACACTACCGCCGTGTTGCAAACCCGATCATCTCCATCCAACCGCTCGTAAAACGTGCCGCTGTGCAGATAGATCCCGTGCTCCCGCGCCTTGTTGGCCAGCATCCCGGTCAGATCGCCCGGAATCGGATCGCTCATTGCGCCGAGGCGATCCTGCGCCCCCATGAACGTCCAGACCTCAGGCAGCAGCACCAGTCGTGCCCCGGTCGCCGCCGCCGTATCGATCAGCGCCATAGCCATATCGATATTGGCTGCCTTGTCGTCTTTGGCATTGAACTGAACTACTGCAACCGGAATCTGGCGTGGGCCGATGGACGTCATGGTCGATCCCCTATGTCAAGCGAATGCATCACCGGTATCCTACGGCAGCCTGCGCATGTGGTCCACATCCGATTCGCCCCGGGATTGCCGCGCAGCCTACAATCTGCACAGTAGCGGGC
>JAPXRQ010000102.1:0-10301 GCA_033813515.1 Thermomicrobiales bacterium
GTCCCCATCAGCCGGGTAAAGATCTTCGAGTAATGGCCGGAGTGCAGGACGATGAGGCCCATCCCCGCCCAAACCCGCTCCTTGACCCGATCAACAATCTCGTCCTCAACCTCACCATGCGCCTTGTGCCCCCACCACAGCAGGACATCTGTCTTGTCCAGCACATCCTGGGTCAGACCATGCTCGGGCTCATCGAGTGTCGCTGTCAGGACTTCGAAATCCTCAAACGTCTCAAGCCCGGCCGCAATGGCCGCATGCAGGCCGTCCGGATAAATTGCCGCGACCTCGGCGTCGGTCTTCTCATGTCGGTATTCGTTCCAAACCGTTACGCGGATCATGTCATCAGCTCCCTGGCGCTATTCGCCAATACCGGCCGGAATCCCGGCCTTTGCTTCTTCAACGGTCAGTTCCCGGCCAGCAATCGATGACTGATAAATCATGTCGATCACCCGGGCGCGATCGACACCTTCCTCGCCGCTTGGCGACATCGGAACGCCGTCGATGATCGAGTTCAGAAACTGCTCGACGATCGCATTGTGCTCATGCCGGTGGACGATCCGCGGCGAAAGATCCGTCGGAATGCCCTGCACATCACTGAACAGCTTCAGTGCCGGCTCCTTCGTGTAATCCTTCACCCGAATCTCAGCGCCGCCTTTGTCGCCCATAAGCGAGACGCCGAACTCGTCAGTCGCCGCCTGGAATGCAGCCCAGGACGACTCGATGTGAATGGTCGCGCCGTTCGCGGTTCGCACCATGGCGGTCGACAGGTCGTCGACTTCGAACACTGCTTCGGTTGGCTGCCGGAAGCGTGCGCCTGCCCAGTGACCCTTGCCTTGCCCGCCCAGCCGCGAATAGCTTGCCCCGGAAACATGGGTGATCTCGGGATTGCCCATCAGATAAAGAACCATGTCGATGACATGGACACCGATGTCGATCAGCGAGCCACCACCGGCCAGGGTCTTGCTCGTGAACCAGCTGCCCAGACCGGGAATGCCTGCCCGCCGATTCCAGAACGCACGCGCGTAATAGATGTCGCCAAGTTCGCCCGCTTCGATCTGCTTCTTCAGGAGCTGGACATCGCCGCGGTACCGCTTGCTGAACGCGATTCCCAGCACGCGCCCGGCCTCTTGCGCGGTCTGAACAATCTCCTCGCCCTCGGTCGCATCCAGCGCAATCGGCTTCTCGAGCAGGACATGCTTGCCGGCCTTCAGCGCCGCAATTGCGATCGGCTTGTGCAGGTAGTTGGGTACACAGACACTGACCGCATCAATATCGGCACGGGCAAGGATCTCTTCGTAGTTGGTCGTGTGTTCGGGGATGTGATTCTTCTTGCACACCTCAAGACACCGGTCGGTATCAAGACCGGCCAGGGTGATCACTTCGGCGCGCGGGTCAAGCAGATACGCCTCGGCATGAAAGTCGCCGATACCGCACCCAATGATGCCGATCCGTATTTTGTTGGACATGGATTGTGAGGGCCCTCAGTGCAAGGCAGATGCGCTGACTGTAGCCAACGCACACCTCGCGCCAATCCACAGCCATCGCTTAATGCTGACACGCTCCAACAGCCCCTGCAACACGATTCTGCAGGTTTGTCGCGAGTTCGGGCAGTCACCCCGAACCCGTGGCTCACGGAGCAGTCAGCACCGTAACCTCGGTGATCTTGCCTGGCAGCGTCTGCACGTCCATCGAGAGCAGCACCGTCGTTCCGGTCAACTGCACAATCTGCAGACGGTAGGTTCCGGGCAACACCCAGACCGCATCGCCAAACTGGATCTGGTCCTCCCAGATCACCGTACCGGCGAGATCCGTGAATCGATAGACCTCCGCCCCGGCATGCGGGAAGCGAAAGACGGATCCGCGAATGTACGTGGTCTGATCACCGGCGACTTCGACCGTGATCGAACTCGTCGTCCCGGCCGGATTAGGCCACGAGACAAGGTAGGTCCCCGCAGGCACCTCCACCCTGTTCGCCGTCGTAAGCGTTGTCTTGAATGGTTCCTCGTCGGCGTTTGGATCACTGTCGGTCGCTTCGCCAATCTGCTGCTCGATGGTGGCCAACGGGAATACCCCGCCGATCGATTCGATTTCCACCCACCCGTTGGCAACGATCACATCGAGCTCGTCGAGAATCTGGAAAAGCGCATCGCTCAGCGCTCCGGCATCACCGGCGCCCAGCAGCAACCCACCCGACGCATCCACGATGCATTGCAGATTCGCCTGCTCGGTTTCATCAAGCGCAAACCCGATCACATGAGTCGTTATCGCCTGCGAACCATTCTTGATCTGGCGGGAAGCGGCGCAGGGATCCCCTCCGCACGTCTCCAAACCATCGGTGACCAAAACAACCGCGTTCGTTGTGTTCGTATCCGCCGCCGGAAAATCCCCGGCCGATTGCGTCAGCGAGAGCGCCAATGGCGTCCATCCAACGGGCTCATAGGCATCCACTTCGCCTTGCAGAGCCTCCTTGTCGACCCCGTCGACAGGCACCTTCAGTTCGGTTGATTGACAACTCGCCGCCTTGCCAGCCTCGGTGTTCGTGCCCTTGTGCCCATACACCCGGAAGCCAACATTGACCCCATCCTTGATCGGCAGCTCCTCAATCACCTCGGTGAGAACAGATTTCGCGGCGTCAATCCGGGTCTCGCCCGAATCCAGTCGCTCAGCCATCGACCCCGACGAGTCCAGGATCAGCTCAACATTGACGGTCTTCCCGGGCGCCTGTGCCGAAACCATCGGCAGCACACTGGTCAGCCCACTGAAGACCAGGACGAATACGAAAAGGAGCCGGCCAAAGAAACCCTGCATCGTGTTCCACCTCTGCCGTATATGGAGTGCAATTGCTGCCCCCATCCTAGCAAACCCAACCGTTGTCCCTAAAACGCACACATGCGTCCAACGTTTCCGGGGGAATCAAGACTCCGGAGACCCGCTAGGAACTAGGAACTCGAAGCTAGGAACTAGAAGCCCGTAGCGTCACCAGCGTTACCTCCGGCGGACAGTTCACTCGCACCGGCGGCCGATACACCCCAACTCCGCGCGTTGTGTAGACGGTCATCCCATCGGCATTCGACGTGCCGATCACATGCCGCTTGCCATGCACCGGCAGTCCCACCGGCCCAATTCCGGGAATGCGGATCTGTCCGCCATGGGTATGACCTGACAACTGCGCAAACGCTCCCTCTGCCGCTGCCATTTCCGCGAACTCGGGTTCATGCCACAGGGCCAGCGCAGGCACACCCTCCGGTACCTGCTGCATCGTCCGATGCGGATGGGGCTCGCCCAGCAACGTCTCGTCGATCCCGGCGATCGCCAACTGCGACCCCTTGTAGTCGAACACGGTCACATCGTTGCGCAGGACCGGAATGCCCATGGTCGCAATCACATCCTGCACCCGCGAGGTGGAAACTGTCAGATCGTGATTGCCCAGAACGGCCGCACCGCCAATCGATGCCATCTCCATCACCGCGCTCAATGCCGCCCCCGCTGCCGGAGCGTATCTGGGCGATTCCGAGATGTAGTCGCCGCCAAACAGGGCAAGTTCAAACTCTTCGTTGCGCAGCAAGCCGATCGCCCGCTGCAGATCCGACTCGTCGATGAAGGGTCCGTGGTGCGTATCCGCGATGAAGGCGATCCTCAGCCCGTCCAGACCCTCAGCGCCGTCCGGCAGTGGCAAATCGATTCGCTCCAAAACCGGACGGTACGGATGGACATAACGTGCACGAACGATCTCGACACCGGTAAGCCCCATCGCGGCCAAACCACCGAGCAGCCCGCCTCTGACAAATGCGCGCCGCGACATGGCCAGATCCTCCTGCGCTCCGTAACTAGATGCGTTCGATGAATGCAAGGATCACTAACCCGGCCGCAAACAGCAGCCCATACCGAAAATGCAACTGCGCGGTCAGCCGCACCGCCCCATTCAACGATGGGGGAGTGGGATCGGTTTCCACCCGTGTTGAAATCGCTCGCGCCGCCGGCACGGTCACGAAGACTATGAGGACTGGCCAGTTCGCCAGGTCCATGGCAACCGTCGCAAGTGCAAATAGGTAAGCCCCGATGAGCAGGAGATCAAGTTCGCGCACCGCCTTCGCCCAGCCGAGCAGATGCGCCAATGTGGTCTTGCCGGCAGCGCGGTCGCTCTCGAAATCACGCAGATTGTTGACGTGCAAAATCGCCGCCACCAAAGCGCTGATCCCCAACGATCCAACGACCACCTCCCAGGTCAGTTCCCTGGTCAGTGCAACATAGGTTCCACACGTGATCCCCATGCCCATCGCCAGCCAGACGGTCACCTCGCCCAGCGCCATGTATCCGAGCGGCTTCGGTCCGCCCGTGTATGCCACTGCGGCAACCAGGCACGGTATCGCCAGCAGCATTAGCCACCAGGTCGACAGGCCAAGCACGATCAGTCCCAGCGCGGTTGCCAGTCCAAATGCAACTGCCATACCGACACGGACCTGGTTGGGTGTCAACCATCCGTCCTGGATGACGCCGCCACGACCGAGCAGCATCTCTCGATCAGTGCCCTTGCGGAAATCGAAGTAGTCATTCGCGAGATTGCACCCGGCATGACACAGTACGCACGCGAGCAGCACCAGCACGGCAACACCGGGCCGGAACGCGTGGTCGACCAGCGCGAACGCCGATCCAATCAGGACAGGGGTGATCGATGCGGTGAACGAGAACAATCGCACCGCGCGCATCCAGACCTTGCGCATGCCTGGTCGCGGTGGTGCGCTTGCAAAATTGGCACTAGCTGTCATGACGCTGCCATGGCAACAACTGCCGCTCGATAACGTCCAACGCCACATTCAGCACCCAGGCAAGCAGGCCAACAACAAGCAATCCAACGAACAGATCGTCTATCTGGAACAGTTGCCAGGATCGGATGATGTACCAGCCAATCCCGTTCGGTTCCCGCTTGTTCCCATCGAGGAACTCAGCACCGACGATGACCAGCAAGCCAAAACCAAGTGCCAGGCGAAATCCGGTCAGAATCGAGGGCAACGCTCCCGGCCAGGCCACCGTCGAGAAAATCTTCCAGCGCGACGCTCCCATATTCCGCGACACATCCAGGTAGACCGAATCAATCTGCTGAACGCCAGCCATGGTGTTGAGAACAATCAGGAAGAAGATGGAGACGACGATGATTGCCAGCTTGGCGCTCTCGGTCGCACCAAAGACAATCAGCACAAGCGGGAGGACGGCCAGTTTCGGAATGGCATAGAGGGCAGTCGCGACAGGCATCAGGAATACCCGTAGCGGCCAGTAAAGCCCCATAGCCAGCCCCAGCATCACGCCAGGCACGGCCGCAATCAGGAAACCGAGGAAGACACGGGTCATGCTGATCCGCACATTCGTCCAGAGTGCACCCGACTTGATCTGCTCCCACAACGTGTCGAAAAGAGATGTCGGCGGCGGCCAGAACCGCGGGTCGATAATCTCGGTCCGGCTCAGAAACTCCCAGATTCCGAGCACAACCAGCGGGCCCGATATCGCAAGCAGCA
This sequence comes from Thermomicrobiales bacterium, assembly GCA_033813515.1. Lineage (GTDB taxonomy): Bacteria > Chloroflexota > Chloroflexia > Thermomicrobiales > UBA6265 > DASQCG01. The sequence goes on from JAPXRQ010000102.1 coordinate 5,511, forward strand.
CTTCCATTTGGCGCCTGCTCATCGCGCACCATCCGAATCGCGCAGAAGCTCCCAAATCTGCCCGAAGAGCGCTCCGAATGCCGGATCGGTCCGCACCCGCAGATACGCTCGCGGCCGTTCGAACGGGACCGGAACGATCTCGCGTATCTGTCCCGGCCGCGCGCTCATCACCATCACGCGATCACCCAGCACCAATGCCTCATCAATCGAGTGTGTGATGAAGACGACGGTCTTCCGGGTCCGTTCCCAGAGCGCCAAAACCTCATCCTGAAGCGTCAACTTGGTCTGCTCGTCCAGCGCACTGAACGGTTCGTCCATCAGCAACAGATCCGGATCGACGGCCAATGCCCTGGCGATTGCCACCCGCTGCCGCATGCCCTCGGACAACTGATGCGGCCACGAATCGCCGAACCCTTCAATACCGATGGCGGCCAGCAAGGATTCGACCCGATCCCGCCGGGCCGCCTTGTCGACCCCGCGCATCTCAAGACCGTAACCAATGTTTTGGCGCACGGTCAGCCATGGGAAGACGGATCGGCCCTGGAAGATCATGGCGTTGCTGACATCCGGCCGCGCCATCGCGATCGTCCCGGACGATGGCTGATCGAGTCCGGCCAGCATGCGCAGCAGCGTCGTCTTGCCGCAACCACTGGGCCCGACGATCGCGAGGAACTCGCCCTTCCGCACCTCGAACGACACATCGCGCAGTGCAGTGACATCACCTGCGTCGGTGTGAAAGACGCGAGACACTCCGCTGACAGACACGAGAGAGCCGGAACCACCCCCGCTTGGGGCAGTCCCGGCTCGCGCTTCCGATTGCGCCGCCGGGAGAGATCCCGACTGCGCGACGGCATTCATCAGAGAGTGGTCCGTTCTAGTTGGACCCGTCCAGAATCACGAGGCCTGCATCGACTGCGGTGCTATCGATCATCGTGCTCGGATCAATATCAGTGTCGTAACTCAGTTCACCCATTCCGCGGAAGAATGTCTGGAGGGTCGTCAGACTCTCGACACTGATCTCGCCATCGGTCGTGAACTGCGGGGAGACCGATGCTGTGATCAGCTCCACCGGAAGTCCAGTGTACTCCGCGATGATCGGCAGAATCTCGGGATCGCTGAATCCGCGCTCCATAATCGCCCGGCACGCCTTCACGTAAGCGGCCATCAACTTCGCTGCCGCGTCCGGATTGCTGCTCAGGAAGTCTGTGTTGGCGTAAACCATCGTCGGGGTCACGCCCTGGACATCGAAGTTGTTCGTCAGGATGACACCAACGCCCTGTTGCTCAGCCAAAGTCGCCGTCGGCTCACCCAGGATCGCTGCATCAATTGCACCGGATCCGAGCGCTGCCACTGCATCCGGGAAGGCGAGGGTCTGCAGATCGACATCGGCCAGGGTCAATCCACCCTGTGCGAGCGCCTGGCTCAACCAGTATTCAGTCGCGCCCGGAGCGTTGATCGAAACCTTCTTGCCCTTGAGATCAGCGACCGACGTGATTTCTCCCGATTCGCATTTCGCCTTGGAGACAACCAGCGGCGTCGAAACCGGATCGCCCTCGTGATGTCCGTTGGCGATGATCTTGACCGGCAGCCCCTGCTCATACGCATTGAACAGACCTGGTCCCGCGCCACCAAAGCCGACATTCAGATCATTTGTGGCCAACGCGGCAATCATCTCGGAGCCACCTGCAAACTGCTGCAGATCGACATCCAGACCCTGCTCGTCAAAATAGCCCAGTCCCTCGGCGACGAATACCGGCGCAAAGTTCATCACCGGGATGTAGCCGAATGACACTTTCGTCGTCTCACCAGGAGCCGGGGTTGCCATCAGCGACGAATCGCTAGCAGTCGCATCAAACGGAGTCGCCGCGGTTCGGACTACGGGATCGCACGACGTCAACGTACCTTGAGCCACGACAGTGCCCGCCGAACGGAATCCAACTCCGACCGCCGTCACCAATAAACACAAGGCGAAAATAACTCGAATCAGGCGCATCAAAACCTCCATCGGTCTGGCTTCTCGCGGGTATCACTTCCGCACATGCGAGGCGTAGTCTAGCAGTCCCGTCGCGTCTGCAACGGCCCGGTTTTCAGGACCAGCGAATCTTAATCCGCTCTTTGAAAAGGCTGAGTGCGGTTGGGTCGCCGCGCACCGCAACATCGTCAATCCCGGCACGGTTCCAGAGACATCGATAGACCACGTCAGCCGTCCCCGAAACCGTAACGTCCCCATCGGCGACAACATCGCGGGAAACGGCCGGACGCTCTGCCGAGATCACCACGGACCACCGATCCGACACATCCTCAGGTGCTATCACCATGGTCAACGGCGTCTCCGTCCGTAGCTTGCCTGTGGTTCGGCTCACAAAACCGCTCAGCAGTTCGTCGATGCCATCGGCGGCCCGTGCCGCATCCACGGGCATGCTGATCCCCGCCGCAAGATCGGCGTCGATCCGGTGGATTTCCACCTCGTGGCACTGTCGACGAGCCCAGAAGTGCTTCGGCGTCGGTGCTTGCAGAAACGTTGCGGTTTCAATGTCATCTGAAGCGTCACGCAGGGACCGGACCAGCAAATCGACTTCACCCCGGTACCAGTCGACGAGTCCGGCATCATCCGGCCAACCGCCAAACTGCGAAGCAAGCGGACCAGAGTTGATCAGATCCTTCTGCGGCGTTCGGAGATGACCGCCCGCCCATCGATGGACCCCACCGGTATGGCGCACCAGGTCTCGCACTCGCCACCGTGGACACGACGGGACCTTTGCATCCAGTCCGGCGATGTCGGCGGCATCTGCCAGTCGATACCCCTCGATGGCAATTGCATCGATCAACGTTTCCGTATCCATCACCATCCCACCTTAATTCGGTCCTTGAACAACACCAACCCGGCTGGGTCCCCGACGACGGTTACCTCGTCGATACCTGCCCGATTCCAGAGACACCGGTAGATCGAGTCGGTTCGCCCCATGACTGTGAGGTCGGCCTTAGCATCTCCGGTCCGCGCAATCGCCAGTGGACCGGACGAAATCGTCACGGTCCACCGAGCCGGAGTGTCGTCGGGTGCGATCACAAGCCGGATAGCAGACTCCGAATGGAGGGCACCCACCGGTCGACTTGCAAATCCGAAAAGCATCTCGTCGATTCCGTCCGCCGATCGGGCCGCGTCGATCGGCGTGAGCTTGCCACCAGCCACCTCGGCATCGGTACGGTGAACTTCCGTTTCATGACACTGGCGCCGCGCCCAGAAATGCTTCGGTTGATCGGGAAGCAGGTAGGTCGCCGTTTCCAGATCATTCGGAGCCGCCTCGAGTACGCGCGTCAGTGCATCCACTTCCGCGAGATACCAGGCGATCAGTTGATCGTCCGGAAGCCGCTCACCGTCGTGCTGGCCCATCGGACCTGTCTTGCGGAGTGTCGGAGTCGGTCGCTCAATGTGCGCTCTCGCCCACCGATGCATGCCGCCGGTATGCCAGACCAAATCCCGGACGCTCCATTCCGGACAGGTGGGCACCCAGGTGTCCATGCCCACTGTCGAAGCAGCGTCGGCCAGACGATTGCCTTCGACCTGGATGCCTTCGATGAGGCGCGCCGTTTCCAATCAGTACCCGGTGCCAGCCTTGGCGTCGGCGAGATTGAATCGATCGCTCCTGATGAACTCCATGAATCTCGCCTCACGCTCCCGGATAACCCCAATTGCTGCCTGCAATCCATCCAGAATATCGCCGGGAATGAGGACGATTCCGTTCACGTCTCCGTGGACAATGTCGCCGGTCTTGACTATCTGACCGTCGAGCGTCACATCCACGCCCACATCCAGGATCTGGAAGTTGGCATGGGAAACGACCGGCATCGAGGCGAAATAGTGCAGCCCAAGTGCCTCGACTTCCTTGACATCGCGAAACCCGCCATCGGTCACCATTCCGACCGCACCCAGTTTCTTCGCCATGGTCGCCATCACTTCGCCAGCACAGGCATAGCGCTCCGGAGCTCCGCTGACATCCTGCATCACGATCACTGCCGGCGCAGGCATTGCTTCAAGCGCTTCCCACATCGCCCAGTAGCCTTCACGCGGCGCAATCGCACCGGGCGCATTGCCGATCGTGACCGTCAGCGCCTGCCCAACCATTGGCTCACCGAGGTCGAACATCGGCTTGACCAGGCCGCCAATGTATCCGTCGCAGCGATCCCGCACTTTGAACGTTTCGATCGCATTGGCAACAGTCGGACTATCGACCTGTCGCAGCCAGGCCAGATTCTCGTCAGTCAACAGCCCGGCCGGTGCAGCAAATCCAGACATCGATCCCTCATTTCTGTGTGTAGAACAAGTCAATTGCCGTATTGTGCCCCGCTTCTCCATCTGGCGCTGATGGTCGCATTGCCCTCCTGGAGGAACGCCGAACAGCCAGATGATCAGCCGTCCTGACCAAGTCCAGGCACAACGAAGCCGATCCCGCCTCGTGGCAGGATCGGCTGAAAACAGCGAGCTTACTTGGTAGTTGTCACCCCGGCACAGGAGGCGCCGTATTCAGGAGTGACACCCGGCTTGTTCTTGTAGGAGCGGATGAAGCGCTCGACCTGAGTCTTGTCGAACGATTGCAGTTGCAACTGATGGTTCCAGGCGGTCAGCACAATCGGTGCTGGCAAGCCATCGTACGGGCTCATCAGCATGTAGTTATCACCCTCGGCCAACGCTGCGAGTTCGGCAACCTGATCCGCTGGCAGATCCGGTTGATACGTGATCCAGACTGCTCCATGCTCCAGAGAGTGCAGGGCGTTCTCGGTGCGGATCTGGGC
>JAPXRQ010000103.1:0-10290 GCA_033813515.1 Thermomicrobiales bacterium
GGCCATCACCACCCAAACGGTCTACAACCCGAATGGCTCGGTCTGGAAGACGATCGATCCCGAAGGTCGCATCACCGAGCGGCAGTACGATCGGGCAGGACGCCTCTGGAAGGTCATAGCCCCGGGTGGCGCAACCACCACCTACTGGTACGATCTCAACAGTCAGTTGATCAAGACGACCGATCCCGATGGCGTCGTTACTGAAATGGCCTACGACCTCATGGGCCGCCAAACCGATACGTTTGTTGATCCCGTGGGCGAGAACATCCACACCGAAACCGTCTATGACCGCCTCGGCCGACCAACCGAAACGATCAATCCGCGTGGCTACAGCACCACGACCCAGTACGATTCAGCTGGTCGCGTCTGGAAAATCACCGATGCCAAATCAGCCGTCCTGACCTACGGGTATGACACGGCCAGCCGATTGACCGATGTCACCGACCCACTCGGGTCAGTCACGCACACCACCTATGACGCATATTCCAATGCCGATACCGTCACCTACGCTTACGGCACGATGAAAGCACGCACCTGGAATCGCGACTATGATCTCAATGGCGCTGTGATTCGGGTCCAGGACCCGAACGGGAACGACCTGCGCTACTGGTACGACACGGTTGGCCGCCTCGACGCCATCACCGATCCCTTCGACGATCCCTATGTCGATTACACCTACGATGGCGTTGGTCGCACCCAATCGATCGTCAATGCCAATGGCACCGTTGCCTATGCCTACAACGATCTCGGCCAGGTCGAAACCGTCGCCCAGAACGGCCAATCCATCGGCTACACCTACACGGATGCCGGTCAGCGCGACACCATGACCCTGCCCGGGAGCCGCGTGGTCGACTATGCCTATTACGCCACCACTGGTCTGCTCGAGACCATCACCGATTTCTCCAATCAGCCGGGTCCGACGGAGTACAGCTGGAAACCGAGCGGGCGGCTGGACAAGATCACCCGGCCCACGGATGCCCTCGATGATGATCTCGACATCCTCAGTCAGTATGGCTACGACACCGCTGGCCGCCTCAATGCCATCTCTCATAGTCAGGATGGCATCTTCCTGGCCGAGTACGGCTACACCCTGGACAAGAACGGCAATCGCGAAGAAGTCGATGTCACCGGCACCGAAGTCGTCACCGGCACCGAAAACTTCGAATACAACGAACTTGATCAACTGACTGATGCGAGCTATGTCGACACCGGTACTGCGATCTTTACCTACGACGCCAACGGCAATCGCAAGACTGTCAAATCAGGCGCCGTCACTACGACCTACAACTACGACGTCCTGGGACAACTCGATGGCATCACCAGCGATGACCCACTGGTCGATCCGCTCGTCATTGAGTACGACAACAATGGCAACCGCAAGCGTGTCCTTGACGGTGCGACCACACTCCGCGAGTACACCTGGGACTGGAGCAACCGGCTGACGAGTGTCGATGTTGGCGGACTCGACACGGATGACGCCTACCTCGGTGACGACACACGTTTGAGCCAGACGACGTCTGCGGGAACGACGGATTACCTGATCGAACGCCAGTCTGGTCTGCCGCAGGTCATAGATGATGGCGACAGCGCCTACCTCCACGATGTGACCGGCAACAGCATGGCCATTGATGGAACGTCCAGTGACGCGACCTATCCACTTTCCGACGCCCTCGGCTCAACCCGCCTCACCCTCGACGGCACCGGCACTCCCCTCGGCTCGACCGATTGGGACGCCTGGGGCAATGAACGATACAGCGACGGCACCGGGTACGAATTCGGCTACACCGGCCAGCAGTACGACGAAAGTGCGGATCTTTACTTCAATCGGGCTCGGTACTTCTCCCCCGGCACTGGCCAGTTCCTCAGCCGGGACACCCTGCAGCCCAACGCTGGCGGAGCCACCGGCTACAACGCCTACCAATACGCCAATGGCAACCCGACGACGTTCTCAGATCCCGGCGGACATGCGGCAGTTGCCAATGATGCTCGTGAGTTCGGCATGTGGCTTCAAGCAATGGCTCGCCAGAACGGCATCGCATTTGTGTACGAATGCATGCTCGATGGGGCATGCCGCTATCGCAATCGCCATACCCTGACCTATAGCGACTCTGCCGCTGTCCTCAATCAATGTAGTTCGGTCGGAATACAACCAAAGGCCGTTGCGTTCGCCGGCGCTTCTCCTGCGCTTTTGGCCTCTACATGCTCTGGTTACAGTCGACTCAACGATGTCAACCTTACGCCGACGCCCACTGCGTCCTGCTTCGGAAGAGAAAGCGGTCTCGGGTACGATGGATTGGGTCCGACTGGGACTTACACGGATTCGCGGCCCGGTTCAAAAGGAAATTATCATTTCGACACTCTTCTGCTTTCAAATTGTGCAGCTGCAGCTTATGCCAGCGGTTTGAAAATTAAAGCAGACTCCTTCGACTCGCTTGGAACTATCGCTGAATTGATCGTTGCTGGTGCCCTTGAGGTGCCTCTACTGGCAATACACCCTGGCGTTATAGCGGCAATTATTGCAGCTAGTTTAACCATTCAGCTGGGAAGGTGGATGCAGAGCATGAGCATTGCCTCGCAGGCACAGCAATTGGGTTCGCTGATCTCAGAGAATAGCCTAAGTGTCTTGGGTGTGGCTATGTTCAGTGAGCGCGAGACGTCTAATGGGCGTGGAAGAGATATGATTATGACTCAGGTAGATTTCTTTTTGACGGAACTTGGTGAATATGTTGACCCATGTCGATACGCTAGTAAACCCGGAGTTGAGTCAGACGTGATGTTGCAAAGCGATAATAATTGTGCCCAATTCATAACAGTCTGGCCGAAATGAGATGTTAAATGGTATCCGCTTCAAGCTTTTTACCGGATGGCGCCCGTCTCTCTTTTGTATTGTCATGGTTCTCTTGTGCCACGCCCCGTCGGTTTCAGCGATTCAAGCAGATGACCAATGCAACGTTGAATTGCGTGCTATAAGCGATCCGCGATACAGTATTAGTAATTTGATAGGTGATCCAATCCCACTGTCTGGTGAGTTTCCAAGTGATAAGATGGAGGAAGCGAACGGTCCCGTAACATATTCGATTGAGGAGTCCGGTGTAAGATATTACGATAGTGCACCGAAGGTGATAATAAATGACACTGAATGGGTGACGAGCAACTCTGTCAGCACCGTCCTTCCGGCTGCTGTTCCTTCTTTGAATGTCCGTGAACTTAGCAGTGTCATGGAGTTCCTAGGTGTTTGGTCGCGGTGTGCGGACGCTGATATCGCTTCATTTACGAGTCTGTTTACAGATTTCGGGTTTGGATGGGTTTGTAGCCCTGGGGATCCCTTCCTTGCGCTTCAGAGTCCTGCTTCGAGGCTTTGCCCAGGTGGCTCGTCGTCGAGAACCATCGGCTCACTGCCATTGGGGCTCGTAGACGCGCGCTGGCTGAGTAAGACACGAGTGGGCCTTATCGTTGCCGATGGGCCTGACATTCAGGGAATGAGCGGCAATCCTGGTAGTCCGGCTCTAGGGTCGGTATGGGTACTGGTTCAAACTGAAGATGGCTGGAAGGTCGATGCCATAGTCGGAGCGGTGAGCATAGACCCTCACTGGTTTCCGATTGCCGTACCGTACTGAGGTCGGGAATCACACATGCGTGCACATCTGCTCACTTTGCGCGACCTTGCTTAGGTAACCCTGTGGAATCAGTAATGCTCTAGAAGCGGTCGCACTTCTGAACTGAGGTAAATCTGAGATACCGTACTGATTGAATTCGATGGCACCGACAACTGAAGAGCCGCCTGCTTCTCAGGGGAGGGTCTGGCTTGGGCCGGTGGGGCTTGGGCTTGTGCTCTCGCTGCTCAGTGCCTGGCTGGTTGTCATCGAACTGGCCCAGCCCAAATCGACCCTCGGCTTTCGGGGGATCCGCTTCTCCAATACCATCAATTCGGCCGGCGCCCGCCACACGGTCTATTACTATCGCGATCGGCTGGATTGGCTGCCCCGCCCGTTCAAGGATGATTTCCTCTCCCCCGGCTTCTACCTCGTCAATCTCCGCGCCGTCCTCATCGGCATGTTCCTGGTCCAGATCCTCGCCCTGCTCTGGATCCGCCGCGGTCCGGTCGCCAACCCGTGGCTCTGGGGAATCGGCCCCGCCCTCGCCTGCCTTGTCCTTGTCTTCTACCCGCCCACCAGCACCGATATCTTCGCGTACGCCAGCTTCGGGTGGGTGGCCGATTCGGGTGGCAATCCCTACACCGATATTCCCCGCTCCATTCCCGGCGATCCCTATCACAACTTCAACGACTGGACCCACATCACCACCCCCTACGGCCCGATCTGGACCTGGATCAGCTGGGCCATCGTCCATATCACCGGGTACGATCCCTTCTGGACGGCCGTGCTGTTCAAGGCCGTTGCGACCGTCTCTGCCTTTGTCCTCGCCTGGCTCACGTGGCTGCTGGCCAAACGCTTCACCAGTAATCCGCGCCTCTTGCTGACGGCCTTCGTGCTCGTCCTGTGGTCGCCGATTCTGCTCTTCGAAGCGGCGGGTCCGGTCCATCTCGATCCGCTGATGATGTCGTTCGCGATCGGTGGTCTGCTGGTGGCGACCGGGACCCGGGCGAGATCGCCGCGGCTCGGATTGGCGATCACGACCTGTTCGGCGCTGGTCAAGCCGGCGACGCTGCCATTGATCGGGCTGATGGGGCTGACCCGGTTCAATCGGGCCGATCCCTGGTGGGTGATCATCCGGCGGGTGGCGGTCGATATCGTTGTCGTCCTGCTGGTGCTGATCGTGCCGTTCCTGCCGTTCGTCGATAGCGATTTTTTGCATGCGACCGACAAGATGGCGCACGATGTCTTCATCGATCGGCCGATGCGCTCCAATCCGCTCTGGGCGTGGGGCATGGCGCATATCGATGCGGTCGTGCACTTCTCGTCGATCTCGCCGATCGATGCCGGAGCCGGGACACGTTATCTGGCGATCGCGATCTTCCTGGTCGTGGCGGGCGTGCTGGCGCGGTCGGTGATTGTGGAGCGGCGGCAATCGTTCGGGCAGACCGACGAGGAGGGCTACCAGACGAATCTGCGCTTCCTGGTCGGCTCATGGGCGGTCGTGACGGTGACGCTTGGCATTCTGCCGCTGAACGCGCATCCCTGGTACGCGATCTGGTCGATGACTCCGCTGGCGATGCTGTGGATCTCGGACGGTCGGGAGGATCGGGATCGCCCGCCCTGGTGGCTGATCGGGCTGCAGGTGTGGATCGCGGTGTTCTTCCTCGTCTATCACACCCTGCAGAAGCGGTAGCTGCGAGTGGGAGGTTGAATGTTGAAGGTGGGATGTTGGGGTGGCGCCGGGTGAGAGCGGGGTTGCCGGGGCGGGATTGCGCCGCCGGGAACCGAATGTGCCGCCGGGAGACATCGCCCGACGTATACGCCGGGCTAATGAACGACGCCTCGTCGAGGCTGATCGTATGGCAGGTTTGTTGGGATGTGATCCGGCCCTGAAGGGGTCGCGCATGGATAGCCCCTGGTTTACCTGGGGCGGGATAGTCGTCGAGATGGTGTCGGCATCCGGACCTGTCGTCGGGAAACATCGCCCGACGTAGACGCCGGCCCACCGAACCACGCCTCATAAAGGCCGATTGAATGACGGGTTGTTCGGGATTGGATCCGGCCCTGAAGGGGTCGGCGTGAGGGTAGCCCCTGGTTTACCTGGGGCGGGGTTAGCAGGGCTACGAGACGACACCTCTTCGAGGTTGATTGCAATGGCGGGAGCGGTGCATGGAACGGCCCTGAAGGGGCCGCGTACGGGTAGCCCCTGGTTTACCTGGGGCGGTGATCAACACCAGGCGCCGTTTGGAACCGGCGCACTACATCAGACAGCGTTGGTTGAATCGGTGGCATATGGAGCCAGCTGATCATACCGGGGTGGCGACCGGAGTGGCGGTGTCTTGTTTGGTGAAGACGAATTCGTTGACGCCGTCGGTGATGGAGAGGGTGTTGGCGGCGCGGTCGACGGTGAACATGAGGCCGGCGGCGGGTGGATCGAGCAGGATCAGAGTCGGTTGCGGGGTGCCTTTGACGAAGCGGACCTCGCTGGTGAATTCGCCGGAATCGATGACCAAGGCGCCGGTATCGGAGAAGCGAAGGGTGACGTCGCCCAGCAGATCGTTGGCGTAGGTACCGGGTAGCCAGGCAAATGCGGCCGGGTCGGGCGGATCAGTGACGGCCTGCCGGAACTGGACTTCCTGTTGCTGGAAGAGCTTGGCGCCGTCGTCCACGTCGGCCTGTGCGGTCTCTGGTAGGGCGAAGGTAAGTTCCCAGAGGCGATCGACGACGGCCTGCGTAAAGGTATTGGCGACCTGCCCGTTGGCAAGGACGACAATGCCGAGATCGAGCTCCGGCCAGTAGGTGACCAGCGACGAGAAGCCGAATGTGTTGCCGTCGTGTGCAACAACATGGATGCCCTGCTGTGAACTGATCACCCAGCCGAGCGCATACGATGCCGTGGCATTGATCTGGATGCGAGGCTCGTGGGTTCGGGCGATGGAAACGCGATCGACGACCTGGTTGCCATCGGGTCCGGCGCCATCGTGCATCTGCGTCATCAGATAGCGGGCCATATCGCCGACGGTCGACCAAACGGCGCCGGCCGGAGCGATCGGCAGCAATGGCGCTTCGGCGGAGAGGGGCATGGGCACGTAGCCGTCGAGTCCGGAGAGTCCGAACGGGATGGCATTGGAGCCAGATGCCTCGACTTCAGCGGAATTCAGCGTGGAATTGGGCATGCCGATCGGATCGAAGACACGCTCCTGCAGGCTGAGGGCGTAGGCATCGTCGAGCGGCAGATCGGGGTGATCGGTGTGGGCGGCGATGTATCCGGCGGCGGCGACCATCTGATTGCTGTATTGGAAGGTCTCGCCAAACCCGGCAAAGGGCGCGAATCCTGCCAGGCGGGCGATCATCTGCTCGGGCGTGTCCTGCCCATTGAAGAGGAAGTCGTAGTCGCGGCGTGGAATCCCGGTGCAGGCGCAAACGAGGTCCTGCATTTCGATCGTCGCGGTCAAATCGGGATCACTGAGCACGAACTCTGGATAGAGATCGATCACCTTCGTGTCCCAGGCGAAGAGGCCATCGGCGACCATCGAGGCCATCATCATCGTCGTCATCGATTTGGTGACCGAGCCGATCATCATCTGCGTATCGGACTGGACTGGTTGATCCTCGCGGCCAGTTGTGCCGTAGCCCTGGCTGAAGACGATCTGATCGCCGCTGATCACCGCCACCGAAGCGCCAGGGACATGAAGATCGGCGAGGGCGCTGCTGATGAAGGAGTCGAGGGTGGTTGCGGAAGAGTCGGTGAACGGTCTGGCGGCGGCGGGATCGAGGGTGGATTGGGTGACGCTGGTGATCGTGTAGCCGCTGACGATCGTCTGGATCTGGGAGTTGCGACGCACGGCGGCATCGAGCGATCCGACGAAAATGATCACGTGCACCTGATCGCCGACGCGCATGGCGATGGCCTGGGCCACCTGGCCGGAGGTTTCGCCGAGATCATCTGTGACCACGACGTATTCATCGAGCCCGTCCGGAGGTGGCGCAGCGACCGTGTCCGGGTTGGCGGCGCGCTCGTGATCGGGCAGGAGGGTTGTCCAGGCCCGGTCGATAGCATCGCTGGCGGTGTCGGATGTGAGGACGAGAATGTGCGCGGCGATTTCGTCGTCCGGAGCGGTGAGGACAATGCCCGATCCAACGGCGTCGATGTCCCAGCCAGTTGGGACAGGCACCGAGAACTGTCCGGCCGGATCTATGTAGGTGCCCGAAACGGACGGACTTGCCTCCGGGGTGCCGCTTTGGGCGAGGGCGGAGAAGGGGGCGATCGCAAGCAGGATGATGATCGCGATCTGGAAAAGTCGAACGGTGCGCATCGTCGGACTGTGCCTCCGGACGGTGGACGGTGTGCCTGTGGCGCTACTGTACACGGCGGGCTCTGGACACGATTGGCGTTTGGCCGGAAACTTCACTCCGCTGATTTGCACAGATATAAGGAAGATCAATGCTCGTCGTTCTCAAACCAGGCGCCGATTCCGATGCGATCGATGCGATCTACGATCTGATCCGCTCGATGGGACGGACCGCGACGCGCTATTTCGATGGCGACACGATGCTGATCATGGTTTCGGGCGACAACCCGGGCGATCTGGCGGAGGTTTTGCGCGGGCAGGAAGCGGTGCAGCAAACAGTGGGATCGGATGCCTCGGCGCCACCAATTACCAGCAACCTGCGCATTGCCGGCATTCGTCCGCTTGTGCCGCCGGCGATCCTGATGGAGCAACTTCCGCTTCCGGCCGAGGGTGCCGCACTGGTGCACGACTCACGGGCAGATCTCTCCCGGATATTGGCGGGCGAGGATGACCGGCTGATGGTCGTGGTCGGGCCGTGTTCGGTGCACGATGTTGATGCGGCGATGGAGTATGCGGGTCGGTTGAAGCCGGTGGCGGATGCGCTGGCGGAGGATCTGGTCATCGTCATGCGGGTCTATTTCGAAAAGCCGCGGACGACCGTGGGCTGGAAGGGCCTGATCAACGATCCGAATCTCGATGGCAGTTTTGCGGTCAACGAGGGATTGACCATCGCGCGGCGGTTGCTGCTCGACATCATCGCGCTGGGTTTGCCGGCGGGAACCGAGTTTCTCGATCCGATCACGCCGCAGTTCATCGCCGATCTGGTCTCGTGGGGGGCGATCGGGGCGCGGACGACCGAGAGTCAGGTCCACCGGAATCTTTCATCCGGTCTTTCGATGCCGATCGGGTTCAAGAATGGCACGACGGGCGATGTTCAGATTGCGATCGATGCCATGCACGCGGCGGCGCACCCGCATCAGTTCATGTCAGTCACCGAGCAGGGCCTGGCCGCGATCGTCGAAACCCGGGGCAATCGCGATACGCACCTGATCCTGCGGGGCGGGGCAAGTGGTCCGAATTACGATGCCGAACATGTTGGAGTGGCGCTGGATTCGGTTGAAGGCAGCAAATTGCCGCGGCGCGTGATGATCGATGCCAGCCATGGCAACAGCAGCAAGGATTACCGCAAGCAGCCGGTCGCGTCTGCTTCCATGGCCGAGCAGGTCGCTGGTGGAAACCGCGGGATTGTCGGCGTGATGCTGGAAAGTTTCCTGGTCGATGGTCGGCAGGATCACAAGCCGGGCATGGAACTGCAGTATGGGCAGAGCATTACGGACGCCTGCATGGGCTGGGAGATGACGGTGCCGGTGCTGGAGGAATTGGCTTCGGCAGTGCGGAGTCGACGGTCAGTGGCGGGATAGATGGAACTGCCGCCGGAGCGACGAATGTTCCGGTGGCAGGTATCGAGCGCTTATTGATTGAGACCCGGTCCGGGTGGTCGCTTCCGCGGACAATGACGCACTCACGTTCGAGATGTCAGCGTGTTACCGGGGCAGAGGCTCCAGATTAACTGGCGTCGCGGATTTCGGCGGCCAGGGCATCAGCCGTGGTGTTGTTGATCTTGCTCTCGAACTTGTTGACGGCCTTGATTGTCTTTTCGACCTGGTCGGCAACATTGGCTTCGTAAACAACGATCAGACCGGCTTGACCAGCGTCGAGCATGTCACCAAGCTGCTTCAGGTCGCCGCGGCCCATGCCGGACTGGACATGTCCGACGATAGTTCCGATGGCCGCGCCACCGACACCGCCGACTGCCAGCGCGGCGCCAATGCCAATTGGCGGGAAGAGCGCGGCAAGCACGCCGGTTGCCAGGCCGATTTCGAGGCCCTTGACTCGGTCGTGGTGAACGTCCTGCTCAAACCGCTTGTTGATCTTGACTTTGCCGTCGCCAGTCTTTTCGACGACAGCAGCATCGAAGAGGTTCGATGCGCCGAAGGTTGCGTAGATTTGACGGACCGCATCGTAGTCTGCCTGTGCGTCAGCAAGGCTGTCGTACGTCGCTCCGAGAACGTACACGAAGTTCTGATCGCTCATGGAATTTGGTCACTTTCTAGATTGAAGTCACGACATCCATCGACCACTGGACGTCTCGATTGCTTTGCATCACATGAAAATCGGTTTTCGCTCGCAACCACGTATTTGGCCGGCCCGTTTGCGGGTGAAATGCGACTGAAAGGCGGATAGCCGCGCCGTCTTCGAGCCAATGTTGGCTTGACGGTGATATGTATGTGGGGCAGGTTAAATTGACTGGTAGGATCGGTGCATCCCCCGTTCGGTTGCCTTGTGGAGAGGGTGCTTGCGATGGAATCGGTCACGACCCAGCACTACGGAGAAGGTTCGTT
>JAPXRQ010000104.1:0-10268 GCA_033813515.1 Thermomicrobiales bacterium
CCTGCCAACCGTGACCATTCGGGCGACCGCAGGTAGCCCCTACGGATCGCTGTTGATGGGCACGTCATCTGCAGGGAGCCACCGCATTGATGCACACCAAGGAGTGCAGCGCGTAAGCCCGCGTGTTCATCCCCCGACGAGTTGACCGATCACTACGAGCTTGCGAAGCCGCGTTCTCCATTCAACACGCGAACCGGTAGAGGGAAGGCGTGGTCAACCCCTCGAACTCGTCGACCCGAACAAGAACACGAATGACGAGCACGGGCCTACGCCACGAGGCTCTTCAGGGTGTCCAGGTTCATGCGGTCTTCTTCCCAGAGGGGGCCTTCCTTGGGGGTTTCGAGGATGCCTGGGAGGCCGCTCAGCCGCTTATCGTTGACGAAGGAGCGGAAGCCTTCCAACCCGATCTCGCCCTGACCGATGTGCGCGTGGCGATCGACGTGCATGCCGAGGCCCTTCTGCGAATCGTTGAGGTGAATGCACTTGAGGTACTTGAGCCCGACCTTGGCATCGAACTCGGCGATGGTGGCGGCGTAGGTCTCGGGATCGCGGATGTCGTAGCCGGCCGCGAAGATGTGGCACGTGTCCATGCAGACGCCAATCCGACTCTTGTCGTCCAGCCCCTCGATCATGGCGCCGATTTCATCGAATGTGCGACCCAGCGTGGTGCCCTGGCCGGCGGTGGTTTCGATCAGGATGATCGATTTGCCATCGGGCATATCGCGGTGGATCTGGTTAATTGACTCGACCACGCGAACGATCCCGGCCTCGACCCCCTCGTTCATGTGCGCGCCGGGATGACTGACCAGATACGGCACACCCAGGGTGTCGCAACGCTCGAGTTCGTGGGCGAGCGCCAACCGACTCTTCTCCCGGTTCTCCTCGACCGGCGACGCGATGTTGATCAGGTAGGAATCGTGCGCGACCAGGTGATCGAAACCGTATTCCTTGTCCAGCGCAATGAACCGCCCGACAACCGCGGGATCCAAGGGCTTCGACGCCCACTGTCGCTCGTTCTTGGTGAAGATCTGGCAGCTGGTCATATCGAAATCGTGCGCCCGGCCGAGGGCCAAATCGACGCCACCCTGAGCCGAAACGTGCGCGCCAAATGAGAGGGTCATGCGTTGTCCTTTTCCATGCCAAGCGCGGACTTCAATGCCGGTTGATTCAAGCCGACCTGCGCGTTGCCGTCAATAACCACAATCGGGCGGCGAATCAGAGCCGGATACTCCGCCATCAGATCGAGCAACTCGGCATCGCCAGGTTTCTTTTCCGCCAGACCAAGATCGCGATAGGGAATTGAGCGGGTCGAAAGCATCTCGGTCGGTGTCTTCCCGATCGATGTGAAGAGATCTGCCAATTCCGTGCGCGAAAGCTTGTCCTTGAACAAGTCCCGCGCGGCAAATGGTCGACCCGATTCCTGCAGAATCGACTCGGCCGTCCGGCAGGTTGAACAGCGACTGTAAAGGTAGGCGTTGATCACGGCTGGAATGTCCTTCGGCTGGCAACGATTGGACCGGGAGCGGACTAAAGCGCCATACCCGGAGGTTGCTTCGACGATTCGGCATTCTAGGCTACACTCGATGGCATCTTGCATGCCACGTCCTGTTCCTGCCCGGTGAGAGCGAGCGACGTATCGTGGTTGCGGCCGAAATCTATCAAGTTCCGAAAGCGGGGCCCCAACTGGAAGTCGTCGCCCGGCCGCGATTGTCCCTGATCATCCCGGCCTATAACGAAGAAGCGCGGCTTGGCCGATCGCTGGACGAAATAGCCACCTACCTGGCCGAGCAGGGCTACTCCTACGAGATTCTGGTTTCGGACGACGGGTCGACCGACGACACGCTGGCTATTGCCAACAAGTTCGCGTCAGGCAACGAGCACGCGCGCATTCTCTCGATCGAGCATGGCGGCAAGGCGGCGGCGATCCGTTCCGGTATGCGCGCGGCCCGGGGCGATGTTGTCGCATTCACCGATGCCGATCTGGCCACGCCGATCTCCTATATGGACGATTTTCTGGCCGCGATTGATGCGGGCGCCGATGTCGTGATTGGTAGCCGCGAAGGCACCGAGGCAACTCGAGTCGGCGAACCTCACTATCGCCACGTGATGGGTCGTGTCTTCAACCGGCTGGTGCAGACCGTCGTGCTGCCAGGCATCGATGACACCCAATGTGGCTTCAAAGCCTTCACCCGCTTCGCTGCAACCGAGATCAACCGGCGCGCCCGGCTCTACGCCGAGCAGCAATCGATCAGCGGCGCCAGGGTGACCGCGTTCGATGTTGAGATGCTGGTGATTGCGCGGGAACTGAAGCTCACCGTGGTTGAGGTGCCGGTGATCTGGACGTACGGGCAGGCGAGCAAGGTCAACCCGATCAGCGACACCTGGCACAACTTCACAGACATCATGAGCGTGAAGATGAACGCCATCCGGGGCCGGTATCGGTAGTTTGCGGTCGGCGGTTGGCGGTTGGCAGAGAAATGGTCGCCGATGAAGTGCCGACTGTTCCAGGCGCTGGCCAACAGGATGTGACGGTGGAGCATGCTAGCTCCAAACATCGGCCGGTTTGGCACGAACTGGAACACCAGCCGCTACGTTTAGAGCCATTCGCAAAGTACCGTTCGCGTTGAGCACGAATCCAAACGTAGTGCCGGCTGTTCCAGCTGCTGGCCCCAGTCTCCATTGATCGTCTAGCCGCCGAAGACTATCTACACCCTGCCCAGCCTCCTCCCCGTTCCTCTTCCCTCTTGCCTCATCCCCCTCTCCTTCTCCCGATATTGGGCATTGCGCACAGTCGCCCAATCCGCACTGGTCCGGACCACTCAGCGCGCCTCACCAAATTCTGGTACTTTGCCTCAACGCAACAAAACCGGCGACCGGCTGCAGACCGTCGCCTCAAGAGTTCTGCGTGGACATGTATCCGTGTACCTGTAGGAGGTTCCATGGTTCGTTCAACAATCAATCGACGTACCTTGATGAAATCTGGCGTTTCTGCCGGCTTCCTGTCCGCGGCCATGGCTGCGCCAGGCCCGGTCCGGGAGTATTTGCTCTCCGCCGCTTCCGCCCAAACACCAATCGCCACGCTGCCGCCCAGCGATGCGGCCAATGTGGTTGTCTGGACCTATCGCCCCGATATCGTCCAGGACAACCTCAAGATCTGGGCGACGATGAACGGTCAACCCGAGCCGAACTTTGCCGATATTCCGGGCATCTACGACTACGCCAATGTGATCTCGGCCAAGATGTTGGGCGGCGAGAAGATCGATATGGCCTATTGCCACACCGATCAACTCAACCGCTGGTACAAGGCTGGCTGGCTCCGCGACGATATCGAATCGCTCGACTGGGTACAAGCCCTCAAGCCAACCCTGCAGCCGTGGGGCGTCGAGAACATGTCGACGTTCGAGGGTCAGATGATCGGTCTTCCCTACTGGGCCGGCACCAAGTACCTCATCTACAACGAGCTTCACTTCGAAAAGGCCGGTATCACTGCCCCGCCGACCACCTGGGAAGAGTTCGAGGAGCAATGCCAGCAGCTGCAGGGCGTCGGCATTGCCAACCCGTACATCCCGTACTGGCGCAAGGACTTCTGGGCGCTCGGCTGGTCGCTCTTTGTTGAGTCGTACTCCGACGGCGACTACATCTTCGACGATCAGTACAACCTGACGATCACCGGTGGCGATACGCCATTTACCAAGATGCTCGAGCGCTGGAAGCGGTTCTACGACACTGGAATCGTCCCGCCGGATGCCTTCGATATCGGCGATCCGACAGTCCGTTTCAACACTGGCGATCACTCGTTCTGCATGAACGATGACTACTCGCACAAGCGGAACAACGATCCGGAGCTTTCGAAGATCGCTGGTTACGCCAAGAACATGCTCAATCCGGGCACAACGCACGAGACGACCGCCATCTCGCCGATGTACGTCTTCGGCAAGAACAGCAATCTCTCGCCGGAAGTGCAGAACGACCTGGCCATGTATTACGGCGCACGCTACCGCGATGGCGAGTATCACGTCGCCCTGCGCTGGGTGCTGGAAGAGGGCCTCGGCACGATCGACACCACGGTCATGAACGACCCGGATGTCATCGCCTCCTTCTCCCAGTGGCGCGATGTCGATATCTACAACCAGCAGCTCTCGCTGGCCAAGCCACGCAATGTGCAGAAGCAGCTCTGGTATCCCGAGTGGGAATTCAAGACCATCGCATTGGTCAACGAGTTCGTCACCGGCCAGAAGGACATCGGAACGGTGCTCAAGGAGATGTCCGACAACCTGGACGGAGCCAAGCAGCTCTACCCGACGTTCTAGTCAGTTGTTGTCGAGGTTTCCGGTCCGCGATTCAGGGCCGGAAACCTCGATTCATCAATCCTCTCGCCCATTCAGGTTTCTCCGCGCAGCGCAGGAGCGTTCATGAGCACGCAGGTGGCCCCGCAATCCGCGCCGGCCAAGCCTTCCAATACCCGACGTATCCGGGCCGATCGCTGGTTCGCATTCTGGTTGATCCTGCCGACGATCATTCTCGTCATCGGCGTTTCCATCTATCCGATCGGGTACGCCATCCGCACATCGCTGCGCATGGTCAATCCCTCGTTCGGGATGGACAAGTACGTCGGACTGCAGAACTACCGGACGATTCTGACCAGCGACGAGTTCCACAAGGCGATGCTGGTCACGGCCAGGTTCGCTGTCGCGTCGACGGTGCTTTCGCTGGTTTTCGGCCTGATCATGGCCCTCGTTCTTAATCAGCATTTCCGTGGCCGGGCCGTGCTCCGCAGCACGATCCTGGTTCCATGGGCAATGTCGGGCACGGTCGTTGGCGTGCTGTGGGCGTGGATTTATGACGGCGGCTACGGCACCCTGAACGGTGTGCTCTACAAGGTCGGCCTGATCGATACCTATCAGGCCTGGCTGAGCAGGTGGGATTTTGGACCGGTTTTCGGTCCGGGCTCGCTCTATCTCGTGGTCTTCGCGTTTGTCTGGAACAGCGCCCCGATGACGGCCCTCTTCCTGTTGGCCGCGCTGCAGTCCGTTCCCCAGAATCTCTATTCGGCCGCAAAAATGGATGGTGCTGGCGCTATTGCCCGCTTCCGCTATATCACCCTGCCGTGGCTCCGTTCGATGATCCTCCTCGTCCTGATCCTGGCATCCATCAACGGGATCATGGCGTTCGACCTGATCTACTTCCTGACCAAGGGCGGCCCGGGGACAGACACAACGGTCTTCTCCTGGCTCGGATACAACACGACCTTCACGTTCTTCCAGTTCGGGCAGGGCACCGCAATCCTGCTCATGCTGACCGTGATCTGCCTGATCCTGGCCTTCATTTACATGACACTGCTCGATCGCAAGCCGTCCCAGTCGTTCGACCTGATTGGCACTGGTGAGGCATCAGTCGAAGATCTGCGCCGCGACCTGGAGCGCCGCACGACGGCCGAGGCCAGCGCCATGCAGAAGTTGGCCGATCTGATGGATCGCGCCCCGTTTGCGCCGCCCACCAGTTCCTGGAAGACCTCCGGTTGGTGGCAGGCGATCTCGAAACGCCTCATCTATTTGCCAGTCACCCTGATCGCCATCTGGTCGCTGGCGCCGGTTGTCTGGCTGGTCATCCTCAGCGTCTCCCCGTTCACGGATTTGCTGAGCAAGCCGCCGAAGTTCATCCCGAACGCCACCTTCGATAACTTCTCGCGCATCTTCACGGGTGCGACTGCAGCAGATACGGCCGGGGTACCCCTCGTTGCCCAGCGGGTGCCGGACGCCCTCATCAACAGTTTCATCGTCGCCTCGTCCGTGACGATCATTTGTCTGGCGGTTGGCTCGCTGGCGGGGTATGCCTATGCCCGCTACAGCCATGTCAAATTCCTGCAGCCAACCCTGATCGCGCTGATGATGACCCGCATGATCCCTGGACTGGCGATTCTGGTGCCGTGGTTCATCCTGTTCAGCAAGACGATCCCGTTCACGGACTATCGCCTGGCCAATACAAAGTGGGCGCTGATCATCAGTTACTCGAGCTTCTCGATACCGCTCGTGCTTTGGGTGATGAAGGCGTACTTCGAGACGATCCCCTCGAACCTGGAGCGGGCGGCGGCGATCGACGGCTGCAGCCGTTTCCAGACGCTTTACCGCGTTGTATTGCCGTTGGCGGTGCCCGGGCTGATTGCGTCGGGCATCTTCTGCTTCATCGCCGCCTGGAACGAGTTCATCTTTGCCCTCAATCTGGCCCAGGACAAGGACTCGATGACGATCACGTACGTCATCGCACAGCTCTTCGCCGTGGTCGCGTACGGTCCCCAGAACTACGGCACATTGTTCGCCGCAGGAATTCTGGCAATTCTGCCGCCTGTGGCATTGGCATTCATCTTCCAACGGTATCTCGTCCAGGGTCTGACCGCCGGATCGGTCAAGGGATAGTTCGCCCTCTATTCGCAGGTGGAGTTCTCGTACATGGCGCGCGTATCACTGGTTAATCTGAGCAAACATTTCCGTGATGTGAAGGCAGTCGACGATGTCTCGCTGGAAATCGAGGACGGCTCCTTCGTGACCCTCCTCGGACCGTCCGGCTGCGGCAAGAGCACCACGCTGTACTGCATCGCGGGGCTGGAAGAGGTCACATCGGGCGAGATCCTGTTCGACGGGACGCCGGTCACGCAATTGACCCCGAAGGAGCGGGATGCAGCGCTTGTCTTTCAGGACTACGCGCTCTATCCGCACATGTCGGTCTATGACAACCTGGCTTTCGCCCTCAAGATGCGCAAAACCAGCAAGTCCGAAACCAAACAGCGGGTCGGTCAGGTTGCCGAAGTGCTGGATATCACCCGCTACCTCAATCGCCGACCAGCGCAGCTCTCGGGTGGACAACGGCAGCGGGTGGCGCTGGGCCGGGCCCTGGTGCGCAATGCCAGTGTCTTTCTGATGGACGAACCGCTCAGCAACCTCGATGCCCTGTTGCGGGTCAACACGCGGACCGAAATCAAACGGCTGCAGCGGGAACTCGGCAAGACCACCGTCTTCGTCACGCACGATCAGGAAGAGGCGATGGTCCTCTCTGATCGGATCGCGATCATGCGGGACGGCGTCCTGCAGCAATTCGATACGCCACAGGCGACCTATTCGCGCCCGAAGAACACCTTCGTCGCCGGCTTCATCGGCAATCCCCGCATGAATTTCATGAGCGGAGATCTCCGGGCAGAGGGTGACGGAGCCGTACTGGCGGTCGCCGGCGCATCTATACCGATTGGAGGAGCAACCGCGGCCAATGTTGCGGGGACAGCCAGGTCGGTCATCGTGGGTGTGCGGCCCGAGCATATTGTGCTTGGCCAGCCAGAAAGCAACCTGATGGCGCGCGTGGAATTGATCGAACTGGTCGGACCCGTCTCCTATGTAGATCTGGTCCTCGGCGAGCGATTGTTGCGGGCGAGTGTGCCTGGCGTGCCATCGGTTGCGGTGGGCGACACGGTGCCGATCTCGGTCGTCGGACCTGAGGCGCACTTCTTCAATCCCGAGACGGGCGCGCGGTTGGGCAATTAGCCCGTAGTCCGTGATCCGTAGCCCGTAGCCCGTAGCCCGGAAAGTCGTCAGTCATCTGGTGACGTTCGACATCCAACCTCCGGACTCCAACCTCCCTTCCCGGTATACCAGTACCGCTCCCGCGCGGGCGAGTGCTACCAAGCTCCCATGGGAAGTACGCATAACAAACCGTATGCTCAATCCAGTTGGTATGGCGTCTTGCCATTCCCGCGCCCGCGCGTACTGAGGACACTGCTTTGGAAGGCGATATGCGCGAATTTCCCCTGGCGGAAATTCTGCAGTTCATCTCGTTGGGATCCCGCTCCGGTGTGCTGGAAATTGTCCGGCGCGAAGGGGTGTACGGCATTGTCTTTACATCGGGCACCATCACCGGTCTGACCTCCGACGGCTGGACCCTGGCCAACGAACTGCGCGAGAGCCAACTCCTGCCGGATAACGTCCTCACCGGCCTGCTGGCAGTCAACAGCAACATCCAGGATCTCCGGGCCGCAATCCTGACCGGCGGCTACATGACTGCAGACGAATGGACGGCATTTGTCTCCCGCCAGGTCGAGCGCCTGCTGTATTCGCTTTTCGATGTGCGCGACGGCAAGTTCCGCTTTCGGCAATCTGCGCCGCCCGAGGGCCAATGGTTGCCGGTGCGGGTGTCTGCCGATCGGGCCGTGCTCGAGGGAACACGCTGGAGCGAAGCCTGGGCGCGCGCCGTGGAGGCAATTCCCAGCCGCCAGAGTCGGTTCGTGCGCAACAACCGGGCACCTCGGGCGAGCGTGCGGGTCTCTCCGACCCAATGGCGCGTGGTCGTCTCCACTGCTGAGGCCGGTACCCTGACCCAGATTGCTGCCCGGGCCATTCTCTCGGAGGTCGAGGTCATAGAGTCGATCCAGTATCTGCTGGATATCAATCTGATCACTCGCCTCGAGACAACCGCGATCAGCGCGCCCCGATAGTCCTACCCGCTCGACAATTTTCCGCATATGTAATACTGTACGTACACAATGTTCGTATAGGAGAGAACATTGGAACCGGGACTTCCGGGCTACGCGGGCGCATGTCCGCACACCCGTCCGAAGGTACCGTTTCAGCATACCCGTGACTCCGGTTCGTGCCCCCGAGGTCGAACCAACTGGTGATTCCGATCGGCAGGGACCCTGTTTGAGCGCTCCGGCTATGCAGGCTTTTGATGTGAACGACTGGATGGGAGACATTCTCTCCCGTGCCGCTGACGTTTCCGCCGATGCCCTCGCAAAGATCGCCCTCCTTCTTGACGAAGCCCAATCCATTGCTGATCAAACCGATCAGGTCCGCTCGGAACTCGATCAGTTCCTCGGCCAGTTCGCACTGGAATCCGGCCTGACCGATGGCACCACCGGACCAATCCGCTTCGCTGGCGGTCTGATCGATATCGAGAGCATGCGCGCTGATGTCGCTCGCATGGCGCTCAACGCGGACAAGGCCAGCAAACTGGTCACCAGCCTGCAATCGATCCATTCATCTCTTGATGCGGCATCCCACTACTTTATTGAGGAATCACCGCTGACCACAACCCTCGATGCCAGGCAGGAAGGGATGCAGGCCGCGATGATCGCCGCCCGCGAGGATGAACGGCGCAAACTGGCCCGGGAAATCCACGACGGTCCGGCCCAGGTTCTGGTCAATGCCCACTACCACGTCCAGATCATCGAGCAGATTGTGAAACGCAATCCGACGGCGCTGGATGAAGAACTGATGCGACTGAAGGAACTGCTCCTCGAAGGCAACACCGAAGTCCGCCGGTTCATGTTTGATTTGCGGCCCACCACGCTCGAAGACTATGGTCTCGGGCCGACGCTCCAGCGCAGCATTGACGACTGGGGCCGATTCTTTGGCCACAAGGTGAACGCCAGTCTCGACAGCAGCATGCCGCGGCTTTCGGCCGAGCAGGAACTGGCCGTCTACCGGATCGTCATGCAATCGCTGCAGAACATCCACCAGCACGCCGGCAACGACTGCTCGGTGGAGATCACCATCCATCTGGACCGAACCGACCTCGTCGTTCGGGTCAGCGATAACGGTGTCGGCTTTGATCCGGCCCTCGTCTCTCCCAAGCTCACCTCGGGCGCCGGACTGATGGGCATGCGCGAGCGTGCTGCAGCCATCCACGCCACCTTCAATGTCGAGAGCAGCCCAGGCGCTGGCTCGACCATCACCCTGATTGTTCCCTCGGTTGGAGGCACAGGTAGCCTCAGCGGCCGGGGCGACTGACTGCACTTGTTCGTTTCGCGTTCGATTCCCGGCGGGATTTGGTTTCCTTCCGGTCAGTTTGTAGAAGGAGCTCCGTCGTGAATCGGATTCAGGTTCTCATCGTTGACGACCATCCCCTCTTCCGCCGCGGCGTGCGCTGGGGCCTGGAAGCCGAGCCGGATATCCTGGTCGTGGGCGAAGCAACGGATGGCCAGATGGCCGTTCAGCAGGCTGATCTGCTCGTGCCGGATGTCGTCCTGATCGACATCAATATGCCGCAGATGAACGGGTTGGAGGTGACGCGCATCATTCGCCGCCGCCATCCGCAGACCGGCGTCGTGGTTCTGACCATGCATGAGGACGACGAGCAGTTGTTCCACGCCATCCGGGTTGGCGCCGCCGCCTATTGCACCAAGGACGCCCAGCAGGATGAGATCGTCAAACTGATCCGCCGGGTGGCGCCTGTCTCTTATACACATCTGACGCTGCCGACGACGGCACACTCGTGTAGATCTCGGT
>JAPXRQ010000105.1:0-10233 GCA_033813515.1 Thermomicrobiales bacterium
CGTCGATGGTGCGGGCGAGGGCGCCGCTGGTGAGCATGGCGCGGGCGATATCGTCCTGCCAGATGCTCTGACCTTGATCGGTGAGTGCCTGAACGCGAGGGTGAACCATAGTGGGCTCCTTTACTTTCCGAGGAGGGTCTTCGCGTGGGCGACGACATTCTCGACGGTGAATCCGTACTCAGCGAGGACTTTGTTGCCTGGGGCGGACTTGCCGTAGCGATCGACACCGACCGAGGCGTTGGCGTAGCGGCACCAGCCAATGGTGGTTCCGGCCTCGATGGAGAGCGTCGGGATTGAGCCATCGCCGAAGACCGAGGCTTTGTAGGTTTCGGACTGGGCTTCGAAGATCTCCCAGGATGGGAACGAGACGACGCGGGCATTGATCCCTGCGGTGGCGAGCTGTTCGGCAGCACCAACCGCGAGTTGGACCTCGGAGCCGGTTCCGACCAGGATCAGGTCGGTGGCATCGGCCCCGGAGAGGACATAGGCGCCGTGGTTCGGACCGGCGGTCGTGGCGGACGTATCGAGGGTGGGCAGGTCCTGGCGGGAGAGAACGATGACGGTTGGGCCGGTCGACTCGAGTGCGTGGCGCCAGGCGGCGGTTGTCTCGTTGCCATCGGCGGGGCGAATGACGGTGAGGTCCGGGATGAGGCGCATCGACATGATGTGTTCGATTGGCTCGTGGGTCGGACCATCCTCACCGACGGCGATCGAGTCGTGGGTGAAGACAAAGGTGGAGTGGTAGCCGCTGAGAGCAGCAAGACGGAGGGTGGGGCGCATGTAATCGGAGAAGACGAGGAAGGTGGCGGAGAACGGAATGACCCCACCGTGGGCGGCCATGCCATTGACCGCGCCACCCATGGCATGTTCACGGATGCCGAAGTGGATATTGCGGCCACCGTAGCCCCAATCGCCGCCCATCGCGCCCTGGACCTTGTCGGTGAGCGGGAGATTCGGGTTCTCGAAATCACCCGCGCCCTTCATGCCGGTGTTGGTGGAGGGGTTGAGATCGGCCGAGCCGCCGATGAACGTCGGAATGCGGGGAAAGAACGAGGCGATGACGGCTTCGCCAGCCTTGCGGGTTGCGACCTTGGAGCCGATTTCCCAGGTCGGGAGATCGGTATCCCAGCCAGCGGGGAGCCGGCCGGCGATGGCATCGCCCAGTTCCTCGGCGAGATCCGGGTATTGGGCGGCATAGGCCTCGAAGACGCGATCCCAGGCTCCCTCGGTTTCGCGACCACGGGGGACAGCCTCGCGGAAGCGTTCGAGTGCAGCGTCAGGAAGGTAGAAGGCGGGCTCGGTGGGCCAGCCGAAGGCTTCCTTGGTGGCCTTGACTTCGTCGGGACCAAGCGGGGAGCCGTGCGACGCGAAGGAATTGGCCTTGTTTGGTGAGCCGTAGCCGATGACGGTGCGGCAGAGGATGAGCGAGGGTTTGTCCGTGACGCCGAGGGCCTCATCGAGGCCGCGGCGGACATCGTCGGTGTTCAGACCGTCGACTGCGACCGTGTGCCAGCCGAGCGCCTCGAACCGGGCGGCCACGTTTTCCGAGAAGGAGACATTGGCGCTGCCGGCGAGAGTCATGTGGTTCTGGTCGTAGAGGTAGTTGAGTTTGCCGAGGCCGAGGTGCCCAGCGAGGGCGGCGGCTTCCATGGCGACGCCTTCCATGATGTCGCCATCGGAGACGATCGCGAAGGTGCGGTGGTTGATGATCTCGTGCCCGGGGCGATTGAAGTGGGCGGCGAGGTAGGCCTCGGCGATGGCCATGCCGACGCCGTTGGAGAAGCCGGCGCCGAGCGGGCCGGTGGTGACTTCGACGCCTGGCGTGTGGTTGACCTCGGGGTGGCCGGGGGTCAGGGAGTCAAGTTGGCGGAAGCGCTTGAGTTCATCGAGAGGGAGATCGTAGCCAGTCAGGTGGAGGAGGGAGTAGAGGAGCATGGAGCCGTGACCGGCGGAGAGGACGAAGCGATCGCGATCAAACCAGTGCGGATTGGTGGGGCTGTGTTTGAGGTATTCGGTCCAGAGGACATAGGCGAGGGCGGCGGCACCCATGGGGAGGCCGGGGTGGCCCGAGTTGGCGGCCTGGACGCCATCGACGGACAGCATTCGGATCGTGTTGATCGAAAGGTCCTCAAGTTTGCGATCAGTGGCAATGGCCACGTGGAGCCTCCTGGGTATGAGATTGGCAGGTTGGGATTCGCGTCGGCGGCATCGGTGACACGAAGCACATTTCGTCGCCCTCGATTATGGCACGTAGGGGGTAGGGGGAGGTGAAAAGTGGCACGTTGACGGGGTGAAGGTTGGAAGTTGGAGGTTGACCCAGTGCTATTCATCTGTATTATTGGTGTCATGACAATGTCTTGACGTAGCATGCAAGTTGGTTGAAAGGAGAATTGCAGATGGCTCTGGCTGCGCGATCGGAAAAGATTGATATTCGCGTGACGGCCGAGGACAAGGCAACTATTGTCTCGGCGGCTGAGCTGCGTCGACAGTCGGTGAGCGAGTTTGTGTTGGGCTCGGCGCTGGACCGGGCGAACGACGCGTTGGCCGATCGAACGCGGTTTGTTCTGCGTGCTGATGACTGGGACGCATTTTTGGTCGCCCTGGATGCACCGGTGCGTTCGATGCCACGTCTCTCGCGTTTGCTTGCCGAGCCAGGCGTGTTTGATACCGATGCTCCCGAATGAGCGAATTGCGCATTGAGAAACTCGACCAGTCTCATGCTGTCGAAACATTTGATTGCGGACAGCATGTGCTCAATGAGTTTTTGATACGGTATGCGCGCACCAATCAACGGGCCAATGCGTCGCAGACCTGGTTCGGACTCCACGGCGAGACAGTTGTGGGGTTTTACACACTGGTGGTCGGTGCCGTGGCGCACGAGGATGCCCCTGATCGCGTTGTGAAAGGGATGGCCCGGCATCCGATCCCGCTCATGGTTCTTGCTCGATTGGCGACTGATCTTCGTTGGCAGGGGCAGGGGATTGGGTCGGGACTGCTGCGGGACGCAATCTTGCGCACGCTGCAAGCGGCGGATATCGCCGGGATTCGGGCATTGGCAGTTCACGCCAAGGACGAGGCGGCGCGATCGTTTTACGAGCATTTTGATTTCGTTCAATCGCCGACGGATCCAATGCACCTGTTTGTGCTGCTCAAGGATCTGCGGCGGCACCAATAGCGGCCATGGGAGTTGACGTAGGCATCCGCTCCTGGTTGTACGTGGGGCTTATGGGGCTGTGATTCTGCGGATTTCGGCGGGGGTGTAGCCGAGTTCGGTGAGGATGGCTTCGGTGTGCTGGCCGACGGCAGGGATCGGTCCCATTGGGGGCTCGAAGGTGTCGAAGGTCATGGGCGGGAGGACGGCGCGCATCTGGCCGCCAGGGAGATTGACATCCCGCCAGCGATTGCGACCTGCCAGCTGAGGGTGATCGGCGAACTGGGAGATGGTGTTAAGGTCGCCATAGGGGATATCGGCTTGTTCGAGGCGATCGGTGATCTGGGCGCGGGTATATGGAAGGAAGGCCTCTTCGATCAGTGGTTCGAGCACGGCGCGATTGATGCGGCGGTTGGGGACGGTGTTGAAGCGGGGGTCGTCAATCCATTCGGGATGTTCGACGACGATCGTGCAGAAATCGGTCCAATGCTGATCGGACTGCACAGCCAACAGGACCTGATCGCCATCGCCGCAGGTGTAGGCGCCGTAGGGAACGACGGTCGCATGACGGACACCGGCGCGGGCAGGGGGGTGATCGCCGTACATGGTGAAGTAGAGCGGGTATCCCATCCACTCGCTGAGGGCGTCGAAGAGCGACGATTGGACATGTTGGCCGAGACCGGTTTTCTGGCGTTCGATGACGGCGGCGAGGATAGCCATGGCGCCGTAGACGCCTGCGCCGATATCGCCGACGGAGATGCCGATCTTGGCGAGGTTGTCGCCGGTCCCGGTGGTGGCGATGACGCCGGATTCGCCCTGAAGGAGGAGATCGAAGGCCTTGCGATGTTCGTATGGTCCGCCTCCACCGTAGCCGGAGATTGAGCAGTAGATCTTGCCGGGATACTGGGCGAGGACCTGATCGGGACTGGCGCCGAGACGATCGGCGGCGCCTGGGGCGAGGTTCTGGACGACGATGTCGGATTTGGCGATGAGGCGATGGAGGACCTCGAGCGAGGCGGGTTGTTTGAGATCGAGGGCGATGGATTCCTTGCCGCGATTGACCCAGACAAAGTAAGAGGACTGGCCGTGGACAGCAGAGTCGTAGGAGCGGGCGAGATCGCCTTTTCCGGTGCGCTCGATCTTGATGACGCGGGCGCCGAGATCGCCGAGGTGGCGGGTGCAAAGGGGGCCGGCGAGGGCCTGTTCGAGGGCGAGGACGGTGAGGCCGGCGAGCGGTCCGGTAGTGGGCATGGGTGGGTACTCCAGGGTGGCGGAATGTTGGGGAAATGGTAGTGGAGCGGCCTTAACAAAATGACAAACATTTGTTCCAACAATGAGGACTGATTGTGACCGCGAACGCCAATAGTATGGAAGCAGTTGGAGCGGTGAGGGACCGCTGCAAGGATGGGAAAGGACGCGCAATGAACGCGACGTTGTTCGAAATGGCAGTGGCGAGCGAGCGGCGGGTGATCGATATGGAAAATGCCCGGCGGGTGAAGCGGGGCGAGCTGGATCACCTGGTGAGTGGGCGGAAAGGCTCGGCGGTGAGTCGGGCATTTGGTGCGGTGAAGAGCGGTCTGATCGGTGGTCGCGACGGTGAGTAACCGGGACGGTCGCCATGATTTCCACTTCCTGCATGGGACCTGGAATGTCGCGAACAGCCGCCTGAAAGAACGATTGGTGGGATCCACGGAATGGGAGCAGTTTTCTGCAACCACGTGGATCCGGCCGTTGCTTGGCGGGGCGGGCCAGATCGAGGAGATGACCTGGGACGCCAACGGGCAGGCGGCATATGGGGTGACATTGCGTGTTTGGGATCCGGAGACGAACCAGTGGAGTCTGCACTGGGTGGACAGTGGGAGCGGGCGACTCTTCCCGCCGATGGTCGGCTCGTTTGGGGTAAACGGTGTGGGGATATTTGTCGGCATGGACATGTGCAGCGGGAAGAGTGTGCTGTCGCGCTTTGTCTGGAGCGGAATCAGCGAAACGACGGCGCGGTGGGAGCAGGCGTTTTCGGGAGATGGTGGGGTGACCTGGGAGACGAACTGGGTGATGGAGTTTGTTCGAGTTCCTAGTTCCGAGTCCCTAGTCCCTGGTGCCGAGTTCCTAGCTTGAAGTGAATCCCGCTTGCCGCAGGGTAGGCGTAGTATTTCCCGATGGCCAGGCGGGTGGCTTGGCGGTTGGTGATTCGGGTTTGACGGGGTCAGGCTGTGCGGCGTTCTCCGGTGCAAATGCGGAAGGGGCTGATGCTCCTGATGGGCACGGGATTGCTGTGGGGGACGATTGGTATCTCTGGCCGCATGATCTTCGAGCGGTCCGATCTGAACGCATTCCAGGTGAGTTGGTTGCGGACGATGTTTGCGACCCCGTTTTGCCTCCTGATCGGGATGCGAATGGTAGGTCCGAAGTTGTTCCGGATTCCGCCTCGGGATTTCGGCATCTTGTCCGTGCTGACCATTGGGATCTATTCGTCGCAGGCGTCGTATCTGATCGGAGTTGATCAGATTGGGGTGTCTGTGGCGACCCTGATTTGCCTGTGTTCCATTCCCGTGATGGTGACCCTGTATTCCGTCGTGGTTCAGGGCGAGCATCTGACTGGCGCGCTGACTGTGGCGCTGATTGGCGCCGTGATTGGGACCGCGATGGTGACGTTGAGCGACGGAGGATCGTCGGGGAACGGCACGGTGGTGGCGGGTGTGGCGGCGGCGTTGTTTGCCGGGGCGACCGGGGCGATGTACAACCTGGGGAGCCGGGCATTTGTGCAGCGATACCACCCGATCACGGCATTGGCCCTGGGGTTTCCGGTCAATCTGATCGTGTTCGCGTTTGTGATGCGCGGGGCCGATATTGGATCGCTTTCGCTGACGGTGTGGCTCCTGTTGCTCTATCTGGGCGTGGGAACGCAGGGGATTGCGTATCTGATGTTTCAGTGGGGGCTGCAGACCGAATCGGCGACGGTGGCGAGCATCATGTCGTTGCTGGAACCAGTGACGGCGGCGTTTCTGGCCTGGGTCTTGCTGGGTGAGACGTTGGGGTGGATCGGGCTGATCGGCTCGGGACTCTTGCTGGCGGCGTTGATACTTCTGACGGTAAGTCCGCAGCGTGCGGTTCTTGATGAGAGTGCAGGGTAATGGACGACATCGATCCGGCCCAATTTGACGAGACATCGCAGGAGAAGCCGGCTCCGAAGAGGCGGAAATCGATGCGAGAGCAGGCGGCTGAGCCATCGGACACGGTCGGTGTGGGGACATCGGCGGCAGTGGGGTGCAGTTTGCTGGCGGTTTTGCTGACGATGGTTCTGATTGCGGGACTGTTGATTAGCAGGGCGTTGTAGGCATGAGGCCCAAGGCGAAAGGCTTCCGATGCTGGTTTGGTCGGCCGGTTCGCACCGCTACAATGCGATTATTGCGTGTTTGAAATGCCCATTCGCAGGAGTGCAATGTCGATGACGCGGGCTTCTCTTGATCGCTATTGCTGTGCAGGTTGTGGATCCGCGTGGCTTTCGAGCCAGGTCGTGTGTCCTGCCTGTGGAAGCAGCACGCAGATTTCCATTTCGGAGGATGAGTATCAACTCCTCCTTAGGGAATTGCCGTCAACGACGAAGGCGGTCGCAAGGCGATCCGACTGGGGATCGAGTGCTGTTGATCCATGGAATCCGATTGCCCCGTCGCCTGCTGGCGGACCTCCGAAACCATCATTTGGATTTGGCGTGCCTCGGTCGACGGAAGCGGAGCTTCGTCGGATGTCGGCGCCGGGCGATCCTGTGCTGTCCAGCGGCAAGGCGGCAGCACCAAACGTCCATCAAATCCCGGCGACGACCGCATCGGCCGACAGGCAGTCGTGGGGCGATGCGCCTCCGGCGCCTATCAAGTTTGTGCTGGTTGTGAGCGTGGTGCTGGTTGTGCTGCTGATCGCTGTCGCGGCCATGGCCATGGCAGCAGCGGTCGTCGTTGCTTTGCTCGCAATGGCAGTGATGGCCAGGCAATTTGCGGGACAGACGCGTGCGGTCACTACTCCGGAGGCGCCTCTTGCACTGCCGGATGGCGTGCGGTTGGCGGGCCTGGCGGACGGGTTCGATTTCACAACCGCGTTTGGGTCTACTGAACACGCAGCGGCCGCTGTGACTCGGAACAGGGGCCCAGTCGATAACCACGACTAGTCCACAGATCTGGTGGGACAGTCTGGCTGGCGGTTGTCAGTCCGGTTTGCGGCAGGCACCGAAACCCTGGCTAGAGGGTCAGGGTGCCGTTCGTGACGGCGACGGATTGGCCGGTGATTTGCACAGTGTCGATTCGGCCTTGCCGTTTGATGCTGGTGACTTCGATCAGGCTGGGGCGTCCCATTTCGACACCCTGATGAATGGTGAGGTTGAACTCACCACCTGGGCTGGGGTTGAGATGGGCAAGAAGACCGCCGAGGGCGCCCGAGGCACTGCCGGTCGCCGGATCTTCGGGAACGCCATCGAGCGGGGCGAACATGCGGGCGCGGACCGTGTGCGGGGTGTCGGCAAGCGGTGTGTAGAGCATGATGCTCAGGCCGAGACCGGGGTTGCCCCAAAGCGAGTTGGCGCGGGTGAACGCAGCGGCATCCGGTATGGCGCGGGCGAGGGCATCGAGGTTGGTGACCTGGGCGAAGGCAAATTGGAGTCCAACACTGGCGACGATGGGCTGGTGGATTTCGCTGGCGATATCGGCCGGATTCAATCCGACACAGGCCGATAGATCGATTTCAGGGTTCAGCGGACGGGTGGAGAGTGGCTCGGGGGCGGTGATTGTGGCGCGGGTGCCTGGACCGGAGCCGGAGATCTGAATTGCGACGAGACCGGCAACTTCCTCGAACATCATTGTGCTTCCAACTGGTTTATCGAAGCAGGAGCCGATGCTGGCAAGGACGCAGGCGGTGCCGACATTGGGGTGACCGGCGAAGGGAACTTCCTGGGTCGGGGTGAAGATGCGGACCTGAGCAGTGTGGGCGGGATCGGTGGGCGGCAGCACAAAGGTGGATTCCGAGTAATTGAATTCGCGGGCGATGGCTTGCATTTGCCCGGTGGAGAGTCCGCGCGCGTCGAGGATGACGGCGAGTGGGTTGCCGCCGAAGCGGGTGGTGGTGAAGACGTCGACGGTGTGGAATTGGTACGTGGGCATGAGAAGGTGCTCCGTGGGTTGGTCGCGTTGCGGCTGGTCAGATTGCATTCACGGTAGCAAAGCGGATGTGTGGATGGGGCGGTGATTGTCACGATGATGGAAACGCGCGTGCCAGTGGAGGGCCGCATTGCAATGCGGCGCTACAAGGATTCTGTTGGCAGTAGTGCCTTAGTTGGCGAGGGCGGGTTCGGGCGCCGGGCAGTCGGATTCTGCGGGTGGGGTGGTGTCGTGCTCGAGCCATTCGTATGCCCAGGAGGAGATGGCGTTCATGACGCCATCGAGGGCGAGGCCTTTTTGGGTGAGGTGGTATTCGATGCGGACGGGGGTATCGGGGATGACGGAGCGCTTGACGATACCTTCGGCTTCGAGTTCCTTGAGACGTTCGGAGAGGAGGCGGTCGTGCAGGCCGGGGATGGCCTCGGAGATATCGGAGAAGCGATAGCGACCGCTGCGCATGGCTCGGAGGATAGCCCCGTTCCAGCGCTTGCCAATGAGTTCGACCGACCGATGGAAGGCCGGACAGAAGGCGGTTGGGATTGGCTCGTTGTTCATAATGTCGATTCTAACCAATGGTAAGGGCGATGTCATCAGGCGGAACGTCCCGGCTTGACATCTACATGTGGCTATTATATCGTAAGTGACATACGGAATGTGAGCGCATTCCGCAGATTGCACAAAGGTGCAGCAAGAGGAAGGTACTTCGTTCAATGGCAGTTTGGCAGATCGATGCGTCGCACTCGAGCGTTGAATTCGCAGTCAAGCACATGATGATTTCCAGCACCAAGGGTCGTTTCTCTGGTGTTGCGGGCACGATTAACTACGATTCCGCGAACCTGGCGGGAGCTTCGGTCGATGTCACGATCGATGCGAGCACGATTGATACCCGGGATGAGAAGCGCGATGGACACCTTCGCAGCGCTGATTTCTTCGATGTCGAGAAGTTCCCGACGCTGACGTTCAAGAGCACATCGGTCACCCCAAAGGGCGGCGATGCATTCGAGCTGGTTGGTGACTTGACCATCAAGGATGTGACCCGTTCGGTGACGCTGAAGGGCGAGATCCAGGGCACCGGCACATCGCCGTGGGGCACTGAAGTGGCGTCGTTCGCGGCTTCGACCTCGATCGATCGCAAGGATTTCGGTTTGACCTGGAATGTTGCGCTGGAGACGGGCGGCATTCTGGTTGGTGACACGATCAAGATCACCCTCGAGATCGAGGCGGTCAAGCAGGTTGAGGCTGAGGCTGGCGCCGAGGCTGTGGGTGCCGCGACCGCATAACAGAGATTCTCCCAGTGCCTGGCCGTTGGGTTTCACCGGCGGGGCACAAATCTCCTTCCTCAAGAAGGCGGCTGGCAGATTTGCCGGTCGCCTTTTTGATTTGTGGTGGGTTTTTTGCCGCATTGCAATGCGGCGCTACGGGGTGCGTGGTGCGAGGTGTGTGGTTCTGGTGCGGTGGCGGTGCGGACCGCGCTGTGGCCGTTGCCGAGACAGGTGGTGGGTTTTGCCGCATTGCGATGCGGCGCTACGAGTTGTGTGCCTCTAGTGCCGAGGCGGTGCGGATCGCGATGTGGCCGTTGCCGAGACGGGTGGTGGGTTTTTGCCGCATTGCGATGCGGCGCTACGAGATGTGTGGTTCTGGTGCGGTGGCGGTCCGGATCGCGCTATGGCCGTTGCCGAGACAGGTGGTGGGTTTATGCCGCATTGCGATGCGGCGCTACGCGTTGGATGGGGTTTGCGGGGCGCCGCGGAAGGGGTGGTCTTTGGGGGCTTCCGGGAGGAGGGTGAGGAGAATGTCGGTGGGATTGGGTTTCCAGGGGGTAGGGATGACGCGGCAGGATTCGATCGAGAGGAAGGTTTGGAGGACGTCCGGTTCGAGGCCGGCGAATGGGCCGTCGTCGCCGACCTGGGTGCGGTGCGCGCGGATGGCACGGATCTTGCG
>JAPXRQ010000106.1:0-10210 GCA_033813515.1 Thermomicrobiales bacterium
CGCCCGACCGAGACCTTGCCGCATCGCAATGCGGCGCTACAAGAGGCGGCAGATGTAGTGCCATGGGTTCCAGCCCATGGTCTCGCCGCCAGGCGAGGTCGCCCGAGGGCGATGGTCGCCCCCGGCAAACACGGTGCCACGCCGCAACCCGGTTCCGGCAACCATGCCACCGCCCGACCGAGACCTTGCCGCATCGCAATGCGGCGCTACAAGAGGCGGCAAATGTAGTGCCATGGGTTCCAGCCCATGGTCTCGCCCACGGCGAGGTCGCCCGAGGGCGATACCCTCTCCGACACACACGGTGCCACGCCGCAACCCGGTTCCGGCAACCATGCCACCGGCAGCGGCGGGTTTGTGCGACAAACCCCTACGGCAGGATTGTCGCCCTCGAACTTGGCGGCGGGTTGATGCGGTCTATCGCTGCGAACCGGACAACCGGCGGGAGGCTTCGGCGATGGTCTCCGGCTTCTTGGCGAAACAGAATCTGGCCAACAACGGGGCGGTCGTCGGATCGAGATAGAACGCCGACGGTGGCACCGCCGCAACTCCGACCTCCCGCACCAGCCATCGGCAGAACTCGACATCACTGCCGAAACCGCGATTTGCGATATCGGCCATCAGGAAGTAACTCCCGCCGATTGGCAACACGTCATATCCGGCCGCCCGCAAACCCGCATCCAGCAACTGCCGCCGTTCGTCGTAATCGCGCTGCAGTTGCGTGTAGTAGTCGCTCGTCTCGGCCATCTCCATCGCCTCGGCCATTGCTTCCTGGAACGGGGTCGCCGAGGCAAATGTCACGAACTGGTGGACCGATCGCACCGCCGCGTTCAGCGAGGCCGGACCGATCGCGTACCCGATCTTCCAGCCGGTCATCGAAAACGTCTTGCCGGTCGAGTTGATCGTCAGCGTCCGCTCCCACATCCCGGGCAGCAGCGCCAGCGGGTGATGCTCGGCCCCGTCGTAGGTCAGCCGATCGTACACCTCGTCGGTCAGCACCAGCAGATCGTGATCGATGGCCAGGTCCGCGATCGCCTGCAGCTCGGCCGCCGTGAACACCTTGCCGGTCGGGTTGTGGGGCGTGTTCAGCAGCAATACCCTGGACTGCGGGGTGATTGCTGACCGCAGAGTCTCCAGATCGAACGACCAATCGGGCGGCTGCAACCGAATGGGCTTGAACACGCCGCCAGCCAGCACCGTCGCGGTCGGATACGAGTCGTAGAACGGCTCGAATGCCAGCAGTTCATCGCCGGGTCCGATGAACGCCTGAATCGCGTCGAAGATCACCTCGGTCGCCCCGCTGGCCACCGTGATCTCGCGATCCGGATCGAGCTCCCGCCCGTAGCGGCTGGCAAACGAGGCGGCAATCGCCTTGCGCAACCGGGGCTGACCGTGCGAAATCGCGTACTGGTTCAGATCGGCATCAATCGCCCGTTTGGCCGCCTCTTTCGCGAACTCTGGTCCGGCAAAATCGGGAAAGCCCTGCCCAAGATTGACCGCGTTGTGTTCCACCGCAAGCCGACTCATCTCGGCGAAGACCGATGTGCCGAATCCGCGAATCTTGTCGGAAGCGAAACGATCCATCGGCTAGTTGCTACCCTCGAATGCGCCGCTCGCGTAGATCGCTTCCATCTGGGTGATGTTCTCCTCCAGCACATCCATGCTGGCCTCGATCGCATCCGGTTTGGTCAGATCGACCCCGGCCGCCTTGAGCAGGTTGAGCGGGTAGTCCTTGCCGCCACTGCGGTACAGGTTCAGCACGCGCTCCACCGCCGGCGCGCCCTCATTCCGGATCTGTGTCGCCAGCGCGGTCGCGGCCGAGATTCCGGTCGCGTACTGATAGACATAGAACGCGCTGTAGAAATGCGGGATACGTCCCCACCCGGTCTCCGCCGACTCCGGCACATGCATCCCCGGCGAATAAAACCGGGAGAGCTCGCCGTAAACCGCATTCAACTGCTGCAGGACGAGCGGCTGATTCTGTTCGGCCAGTTGGTGGGTCTCCCGCTCGAACTCGGCGAACATCGTCTGCCGAACATGGGTCCCGACATACTGATCGGCCGACCGATTCAGGATCGCGAACCGCTCCATCGCCTGATCCGGACCCAACGTGCCAAGCAGATGCCAGGTGAGCAAGGTTTCGTTCAGCGTCGAGGCGATCTCGGCGAGGAAGATCGGATATCCCGCGCTCTGGAACGGCTGCGTGCCATTGGCGTACCAGGTGTGCATCGCATGCCCGGCCTCGTGCGCGAGCGTGAAGACATCGTGCAGCGTCCCGTTCCAGTTCATCAGGATCTTGGGCGGCGCCCCGTAGGCTCCCCATGAATAGGCTCCGCCGCGCTTGCCCTTGGTCTCGTGCACATCAACCCAGCGGGCGGACGTCAGACCCTCACGCATGACCGAGACGTATTCCTCGCCCAGCGGCGCCAGACCATCGCAGACGAGGTCGACCGCCTCTTGCCAGGTGTAGTGGACATTCGGAAGTTCCGAAAGCGGCACCCAGTTGTCCCACATCTCGAGTTGTTCGACGCCGAGAATCTTGCGCCGCAGTTCCAGATACCGCCCGACAATCTCGATCCGCGACCGGGTGACATCGATCAGCGTGTCGTAGACCTGCTCGTCGATGGCATTGGCATTGAGCGCACCGAACCGGGCGCTGGGATAGTTGCGGGCGCGCGCATAGAAGACATCGTTGCGGACATTGCCGGCATGCAATGCAGCCAGCGAGAACTTGTGATTTCGGTAGGCAGCAGTGAAGACATCGAACGCTTCCTGCCGAACCGCCCGATCCTTGGATTCCTCGAGTAGGCTGAAGCGGCCCTTGGTCAATTCGATTTCGTTACCGTGCTCATCGCGGACGGTTCCGAACGAGATATCGGAGTTATCCAACGCGCCAAATGCCTCGCGGGCAGTCCGGGTCACTTCCGACGCCGAGGCGAGCAGCACTTCCACTTCGGCCGACCGGATGTAGGGCCGGTTGCGGGTGACATTGTCGATCGTGTGCAGCCACGGCTCCAGCACCGGATCAGCCAGATACGCGGTGAGTGTCTCCTCCGGGATCTCGAGCAGTTCCGGATCGAACCAGGCCAGGCTCTGGTTGGACCGGATTGCCGCGCCGGTCGCCAGATCCTGTCGGCGCTGGGCCTCGGCGTCAGTGGTGTCGGTGTCATAGGAGAGGCGGGAGTAGACGAACAGGCGCTGGACCAGGTGCTGCAGGTCAGAGGCGGTCTCGAAGGCGCCGGCCAGGGTCGCGGCCGATTCTCCCAGCCGTCCCTGGAAGGCGAGAGTCGCCTCGACCTTGCCATCGACCTCAGCCAGTCCGGCATCCCAGGCGGCGAGATCGGGGAAGATCGTGGCGAGATCCCAGGTCTCAGCGACAGGCACGCGATCCCGGGTAAGTTGTTCCGTTTCAGTCATAACCATGAGAGGAATCTCCATTCGTATTGGCGGGTAGTCTAGCGGTTGGCAGTTGTCGGTTGGCGGTGGAATGTTGAAGCCAGGAGGTTTGGATATTTGGTGAGGACGGCCTGCTCCATCAACCCGGTCCGATGGGGACGACCCCAAGACGTAGTGGCGCGTGTTCCAGCTCGTGCCTTGGACGCGCGGTTGTTGGAGCTGGTGTGCTCACGGGAGCTACAGGTCGGCCGAACCGCGCGGGGCTAGAGACCCCGCGCTACCTGAAAAGAAGCCCACTCAAGGGGCTCGAAAAGAGCGGTTTCGGTGAACGGAAGGACTCGTCAAACCGATGCATTCGCGGAGCCGGTGTGTTCAATCGGGACGGCGCGGTTGCGATTGGGTGGAACAGATGGCGCTACGTTGATTGCGTGCTCCAATCGGCTGGATCTTTGCCGAAGACCTCCGGACGTAGCGGCGCGTGTTCCAGCTCGTGCCACGGACGCGCGGTTGTTGGAGCTGGTGTGCTCAACCGATGCATCCCGATTGCCATCAGCTGGAACAGATGGCGCTACGGTGATTGCGTACTCCAA
This sequence comes from Thermomicrobiales bacterium, assembly GCA_033813515.1. Classification (GTDB taxonomy): domain Bacteria; phylum Chloroflexota; class Chloroflexia; order Thermomicrobiales; family UBA6265; genus DASQCG01. The sequence goes on from JAPXRQ010000106.1 coordinate 3,984, forward strand.
TGCGACGGACTTCGCTTCGGCCAACCTTCAACATCCAACATTCGACCGCCAACCGCCAACCAACTACTTATTGTCAGTTTGACAATTACTCGAATTATCGCTAGATTAACGCTGCTTCGATGCTTGGACGATTGGGTCCCGAGCGCCACCGAAGCAACGCCGCCGGTCGAACCACGACCGAACATGCGGCGAATGAGAGGTTCTTGATGGTCTCTACCTTGCCCCGTCCCACATCCGATGCGCCCCAGGCGGAATCCGGATCGCTCCCGTTCGGGCAATCGCTGACCTCCTGGTTCATCGAGCCACAACTGAACCCTGCTTCCTGCGTCCCGGAAGAAACCGTCGGCGCCTACCCCACCCTGCGTAAATACGGCGCCGAACCGCTCCGCCAGTCCAAAATCGACCGCGCCTATTTCAAGATGGATGCGGATGAGCGCATCGCCCGCATCTGGGACCTGCGCCGCCAACTGGGCGATCGACTCGTTATCCTCGGGCACCACTACCAGCGCGACGAAGTCATCCAGTTCGCCGATTTCCGGGGCGATAGTTACAAGCTCAGCCAACAGGCCGCCACCCGTCGCGATGCCGAGATGATCCTCTTCTGCGGTGTCCACTTCATGGCCGAGACGGCGGATATCCTCTCCGGCGCCGAGCAGAAAGTGATCCTGCCCAATCTGGAAGCGGGCTGCTCGATGGCCGACATGGCCAACATTCGCGATGTTGAGGCCTGCTGGAGCGCGCTCACCTCGCTCGGTATTGATGGCATCGTGCCGGTCACCTACATGAACTCGGCCGCCTCGCTCAAGGCCTTCTGCGGTCGCAACAATGGCATCGTCTGCACCTCATCGAACGCGCCGCGCGTCTTCGACTGGTCGTTCGAACGGGGCGAGCGCATTCTGTTCTTCCCGGATGAGCACCTCGGCCGCAACACTGGCAACCACAAGGGCATACCGAGCGAGCAAATGGTCGTCTGGGATCCGTTCAAGCCGCTTGGTGGCAACACGGAAGAGGCCCTGCGCAATGCGAAGGTCATCCTCTGGAAGGGTTATTGCTCGGTCCACGCCCGCTTCTCGCCCGAACAGATCGAAAAGGCCCGTACAGCCTTCCCGGATGTGCAGGTGATCGTCCATCCCGAGTGCCGCGAAGAAGTGGTCAACGCCTCCGATTTCTTCGGATCGACCGAGCACATCATCGATGTCATCACGGCAGCACGGCCCGGCACTACCTGGGCGGTCGGCACCGAAATCAACCTGGTCAATCGCTTGCAGAAGGAGATGCCAGAGAAAACGATCTTCTGCCTCGATCCGGTCATCTGCCCGTGCTCAACAATGTATCGCGTGCACCCAGCCTACCTGCTCTGGACCCTCGAGCACCTCGTTGCGGGTGATATCGTGAACGAGATCGTGGTGGATGGCGATACGCGACGCGAGGCCCTGGTTGCACTCGATCGCATGCTCGCCGTTCCGTAGCACTGCACCAAAGGACCAACTGCACCGATGACCATGTGGAGCAAACTGAAGAAGGGCTCGGCCGCCAATGTGGGCGACGAGGCCCCGGATTTTGATCTGACCGGCACAACCGGCCCTGGCTTGAAACTGAGCGACTTGCGCGGGAAGCAGCGCGCCGTCCTCTTCTTCTATCCCAAGGACTGCACCAGCGGCTGCCTTGCCCAACTGACCGAGGCCGGCGGCGTGATGGACGATTTCACCGCGCTCGACACGCTCCCGTTCGGTGTCAACGAGGCCGAGGCGGAGAGCCATCAGGAGTTTCTCGACCAACTGGACATCCCGTTCGATTTGCTGGTCGATCGCAACTTTGCCGTTTCGAAGGCCTATGGCGCCAAGGAAGACGACAAGGAGTACATCTCCCGCACGGTCGTCATCGTCGGCAAGAATGGCAAGGTCATCTTCCGCGCAACCGGCGCCCCGCCCGCCTCAGAACTGCTGAAAGAAATAGCCACGGCGCGCGACTAGTTGGCGGTCGTCAGTCGTCGGTTGTCAGTTGGGTTCGGTCTGCGCCGATTCAACTGCCAACTGCCCACTATCCACTGACAACTGGTCATCGCTTTGATCCCTGACGAACTCCTGGATCATCGCCTGGACGGCGGCTCCGATCGGAATCGCCAGGATTGCGCCGAGCGGTCCATACAGCGCGGTCCCGGCCAACACCGCCAGCACCACGGTCAGCGGCGACATCCCGACCGCATTGCGCATCACCCGCGGCACCAAAACTGAACTCTCAACCTGCTGCAGTATGACGACGAAGATCACGACGATCAGCGCCTTCTGCCAGGAATCGGTCAGCGCCACAATCGCCGCGGCTGCTCCGCCAAGAATCGGACCGATGAACGGGATCAGTTCGGTGATGCCGGCAAAGATGCCCAGCGCCACCCAATACTTCACCCCGATCACCCCGTAGGCAATGGTCGAGAGAATGCCGATCACCAGGCAGAGCGTGAACTGACCGCGCGTCCATCCACCAATTCGTCGTTCGATTTCTTCCCACACGACAAAGGCGCGCTGGCGTTGATCGGTCGGGAGTTTGCGCAGGGCCACCTGCTTGATCGTCGATTTTTCGGTCAACCAGTAAAACGCGACCACAAAGACGGTCACCGTCGTCACGATGATCCCGCCGACCGAAGATACGAAGTTGAAGATGGTATTGGCACTGAACGACGTGTCATTGCCAGCAGAAATGTCCTGGTAGCGGCGATCGATTTCGTCGACGGCCTTGACCGCTGCCTCGCGGATCGCCTCATTGTGAATCCCCATCGCTCTGGTTCGGGACGAGGCGATGATGTCGGGAATGTTGTCGACCAGATCAGCAACCTGACGCACGGCCGCCGGAAGAAAGAGCAGCGCCAGCACGGTCAGGCTCGCCAGGATCGCCAGGTAGATGACCGCGATTGCCTGCCCGCGCCGCAGACCAGCCTTCCGCAACCTGTTGACCAGCGGCTCGATGGCTGCGGCAAACAGGATGCCTATGACCAGCAGCACCAAAATCGAGCGGATCTGGACGACCACCCATGCCACCAGCAGCACGAGCAGGATCACGACAGTGTTGATCGCGGTCTGTTTGGCGGTCATGGTCATCGTCCGGAACGTGCGCGCATCGACAGGTTGAGTTCAAGTTTGGCCGAGGCCGTCTCCTGATCGAACTTGGTGCGGAGGGCAAGCAAGCCCTGCAGCAAATTATCGCCGTATTGATCGGGCGGGATCGCACCGAGCGTCCCGTTGTCCAGATCGAGCGCGTTCAACTGGTCGCGCAGTGCAGCCCGGGCGGAATCGTCGGACAATGCGCGCCTAATATCGTCATCGGGTCGCTCGTACAGCGCGCGCAGGACAGTTCGCATCCAGTCGAACGATGCCGTCACGTCTCGTCGGTCGCGCGGGCGGCCACCGGGGCCAGCGGGATAATGCGGGTCGGCGGGCGGAACGTCATGGGCTCGATCGTGTTTGGCTCGACACCGGCGGCAATCAACCGATCGGCGATCGTGGCCGTGCAGTACGCGCCCTGGCAGATGCCCATCCCGGCTCGCGTTCGCCGTTTGACATCGTTGATCGTCTGGTTGCCATCGGCAATTGCCTGCTCAACGGCTTCCATCGCGATGCGCTCACAGCGGCAGGCGTAGGTCGGTTGCGTGCTCATGCGGACACCTCCTGCCCAAGAATGCGATCGGCGGTGGCATTGGCCGACGCAAGCACCTCTGGCAGCGTCGCCTGACCGAGCAAGGTGCCGCCAGCCAAATGCAGCCCGGGCAGCGGATTGGGATCTATGGCGAACCAGGCTCGTTGCGCGTCACGGTACGTCGTCGGCGTGCCCAGCATCCCGGCCAACTGAAGATCAGGCGCCTCCCCCAACGAGAGAACGGCCACATCGGCCGCAATCGTCGTCCCGTTCGCGAGCGAGAGCGATTCGACCTGCTCGGCGCCGTTGATCGATTGCAGCCACTTGGCCGACACGTTGGTGATTCGGCTGCCCAGATTCCAGCGCGGCGCTTCGGCGGCGATTCGCCCGGATGAAGCGCCACCGACAAGGGCGATCCGCTCACCAGGGATGACTCCGTGCTTGGCAACCAGAATCCGGAATGCCCGTTCGGTCATCACACCCGGCAAGGTCGAACCCGGACAGGACTGCACAACATCGGTGGTTCCGGTCGCAAGCACCAGTGTTGATGAAGACATGCTCGAGGCTTCCATACCGACGTTGAGCATGACATCGAATCCGGCCTCGGCAGGAAATGCGGCCCAGGCAATGGTGCTGGTCCTGATCTCGATTGCAGGATTGGCCGACGCCTGCGCAATCAGGGCCCGGGCTTCCTCATTGGCGCGGGATGGCTCTTCCCAGGCCAGACAACCGCCGGGTTGCTCCCACTCGTCGATCAGCGTGACCGATCGCCCGGCCGCAGCCAGTCGCAATCCAATCGTCAGTCCAGTCGGGCCAGCCCCAACGATGACTACATCGTTCATCGGTCATCACCCCACGCGCCACGTCCGGATTGAACCGAGACGGCGATACCCTCGCGAAGCGGTGTGCGGCAGGCCATAACGCCGGGCTGCCCGTCGATCTCCATCAGGCAATCGCTGCATCGACCGACAAAGCAAAATCCGCGGTATGGCTCCCCGGTTGTGGGGGATGTGCCGAAGAACGGCAAGCCGGCCGCAATCAGCGCACTGGCGACGGTATCGCCTGCCAATCCCTGCATCGGTTCGCCATTGCAGGTAAACGAAATGGTCTGTCGATCGGAAGCCGAATCGCGACGGTGCGCGGCCATGGTCTGCATCCTCCATCAGCGGGCATGTTGCCGGAATCATAGAGGTTCCCGGGGCTGCGGACTCGGTATACTTTCGCCGTTTGGCGCACGGCAGCAATGTGGCTGCCCCTCCGCGCATAAGTTCTCCAGAGAGGATGACAATCAATGGCCGCAACCGCCAAGGCCGCCGTCTCGGATTCAATTTCCGGTACCGCGCCCGCGTACCTCGATCAGCAGGCAATGGATCACGTCTGGATCCACTACGTCCCATGGATCGATCTGGCCGAGCGCAACGGCCTCTTCGTTTTCGATCGCGGCGAAGGCAGCACGATCTACGATGTCCACGGCAAGGCCTTCCTCGATGGCATCTCCGGCCTGTGGGTCGTCAATGCCGGCCATGGTCGACGCGATATCGCTGAGGCGATGGGCGCCCAGGCTGCCCGGCTCGCCTACGCCTCCTCCATGAACTACACGACTGTTCCGGCCGTGCAACTCGCCGACATGATCGCCGAGCGCACCCCGGGCGACCTCAACCGCGTCTTCTTCGCCACCGGTGGATCAGATGCCGTCGAGTCCGCCATCAAGTTCGCGAAGCAGGTGCAGGTCATGCGCGGCTTCCCGAAGCGATACAAGATCATCGCCCGCCGCGGCTCCTACCACGGTATGACCTATGGCGCGATGAGCCTGACCGCCAACAAGAGCGAGCAGTTCTTCGGCCCGTTCATGTACGGCGTCTCCCACGTGCCGCATCCGAATCGGTACCGCTCTGACTTCGAGATCGACGGCGAGCAGGCCGATATCATGGCTGCCAAGGCGATCGAGAAGGAGATCCTGCATCAGGGTCCGGAGACAGTCGCTGCGGTCATCGGTGAGCCGATCTCAACAGCGGCCGGTGTGCACGTGCCGTCGAAGATCTACTGGAAGATGGTCCGCGAGATCTGCGACAAGCATGGTGTCCTGTTGATCTGCGACGAGGTCATCAACGGTTTCGGCCGGACCGGGACGATGTTTGCGATCGAGCAGTACGACATCGTGCCGGACATCATGACCGTTGCCAAGGCCCTCTCGTCGGGCTATGCCCCGATCTCCGCCGCGATCATTCGCGACGAGGTCTTCGATATTTTCAAGGAGAAGCAGGAAGTGCCGTTCGGTCACCTGCTGACCTTTGGCGGGCATCCGGTCGCCGCTGCCGCCGCCATCGCCAACCTGAAGATCTACGACGACGAGAACCTGGTCGCTCGCGGTGCCGAGATGGGCGCCTACCTGGGCGAGCGCCTGCAGGAGCTGGAGTCGCATCCGTCGGTCGGTCAGGTTCGTGGCACGGGCATGGTCTGGGCGCTGGATCTGGTCCGCAACAAGGAAACCCGGGAGCAATGGCCGAAGGATTCCGCCTTCCCGCGCGTGCTGACCGAGAACAATATGAAGAACGGCTTCGCGACCCGAACATGGGACGTGATGCACTTCGCGCCGCCGC
>JAPXRQ010000107.1:0-10164 GCA_033813515.1 Thermomicrobiales bacterium
GGATCGATCTGACCAGCGCTCGCCTTTCCGCCCTGGAGAGCGAGGTAACGCAGGCATGACATCCGCAATATTGACTCGGCCGGATGCAGCTCAGGCCACCGAATCACCGTTGGTCTCGGCCCGCAATCTCCACAAGCATTTCGGGCAAACCGAGGCTCTGCGCGGCATCGATCTCGACATCATGCGAGGTGAAGTGCTGGCGGTGATGGGTCCTTCGGGGTCTGGCAAATCGACTCTCCTCCACTGTCTGGCCGGCGTCCTGGTACCGGACCAGGGTTCAGTCGTGATTGAAGGAATCGAGATCAGTGCATTGCCGGAGCGCGAACGGTCGCACATGCGATTGACCCGATTCGGATTTGTCTTCCAATTCGGTCAATTGCTGCCTGAACTGAATGTGGTGGATAACGTCTCGCTGCCGTTGCTGTTGGCGGGTGTTAGGCGAGGTGATGCGCAGGAGCTTGCAATGGGCCAGCTGGCTCAGTTCGACCTGGCAGAAGCGGCGCGGAAACTACCGGGTGAGCTTTCAGGTGGCCAGGCCCAGCGGGTGGCATTGGCACGGGCACTGGCGACCAATCCCGAGGTGCTCTTCGCGGACGAGCCAACAGGGTCGCTGGACTCCCTGGCCGCTGAGGTCGTGATGAACGCAATGCTCGATCTGGTCCGGGAGCGAGGCACGACCGTCGTGATCATCACCCACGATCCGCGAACCGCCGCATATGCCGATCGTGAGGTCATTGTGCGCGACGGGCGCATGTCCGGTGCCTCGCTTTGGAGTGCGGCATGAATGCATCGACGATTCGGCTGAGCCTGCTGGGCAGTCGCGCATCGTGGGGTCGACCGCTCGGGGTTACCTGCGGAATCGCTGTCGGTGTGGTTCTTTTCCTGACCCTGTGGGGCGCCGCCAGCGGATTGTCCAGGCGGGACGAGCGTACGGCCTGGCTCAATATCAACGATGTCTTTCCGTCCGAATCCGCCCGTCCGATCGGATCTGATGAAGCGCTGGCTTTTGAGTCGGTCGAGTTCTTTCGATCCGATGCCATTCGACGATTTGACTTCGCCGTAACCGACGACACAACTGCAGTAACGGGCTGGGGTTCACCATTGCCAGCCGCCGGCACCTACTACGCGTCTCCGGCCCTGCTCGACCTGATCCGGAGCAATCCGCAGGACCAGTTGGAAGCACGTTTCGGGACATTCGCCGGTGTCATCCCCGATTCTGCACTGGCCGGGCCGGACCAGTTGGTCGTTGTCGTTGGGCTGCCGATGGAGGCCATGCTGGCGAATCAATCTGCGTGGGTCGAAGACAATCTGGCGGGCACCACGATCTCCTCCAACGATGTCTACCAATCTGTGATCATCATTGGTGGAATCGCGCTTTTCCTGCCGGTCCTGCTCTTCGTAGCTATCGTGACTGAGCTTGGCGCCGCCCAGCGGATGGAGCGTTTGGCGACAATGCGACTTATCGGCGCCGGCCCGTCCAGTGTCGTAGGGTTGGCGGCGCTGGAGATGGCGCTGCTCAGTCTGGTAGGGGCGGTGCTCGGCGCTGTGGCCTGGTGGCTGCTGCGACCGATCGGCGCGACGTTCTCGATCGACGGAACCCGGTTTTTCACCGACGATCTCAATGTTGGGGCACGCACGATACTGCTCACCCTGTTCCTGACCATCCTGGGCGCCACGCTGACCGCCGCCTGGCAGACGGGCCGGGCCGGGATCGGTCCACTCGGTGCCGCACGGGAGCGAATGGAACGCACTCCCAGCTTCTTGCGACTCGCCCCGGTTCTGGCCGGAATCGGACTGACCGCGCTTGGGACGATGACGTGGAAATCCGGGCAGCTTGACGGCCGCCTTGTCCAGATCTTGCTTCTCGTCGGGTTCAGCCTAACCGGGCTTGGCATCGTCATTGCCGGCCCCTGGTTGACTGGGGTTTGCAGTCGTCTGACCATGCGTCGGGCACGCTCCGCGGCCGGCATAATCGCAGCATCGCGAATCAAGCAGCACCCGGTGGCCACATTCCGGGCCATGAGCGGGCTGGTGTTGACGATCTTCGTGGTCTCGGTCTTCGCCGGAGCTTCCAGCTCGGTCCTCGACATCGATGAAGCGCAGAGTTCGCCGTTGCTTCTGTCGCGATCAGCTGTCTATGTGATGGTCGATCCAGCCCACCCCGTCACTGATGCTGAATTGACCAGGTTACAGGCGATCGCCGGAGTGACTGCGGCAACCGTCGCGTTTACCGACGCGGACATGTGGGATCTCTCCATTGCATATCCAGCCGCGGAGGCACTCGGCTTTGACTTGGGTAACGGAGCGGCCTGGTACAACACCAATGGAGCGATTCTGAACCTGACCGTACCAACCGAATACGACTGGAATCCGGGCCCATCAAATCGGCCGGTTGGGGACGCTGCTGCCTACGTGCTGGTCGGCACCGATGGCACTGCCGCAGCGATTGATCGCGTAAGGACTGCATTGCCGGCCATTCTGGAAAGCAGTCAGCCGGTCATGACCCGTGCAGATCTGGCGGATCGGCAATCGATGCAGATCGTCAACAGCTTTTCCAACCTCTCGTACATCGGCATTCTGGTGACCACGATCATCGCCAGTATTGCCCTCACCGTCGCGACGGCAGCGGCGATGTTGGAACGGAAGCGGATCTTCGGCCTGCTGCGCCTGATGGGAATGCCGACACGGACCCTGCAATGGATCGTTGCGTTCGAGGCCCTGGTCCCGTTAGCCGCCGTTGTCCTGCTCTCGGCAGGCATCGGATGGCTGATTGCCTGGCTCATCGTTGACGGACTCTCGTACACCCGCTCGATTCACATGCCTGATGCCCGCTACTTCGGAGCATTGGCGGCAGGTCTCCTGATGGCGGGGATATCGGTTCTGGGGACGGCCAGGCTGATCCGGGACAACACCACGGTTGCCCAGACCCGCTTCGAATGACGTAACAATCTCCACGCCATCGTTGTGTGTCTCGTTGCATGATTGACCCATGGATCGGCTTTCGGCTGATCCCAACATGGCGAGGTGACTTCATGCAACGACGATTCGTTCCCGGTCTGCTGCTCGTTCTCCTCGTTTTTGCGCTCGGTGCGGTTCGGCCAGTTCTCGCGCAGGACCTGCCGTCGTTCCAACCCGGTGTGCGCGTGTACGACGAGACCGGCGACTCGCTGACGGCGGATCAGATCGCCGATGTGCAGCAACGCCTCGATGCCATGGCGGTGAATGGTCCGAACGCTGTCGTGGTTGTGCGCGATCTGATGGCAACGCCGGAGGAGACGCTGGCTCAGGTTGAGGCGATGCAACAGGCGTGGGCCGCGGCGAATGGGATCGACGACGATCTGGCAGTCGCAATCCTGATCAACCGCAATCCGGACAAGGAAACCGATGCGCGGGCCGGGATCTACGTCGGCAAAACACTCAATGATGGAAATGTGCCAGAGGATGAGCAGCGGGCAATCGTTGACGACGCGTTGATTCCACCCATGCGCGATGGCGATGTCTACACCAGTCTGACAAATGCCATCGCCCGCCTGGAATCCAGTTATCTCAATGGTCCACCGCAATCGGCTGCGACGAAATGGGCGAAACGCGCCGCGGAGACCTGGCTGATTCCGGTAGGCCTGGTATTGGCTGCCGGGTTGGCTGGTGTGACGACGTGGCTCTATCGCAAGCGGGATGCCTGGAACGGGCAATCGCTGCCGCCGATGACGGTGCGACCGGACACCCTCCATCCGGCCGTTGGCGCAGCACTGGCGCTCGGCGGAGTGCAGCCATCGGCAATACCGGCGACGGTCCTTCATCTTGGCGAGCAAGGGCTGGTCGTTTTTGAACCTGAATCAGCTGGCGGACGTTTCACCAAACCGAGCCTGCAGCTGCGTCTCATGCCTGGCGGTACACCACGCTCTGCGATTAACCAGGTTGTTTGGCGTCAGTTGCAGCGCAAGGCGGAGAACGGGATTGTCTCCAGCCGATCTCTGCAAGCGATATCCGTCGAAACGGGTCCGAGCAAGCGTGCGATCAGCGAAAGCTTGCGAGCAGCGGGCTGGGCTGATCCGGCGCTTTCATCCCGGCGGACTTGGATATGGGTGATGATCATTGTTGCGGGATTGCTGGCGGTTGGCAGTCTGATTGTAAGCGGAATGGCCGCCAACTGGGGATCGCTCGTTTCCGCCCTGGCCCTGGCGGCGGCGGCGGGATACGGCATTTGGGCGATTGCGACGTTCTCGCCATTCACCGCTGCCGGTCAGGCTGTGGCTGCTCCGTGGCGGGCCTACCGGGCCGGGCTGGAATCGGCACTCACGCGGCATGCGACCCCGCTCGATCTGGATGCGGTATTGGTGGACAGCGTCGCGTTGAACCTCGGCAACAAGGCGACCAAGCGGGTCGAGGCGGCGCAGGAAGCCGGGATCGCGCTGAAACCGTTTGCGCAATCCCAGATGGCAACCGGATTCCCGGTTTGGATCGCATTCAATTCCGCAATCGCCACGACCAGCGGATCAGCGTCGTCAACGGTCAGTGGCGGCGGAGCGGGCGGCGGAGGCGGAGCGGCCGGGTCCACCTAAGGCTAGTGTTAGTGGTAGTGCTAGTGTTAGTCACGGATCCGCCTAAAGCAGAATCTCCGTGAGTCGCCCGTTTGCGATGTCGATGCGGCGGGTGCAGATGCGTTCGACGGCATAGAGATCGTGCAGAACGATTGCCAGGGTGCCAGTGAACTCGCCCAGCGCCTGCTCGAACTGATCCCGCGAGGTGATATCGAGATGGTTGAGCGGTTCGTCCAGCAGGAGCAAGTTGCAGCCATCTAGGATGAGCAGGGCCAGCGCAAGCCGTGACCGCTCCCCGTACGACAGGGTTCGCACCGGATTGTTGACATTGGCCGAGGTAAAGAGGAAGCGGTGCAACCAGGCTCTCGCTTCGCCCTCGGTGTAGGGGGTCTTCTGCCGGACGAGCTCAGTGGCGGTGCGATCGGGATCGAGTGTTTCCCCTTCTTGCGCGAACCACCCTGGTTTGACATTGGCGCCGATACGAACGGTTCCGGAGTTCGGCTGGAGTTCGCCTGCGATCACCTTGAGCAGCGTCGATTTCCCGGCGCCGTTCGCTCCGGTGATCGCGACCCGATCGCCCGCGCGGATGAGCAGATCAATGCCGTTCAGGATCGGCGTCTGATCGATCAGCACGGTTGCACGATCGATTTGCACCACATCGCGGCCCGATTCGGCGGCCGGAGCGAATGCAGCGGCCATGGTCCATTTGCGCTCGGGTCGTTCCAGAAGGTCTTCGGACTCCAGCAGGCGCTCCAGTTTGCGCTCGCGCACCTTGGCCGTTTTCGCAACCTTCTTCGATCGCCCCCGCTCGTAGTCGTTCTGCGTTCGGGACTCCGTGGATTGTGCGTGGGAACTGACTGCAGAGATATCGCCCCGGATTCGGCCGATCTTCTCCTGCTGCTGGCGAAAGGCGACCGCATAATCCTCGGCCTCGCGCGCCACAGTCTGCTGGTAGTCGGCGAATGTGCCGGAGAAGATGCGGGCAGTGGTTGTCTCGTCGTCGAGGATGATCAGATCGGTAGCCACGGTGGTCAGAAACTGGCGATCGTGCGAAACGATCAGGACACCGGCCGAGACCGTTGCGAGCAGATCGGCGAGGGCCTGTTGCCCGGCCAGATCAAGGTGGTTCGTCGGCTCGTCCAGCAGCAGGTAATCGGCCTGACTGCAGACAAGCGCGGCGAGACCAGCCCGGGTCTTCTCGCCCCCGGAGAGCTGCCGGAGCGGAGTGGTCCATGGCTTATCGCCGAGACCGAAGCGATCCATGGCGGTTTCGAGTTCGGCCATCGCCGCGTATCCGCCGCGCGCGTCAAAATCGGTGGAGGCCCGGTCGTACGCAGGCAACCAGGTGTCCGAACCGTCTGACCTGGCGAGCAGTGCCTCGAGGCGGATCGATGCCCCGACGAGGCCGTTGGTTGGGAGATCGGCAAGATCGGCGAGCGTGCCATCGTCGAGATCCGCAAAGCCCTGCCGAAGGAAACCGATGCGCTCGCCGGGACTGAGCGAGACACTGCCGCGGTCTGGCAGATCGAGCCCCGCGATGGCGCGCAGGAGCGTTGATTTGCCGGATCCGTTCGGACCGATCAGCGCGAACCGCTCACCTGGATTGATGACAAAGGAGACGTCCTGGAGGACGACCCGCCCGGCGAAGGACCGGGAGACGTTATTGACCGATAGCATGAATACCCCACAGCGCGACGGTATCACCGCAACGCAACAAACCTTGTTCCGGTATGTGGGTTATCCAGCCATGTGTCCTCCAGATCTCACCGATCGATCGCACCGACCGGGCAGGATTCCAGTGTAGCAGGCCCTCGGGCGGGTGAAGGGTGACGGGTGAAGGGTGACGTGAACAGGTGTCGGGAAACGGAGGCGGCGGTCATGTCGAGGCGACTGTCCTTCACCCGTCCGCCTTCACCCTTCACCCTTGCTCCTACGCAAAGGAGGGGCGTGTCTGCGCCCAGGGGCGTTCGCGCTCGAGGGCGTAGGCGATCTCGAACGTGGTCAGGTCATCGAAGGCGCGCCCAACGATCTGAATTCCGGTCGGCACGCCAGTCTGGGCAAATCCACTCGGCACGGCCAGGACCGGGAGCCGACTGCAAATGTTGAACGGGACCGTCATCAGATGCTCCCACTGCGTGATCTCGGTCCCGGCGACCGGAATGCGCTCGGTGACATACGACACGCCAGCCTGCAACGCGGGAACAGCGAGAGTGGGGCAGATCATGGCGTCGTAATCGAGCAACAACTCGCCCAGCGGCGCGTAGATTTCCCCTTCGATCGAGATGCCCTCGAGGAAGGTGGCGTTCTGCATCACCTCGGCGCCCTCTTCGGCGAAGTGGATGGCGTAGTCGGTCATGATGTCGCGGTATTCGGCCACAGCCCGCCCGACACTGGGGGCGAAGATCGCGCCGTAGTGGATCTTGGCCGCGTGCATGATTTGTTCGCGGGTCCACGGCAACTCAATCACCTCGACCGTGGCGCCGGCCTGGCGGAGAGCATCGGCCGATGCATCGAGATTGGCGAGCATGTCCGGATCGACCGGGTAATCGCCGAGGTGATGGCAAACGGCAATCTTCAGACCCTTGATGGAGGACCCGCTGAGGGGAAGATCGGCCGGTTTGGGCAGCGATGTGATGTCGTGGGGATGCTGGCCAGCAATGATGTTGGTGAACAGGGCGACATCGGCAACGGTGCGGGCCATCGGACCCTCGTGGCAGTAGTGGTCCAGATTGAACGCGGGATGCTGTGGCACGCGACCGTACGGTGGCTTGTATCCGACCACACCATTGCATGAAGACGGGATGCGGATCGAACCACCGATATCGGAGCCGCCGGCCAGGGGAGTCAAGCCCGAGGCAAGCGCCGCTCCGGATCCACCGGAGGAACCGCCAACATCGAATGCCGTGTTCCATGGATTGTGGGAGACGCCCCAGAGGCGGGAATGGGTGAATCCGGCGCAGGAGAACTCCGGCGTGCGGGTGCGGAGATGGGGGATGGCGCCAGCGGCGAGCATGCGATCGGCCAGCGGAGCAGTGGTATCGGCGACGTTGTCCTTGTAGATCAAGGAGCCGAAGGTGCAGGGCTGGCCGGCGACATCCATCTCGTCCTTGATCGCCAGCGGAATGCCTTCAAGGACGCGCGCATCGGCCGGATTGTTCACGAAGACGGACTCGGCGGCTTTGGCGGCCTCCATGGCGGTGTCGAAGAACTGAAACGCGGTCGCGCCGACGGATGGCTCGGCCAGCGTCCATTGATCGATTTGGGCCTGCAGGTATTCGACCGGGGAGAGGGAGCGATCGCGGAAACGGGCAGCGGCCTCATTCGCGGAAAGCCAGGTGAGATCGGTGGACATGGTCATCTCCCGGGTGGGGTGCAAATGCAAAGGCGGGTTCGGCATGGTGCCGACCCGCCTTGCGTCATTGTCGCGTAAAGGTCTACGCCTTGATTGCGCCTTCCTGGAGACCCTTGGTGTACCACCGTTGGGCGATGGCAAAGACCACGAGTCCTGGGAGGATGGCCATGATGTAAAGGGCCGCAATTCTCGGCCAAAGCAGACCGCCGACGCCTCCGGTGACCGTGCCGATGAACACGGGCAAGGTTCGTTGCGATGCGTCATTCATCAGGGTGAGGGCCAGAAGGAACTCGCCCCAGGCAGCGACAAAACTGACGATGACCACCACGACGATGCCGTTCTTGATGATCGGCAGCACGATCCCGACAAGAGTCCGGAACGAACTGGCGCCATCGACATGCGCGGCCTGCAGGATCTCCGGATTTACCCCCTGAAAGACACCGCGCATGATGAAGATACAGATCGCCACGTTCAGGGCGGTATACGGGAAGACAAGCGTCCAGGTCTTGTTGATGAAGCCGAGCCGGTTCTGGATCTCGAAGATACCGGTGATCGCCGTGACGCGAGTTGGGAAGAAGAGCGACGCCACGAGAACGGCGGTGATGAAGCCCTTGAGCGGCGTGTTGAGGTGGACGAGCGCATAGCCACCGAGTACGGCGGTGATGGTCGAGGCCACCACCGTCAGGCAGGCGACGAGGACGCTGTTCCAGAAGTTGGTGCGCACCTCGGGCCGCTTCTCAAGCACCCATTGATAGTGCTCGAACAGCGGACTGGCCCAGTTTTGCGGCAGGATGGCGTTCTGCGTGCCATCGGGCAACGAAACAAACGAGCGGATGATGACCCAGGTCAACGGCAGGATCACGACCAGGCAGAAGAACATGAGGACGGCATGGCGGGCGATGAGCCCCCACGGGATTCCCTTCTTTGGCTGCCAGGCGTCGGCGATCTCGCGGACAGATTTCTGGGCCGGTGCGGCGGTGCGGGGTACGGTGGAAGCGATTTCAGCGGATGACATTGTGATTCTCCCTTCCTAGTCCCGCGACCTGAATACCCAAAACATGCCGCAGACGACAAAGAGCATCATGAGCGCACCCAGCCAGCCAATTGCGGCCGCATACCCCCGGAACTGCATGCCGCCGCCGAAGGCCGTGTCGTACATGTAGACCGTCCAGGTATAGGTCTGCCTCGTTTTGTCGAACCCGCCCGCGATGATGTACTCGTCGATGACGGCCATGGCGCTTCCGAAGCGGACCACCATGAGCACCAGGATGATGGGAAGCAGGCGGAATACGGTGATTCCCCAGAACATGCGCCATTCGCTGGCCCCGTCGATGCGGGCGGCATCGAATAGATCCTTGGGAATCGACGCAAGGCCGGCCAGGAAGAACATGGTGTGATAGCCGAGGCCCCACCACCACTCCATGACCGCGATCGAAAAGAAGGTCAGGCGCGGATCGGTGAGCCACTGCGGTTGAGAGCGGATGTCATAAATGCCGAGAACGTCGACCAGGATGTAATTGATGGGGCCGATGTAGTTGTTATAGAGCCAGACCCAGAGAATGATGATCAGCGGGGCCGGAATCATGGACGGGATCAGGAGCACGATGCGGTAGAAGGTGCCCAGGAACTTGTTCTCGACCCGATCGAGCAGGACTGCGATCACCATCGGGATCATGATCATGCCGGGCACGAAGATGCAGGTGAAGATGAATGCTCGCCAGACGCCCTTCCAGAAGAGCCGATCATGGAGAACATCCCGGTAGTTTTGCAGGCCGATGAAATTGGCCGGGAGTTGGTCGAGGAAGCGATCGTCGGTGAAGCTCAATCGCAGGGCGCTATAGATTGGAAGAATTTGCCAGCCAACAAAAAAGATGATGGCGGGTAGCAAGTACGGATAGGTCTTGGCGAAGGAGCCGATTGATCGAAGCCAGCCCGACCGCTGTGCCTGATACGACACATCGGATGGAGCGGGCGCTGGTGCTGACGACATAACCGGAACCTCCGGATAGAAATGGTCTGCTGGGCCAAAACGCGGTCGGTCTGAAAAGAAAGGCACGGCTGGCACATCGGCCGGCCGTGCCTGCGTTTAGGCGGCTACTCGCTGGCCTTATGCCGTCGGGGTTGCCGTGTTCTGCTTGTAGACCTCGTATGCCGCGTTCTGCGCGTTCATACCAGCGGTCTTGGCATCGGCGGTTTCGCCGGAGAGGTACTTGATCCACTCCACGCGGGCGGTATCGAACTGCAGCACACCGAGGGTGCACGGAGCGATCG
>JAPXRQ010000108.1:0-10122 GCA_033813515.1 Thermomicrobiales bacterium
GATTCGTCCCGAAACTCCGGTCCCCAAATCCGACTCAGTAATTCCCCGTGCAGCATCACCTTGCCGACATTGCTGGCCAGAATCGTCAGCAACTCCCACTCAGTCTTGCTGAGCCGAACATCCTCGCTGTCCACACGCACTTGCCTTCGATCCAGATCGATCTCGAGCCCCGGATAGCGCAGCACACCCTGGCTCCCCTGATCGATCGCGCCGGTCGAACGCCGTAACACCGCCGTAATCCGTGCCGAGAGCTCGTCTGGATTGAATGGTTTGGTGACGTAATCGTCCGCACCGGTCTGCAGGCCCCGCAGTTTGTCGGCATCGGCCGCGCGCGCGGTCAGCATGATCACCGGAATCGGAGCAATCTGACGCAGGCGGCGCAGGGTTTCGAATCCATCAATTCCGGGCATCATCAGGTCGAGCACGATCAAATCGGGCCGCTCGTCCTCCAGAAGCGCAAGGCACGCCTCGCCGGAATTGGCCGTGATCACCTGGAACTCGTCGGCCAGGAGTTTCGCCCGGACCAGACGCACGATGGCCGGCTCGTCATCCACCACCAGAATCATTCGTCTCACGCTTGTTCGCCCCGCTTCTCCCGCTGTTCAGGTACGTCCCAATCCGCTACCACCGGCAGCGAAATCGAAAATGTTGCGCCAGTTCCGGGCCCGGCCGAATCAGCCCTGATCGTACCGCCCTGGGCTTCAACCAGTAATCGACTCAAATACAGTCCCAGCCCCATGCCGCGGATGGTCGGATCTGCCCCCGGCCGCCGGAACCGTTCGAAGACATGGGTGACATGTTCCGGACCGATGCCGACGCCCTGATCGATCACCGACACGGTTACCCAGTCGGCCTCCACCTCGGCTGTCGTTCGAATGATCCCGTCGCTTGGTCCGTATTTCAAAGCATTCTCGTACAAATTGCGCAGCACTTGCTCCAGCGCTTCCGGATCGCACTCGACCGGCGGCAGATCCCGCGGCACCTCAATCACCATCTGGATCGTCCGCACGCGGCGGCGGGTCTCGTCAGCCACCCGCCGAATGAGCGGTGCCAGCATGACCGGCTCGGTGCGGATCGTTACCCGTCCGGCCATCGCCGCTGCGAGGCTGAGCATATTGACCAGCATCTGATCCAGCCGATTGCTCTCGCTGACGATATCGCCCAGCAATTCGGTGCGGGTCTCCGCGTCGAGCTGTTCGCCCTGATTCTTGAGGAGATGGGCGCCGCCATGGATGGCCGTCAGCGGCGTGCGGAACTCGTGCGAGATCAGAGCCAGGAAGTCGTCCTTCAGTTGCTCGGCATCTTTCATCCGCGAAATGTCCTGGAGCACGACAACCACGCGCGGTGCGGGATGGTCTTCGGCCTCTGGCAGACGCGCCGCCTGGATCAACACCGGGGTCCGCGCGCCATCCGCCCGCTGAATCGCGCCCTGGACCGAATGCACGGGTAACGCCGCCGCATCCGACGTCCGGAACAGATTCAGGGGCACGCCATCATCCCGGACCAGCGTGAATGTCTCGCCGGGAATCATCGCGCGCACCATCAGGGACTCATCGCCGCTGAGCAGGAATCGGGCACGACGATTGGCATCCTCAATCATGCCCGTTGCCTGATTGATGATCAGCACGCCCGATGGCAGCGTGTTCATGATCGTGGTCAGCTGATCTCGCTGGCTGGTGGCCCGGGTTGCGGTCTGCTCCAATTGGCGATAGAGATCCGCCCGCTCGATTGCATTGGCAGCATGCGCGGCCAGAATCTCGAGCGTCTGCAAATCGTCATCGGTAAACCGGCCGCTGTCGGGTTCGGTCAGATAGATGTTGCCCAGGGTGCGATCGGCCAGCTTGATTGGCGCGCCGAGCAGTTTGCGCATCGGTGGGTGATGCGCCGGAAACCCCACCGAGCGAGGATCGCGCTGGATGTCATCGACAATCAGCGGCTCGCCATCGTGGATCAGTACACCGAGTAGACCCTTGCCAACCGGATAGTCCCCGATTGCCGCGATTTCCTCGTCACTCATCCCGCAGGTGATGAATTGCTGCAGCGTTCCGTGATCGTCAGCCACGCCCAGGGCTGCGTACTTGCACGGAACGATCTCCCGGGCCAACGCGACAATGCGCCGCAAGACCTGATCGCGGTCCGTTTCGCTTGCCACCGCCAGGGCCGCTTCGTACGCAGCAAGGCGGGAAGACATGTCATCGCGATTATCACGTGGAAATGCAACAGGCTCCATACAGGGATAGTACCCCGCATGGAGCCTGTTGGGTCTTATGCTCAGGCAGCCGGCTGGTCCGCTGAGGCCGCCTTGCGCTCTGGGGCAGCATGTCCGGTGTGGACAAGCAGGACGGGGGCGGGCGAGTGCCGCAGAACATCTTCCGCGACACTGCCCAACACCAGTCGTGGAAGTCCAGCTCTTCCATGACTGGCCAAAACCAGGAGGTCGGTCGGCCCTGCGGCCCCTACCACTTCATCGGTGGGAGAACCGATCCGTACCTCCAGCGTAGGATGGAATCCTCGCTCGATGAGGTCTGTCGCAATACCGTGCAGGTACTTCTCAGCCTCTTCGCGGTCATTCTGGTTGGCAATGGCGTAGGCAGAGCCATCAACCATCGCGCTGTACAGGGTTGCGCCGCCGGGAATGGGGTCGACCACGCGGACCAGGTGGATCGGAGCGCCGTTCAGGCCACTCATCTCTTCGGCGAATGGCAGAGCATGCTCGGCCAGTTCGGTACCGTCCAGGGGAACCACGATGCGATCAAACATGAGAGACCTTCCTTTCCCGGCGTTGCGCTCTCCGCTGGTGAGGCGGTGATGGGCAGCGTCTACTCTTCGACGATGAGCGCGGTGACCATGCCGAACATGCCGGTTGGTCCTTCCGCATGCGACAGGATGTGGCAGTGGAATGCCCACACACCGACCTCAGTTGCTTCGATGATCACGTCGGTCCGCTGGCCAGGGGAGCACTCAATGGTGTCCGCGAAGTACGCCTGCGGCAGGAGGAACCCGTCCCGCGCGATCACCTGCTGCGGCATCCCGTGCAGGTGCATCGGGTGGATCATGAGCCCTTCATTCATGTACCGGACCATCACTTTCTGGCCCTTCTTGCACACGATTGGCTCGGTCGCCGGGAAGCTCTTGCCATTGATCGAGAAGCCACCGATCGGTCCATCATTCAGGACCATCGTGTATTCCAGATCGAAGGCCGGCCGGCTGGACGGATCCTTCGGCTCGACGATGAACGGGCCAAGCAGACCCTTGGTCACCTGCTCCGCCGAGTTGTGATGCGAGTGGTACATGTGCGAGCCGACATTGCCCTCGCGGATCGTGAACTCGTAGACGAACGACGCGCCCGGCTTGATCGGCGGCTGGGTGATGAACGGCACACCGTCCATCGCATTCGGAACGATCAGCCCGTGCCAGTGAACCGCCGTGCTGAACGGCATGTTGTTGGTCACGATGAAGCGGCACTGATCGCCCTCGGTCACCCGAATCTCCGGGCCCGGAACGGTATTGTTGTAGGCGTAGGCCTCCGTCGTCTTGCCGGGCTCGTACTCCCACTCGATCACATCACAGCTGATGTTGAAGACCTTGACATCGCCGTCCATGATCGGCTCGAGCGGCTGGCCGCCCTTGCCTTCGGTCGCGGCCGGAAACGACTTGACACCAGCCTCATGCATGGCATCCATTTCGTCGTTGGTCATATCGCCGCTGTCCTGATGCGTGGTGTTGGACATGTCCATATCGTGGCCGGAATCCTGAGCGAGGACACTGGCGCCAGAGTGAACAATCGAGCTCGCGAGAACGGCGGTCCCACCGGCCACACCAAATCGGCCCAAAACGCCGCGTCGGCTGTAGGAAACTGAATCGCCCATGACTGTGGGAACCTCCCGTGGTTTGTGATGACATGGCATAGGGATCAACCCCTGATGCTGTGACATCTTGCCGGGGATGGCGTTACAGAGACCGTGGCGACATTCCGGAAGCCGTTACAAACACGCAACAGAAAAGGCGCCGGGTGAGTCCGACGCCTTTGCTCTGAAACTGGCTTGTTACGGCTGACGACTACGAAATCGCCAGCTGCATCGGGTTCTCCAGGAACCCCTTGACCGCCATCAGGAACTTCGCCACCTCGGCCCCGTCGGTCAGACGGTGATCGGCCGAAAGCGTGATCTTCATCTGCTTCCCGATGCGGACCTTGCCATCGGCCACCACTGGCACCTCGGCAATCGATCCGACAGCCAGAATCGCAGCCTGCGGCGGATTGATGATCGCGATGAACTCGTCAACATCGAACATGCCCAGGTTGCTGATCGTGAATGTCCCGCCCTGGTACTCCGACGGATCGAGACCGCCATTGCGCGCCCGCCCGATCAGATCCTTGGTCGCCCGGGCGATCGCCCCGAGACTCTTGCTGTCGGCATCCCGCACAAACGGAGCAATCAGACCGTTTTCGATAGCGACCGCAACATTGATATCGATGTTGGTGTGGTCGTACCAGGTGTCGTTCTCGTAACTGGTGTTCAGGTTCGGGAATTCGCGCAGTGCCAGCGCCGACGCCTTGACGATCAGATCGTTGAACGAGACCTTGCTCGCATCGTCCTTCGCCTGGGCATTGACCGTGTCCCGGAAGTCGGCCGCTGCATCCATCCCGACTACCGTCGAGACATAGAAGTGCGGGATCTGATCCTTTGCCTCGACCATCCGCTTGCCGGTGGTCTTGCGAATCCGGCTCATTTCGCGGGCAGTACCGGCCGCCGATGGAGCTGCCGCCGGAGCAATGGAGGATGAGGCTGGAGCAGGAGCAGTTGCTGCCTGGGCTGGGGCCGGCGCTGGAGCAGGCTTCGCGCCAGTCACGAACGGCATGACATCGTCCTTGACGATCCGTCCGCCCGGTCCGGTCCCGACAATCGCGTTCAGATCCAGTCCGTGTTCTTCAGCCAATCGCTTGACGATTGGAGAGGCGCGCAATCGATCACCGGGATCGCGCGGTGGTGCAGCCGTGGCCTCGCTTGAACCGTTGCTTGGCGCAGATGGTGGCGGGGCTGCCTTCTCGACAGGAGCCGATGCCGCCGGTGCGGCCGCAGCGACAGGCTCGGGCGCCTTCTCCTCAACCGGCGCTGCGGCCACGGGTTCAGCCGCATCCAGGTCCGCTGCATTGGCGCCAAGTTCCGCCTCGTCACCAACCACGGCGATCGAGGTGCCAATCGGAACGGCCTGCCCTTCCGCAACCAGCGTCTTCGCCAGAACACCCGTCTCGGTCGATTCGATCTCGATCGAAACCTTGTCCGTCTCGATTTCGGCAATGGGATCGCCGACCTCAACCTGGTCGCCGACCTGCTTCAGCCAGCGCAGGAGGGTTCCTTCCTCCATGCCGTCGCCCATCTTGGGCATGATCACGTTTGCCATTGCCTATCCCTTTCGATACAGTGCGCGGTGGGCGGCATCGATGACATCCTGCTCGTTGGGGAATGCCGCAGCCTCGAGCGTCTTGGAGTACGGAGCCGGAACCTCGGCGCCCGAGACACGCTCGACCGGGGCATCCATGTAGTCAAATGCATATTCCTGGATCAGGGCAGCCACTTCCGATGCAACGCTGAACCAGCGCCACTGCTCCTGCACGACAACCGCGCGATTGGTCTTCTTCACCGAATCGACGATCGTCTCGGTATCGAACGGGCGGATCGACCGCAAGTCGATCACTTCCGCCGAGATATTGGTCTTGTCCAGCGTCTCTGCCACTTTCAGCAGCAGATTCACCTGCCGGCCGTACCCGACCAGCGTGATATCGGTGCCCTCTTTGGCGATGCGCGCCTTACCGAATGGCACCGTGAATTCGCCATCAGGGACCTCGCCCTTGGTGCCGTACAAGGCGCCCGCCTCGAGGAAGATCACGGGATCTGGATCACGGATCGAGGTCAGCATCATTCCCTTGGCATCGGCCGGTGTGGCCGGAGAGACGACCTTGAGACCCGGGAAGTGTCCGTAGAAGCCTTCCAGACTGTGCGTGTGCTGCGCCGAAAGCTGGACACCGCCGCCATTTGGACCGCGGATCACCAGCGGCACATTCACCTGCCCGCCGGAGAAGTAGTGCAGCTTGGCCGCATTCTGAATGATCTGATCGGCGGCCTGAAACGAGAAGTTCCAGGTCATCATCTCGACGATCGGACGCATGCCGGTCATGGCCATACCAATCGCTGCTCCGGTGAAGCCACCTTCAGCGATCGGCGTATCCATTACTCGCTTCGGGCCAAACCGGTCGATCAGACCATCGGTCACCAGGTGCGTGCCGCCATAGATACCGATATCTTCGCCCATGATGACGACGCGCTCGTCTCGCTCCATTTCCTCGGCCATTGCTGAGCGGAGCGCCTCGCGATACGTGATTACAGCCATGCGGCGCCAGGTCCTTTCCGGGCGAACACCAAATGTAATGTGTCCATCGTCAGGCCGTCCGATCCGTCACATACACATCGGTGTACAGCTCGGCGATATCCGGCTCAGGACTCTCTTCCGCAAACTTGACGGCATCGTCCACGATCGCCTTCTCGGCCGCGCGGATTTCATCCAGCTGCTCTTCGGTCGCGGCGCCACTTTCCAGCAGCTTGTGCTCGTAGAGATTGATCGGATCACGCTTGCGCGCTTCCTTGACCTCTTCCTTGGATCGATACCGCTCCAGGAAGTCGGCTGCACCGTGGGGCGAGAGCCGGTAGGTCATCATCTCGAGCGCATACGGTTTGCCCGTCTCGCGAACCATGGCCACCGAGCGATGCGCCGCGCCCATCACGGCATCAAGATCCATGCCATCGACCTTTTCGTGCGGGATGGCGTAGGAATCAAACTTGCTGCCCAGATCGGTATTGGCTGTTGCCCGCTCAATGCTGGTGCCCATACCGTAGTGGTTGTTCTCGAGCACGAAGAGGCAGGGATTCATCCCCTCCTTGCCCCAGAGACCGGCCAGGTTTGCCCCTTCGTGGAACGCGCCGTTGTGAATCGCGCCGTCTCCAAGCGAGAGCTGGACGATCGAATCGGTCCCCTGGTAACGGAGGGAGTAGGCCATCCCGACACCCAGCGGAATGTGTCCGCCGACAATGCCGTAGCCACCCATGAAATCATTCTTGGCATCGAACAGGTGCATCGACCCGCCCTTGCCCTTGACCAGTCCAGTGCCCTTGCCATAGAGCTCGGCCATCACTTCGCGCGGGGTCGCCCCGAGGAGAAGCGCATGGGCATGGTCGCGATAGGCGGTGATGATCTTGTCGCCGGGCTTGTGTGCATCCAGCAGACCGATCGCCACAGCCTCCTGACCAATGTAGAGGTGAAGGTACCCACCAACCTTGCCCGCCCGGAATCCGCGCTGGCAGGCTTCTTCGAAGAGACGGATCAGGACCATCTTGCGGTAATACTCGCGCTGTGCTTCCGGCTCACGGCTCAGAAGCGCAGGTACGCCACTTCCGTCCGCATCAGCCGACGCACCGCTTCTCCGCTTCCTTGCAGAGTTTTGCGTGGTCGCCATTCCTCTTCTCTCCCCGTTTCCCGGTGGTGTGCCGGTGTCCGATGACCGCCTCGTTGCGTCAAGTGCAATGCGCGGCCAGCCGGGCATAGTTGTCCGCCCCGATTGTACCCCGCACCCCGCGAAACCGGGACGAACCTGTGCACTGGACGCCATCCGGTTTCCCTGCCACCCTTGCCCGTGGCGCAGCGACATTCCGGCGCCAGGGAGCACGCGGTGAAGGTCAGTCTCGAAGCGATTGAAGACGTCTGGAATCTGACCATGATCGAGGTCCGCGATTTCCAGGTGAGCGATACCTTCCGGTACCTTTCTGATCCCGATCTGCTCAGCCAATGGCTCCCATTCGCTGTCCTCTCGCTCGAACCACGCGAAGGCGGCGCCCTCTCCATCCGCACACCTGATGGCACAGTTGCCCAGGGCATCATCACGCAGTGGGTAGACGACCAGACCGTTGGCTTCCGCGTCCCCGCCGGTTCCATTCCAGGGCCAAACGACACCGTCCTCACCCTCAGCATCGATCCCAACCAACCAGGAAGCGAAATCACGATCGTCCAGCAAATACCCACCCCCCATGTCGCCGCCATGGTCGCGGTCGGGTGGGATGCCTGCCTCGTCGCGCTCTCTTACCTCGATCGGGGCGAGGCCATTCCCCAGTTCCCGCCAGAGGTCGCGGTCTTCGAGGATGTCATCGCGCAGCTCGGCCAGGATCAGCCCGAACTGCAGCCCATCCCCGGTGGCACCCGCATCCGCTTCGATCGCCAGACCCTGCTGCAGCCGCTCGAGAAGGTTTGGAGCGTGATGACCGCCGGCGTGCCATTGAAAGAAGGCGACTTCGCCCCACCCACCTTCACCGGCTCCAGCGACAGCGGCCGCATCTCGATCCTCACCCCGCCGACTGAACTCGAATACCTGACCGCCGATGGGGGCAGAGTCAAGTGGCGCTTCCATGAGCATTTCGGCAGCGCCCGCATCAACCTGCAGATCGCCGTTCCCCGCGCGGTCGATGCCGAGGCCGCCGCCGCACTCTGGCAACAGCACCTGACCGCGGTTGTCGCCCGGATCATCGCCGCCTGAAGCGCGAAATACCGTAACCCTACGGATTGGTCTCGCAGACCCAATTGCCTACCGTAGCCACAGTGTTTTGCTGTGGTGGAAGGACGTGATTGTGGGCGCGCTTGGGTATCGAATCGGTTGGTTCCTCGTGGCTGTTGCCCTGTCCGGATCTGTGGCCGGCCTCTCACCCAGCTTTGAGGCCAGGCAGATCGACCCGGCCGCGACGACCGCATTCACAACCTCGGCCACTGGCCTTCTGCCTGCCACATCCGACGATCGCAATGTCGCTATTGGCCGCCTCGGGGTTGAATCCGGTGCATCGCTCAGCGACCCTGTCCCAACGCTCCCCGGCTTTGTCATCGTGATCGAAGGAACAGTCCTCATCTCCACCGACGCATCCGATCCGGTTGCCATACTGAATACCGGCGATACGCTCTGGCTCGCGGCTGGGGTGACCTATGCGTTTGCCGCGCTCGACAGTCCCGCTGCTTTCTGGCGGGTCGCGATCAGCCCGGATGTCTCCGGCCGCGATATCAGCCGATCCGATCAATACACCCTGACCCTGAGCGACCTCACCGGCAACGACATCCCGGCTGGCGCAGTTCGGCAATACACCGTGCACACCGGCCTCCTGCCAGCGGGAACAACTGCGAACATGGGTGGTGATGGCGACAAGGTGCTGTATGCCTTCGCGCTGGCTGGTACCGTGACGCTGACCGACGAAGGCACTGCGATCGATCCAGGATCACACGTATCGCCGTTCTTCGACGCTGTCACAGCTGAAGCATCAGCCGATGGCGCCGCCCTGGCCGGTTTCATCGCGCAGGGTCCAATCATCCCGCTCACGAAGTAGTCACCTTTCCATTCGGCAGGCCAGCAGACCTCCGGTTGGCCACTGCCTGGCCCCGTATCCATCATCGCCTTGCAAGATGGTCGAATGAGTCTGGCTTTGGAGTCATGACGATAACGGCCATCTTTCCATTTGCCGCGACCTCGCATAATGTGAAGCAGATCACAAATCCCCCCGAGTTCAAGAAAGACGGATGCCGGCCGCCGTTGCAATCAAAAAGGATCGCCCAATGTCACTCCAGTCAAGGTGTTCCCGCATCCACGTTTTGCGCGCCCTGGTTGTGCTGGCGCTGCTCGCCACGGTCTTACTTCGACCGATCGCCGCCTTCGCCGACCCCGACGATACGCTCGACGATGGATACGTCTTCACCGCCGCGGCATCTGGCTTGATCCAGTCAGGCCCGCTCGCGCTCTTCATCTCGTCAGATCGCGATCGCATCAATGAAGACGACGTTGTGAACGACCCGGGCGACGGAACTGCCGGCTTCATCGTCGTCTCCGAGGGCCAGATTCTGCTGATTGATGGCGAAAAGACCGCCACTGCCATCCTCAATCAGGGCGACGCCTACTTTATTCCCGAAGGCTCAGATTTCGCGATGCAGGCAATCGGAGATGACGCCCGCATTTGGCGAATCAGCATCTCAACTGACGAAGACGATCTCCCTGATGATGTGGATGTCACGATCGATGGCGGCGGCAACGGTGTTCCGGAC
>JAPXRQ010000109.1:0-10094 GCA_033813515.1 Thermomicrobiales bacterium
GGCACAGGCAGCGTTACACTGCGGCCACATGACACGAACCGATAGCGCACAGGTCAATCGCTCGACGATCCTGATGACGAACCGTCAGGAAGAGGCGGGTGCGGTCCACAGCGGACCAAAGTCGGAATGCGTGTCCCCTCCTTCTCCAGATGCAATGCGGGTCCGTCGCATGCGGATTCGCGATGTGCGCTGGCTTGCATCTCGCATAGATGCCATGTATCTTGATCAACCGCTCGTTGAAACTGATCGGGCCGGTGTGTTTTTGACCGGTGCGAGGTCGTTGCGTCCCCTGGATCGCACACGGCCATTGACGCATCTTGCCTTCACCGGCGGGGATGACTTTGCCGGGGTGATTCAGTTCCGCCAAACGGCACTGGATCCGCGGTGGACTGCGGTGGCCATTGGGCTGATCGACGGGGTGGCCGAACCAGATCGCGTCGTGGATGCGTTGCTGGAGTTCAGCATCAAACGTGCTGGATCACGGGGAGTGAAGCGACTCTTCGCCAGGATCCCTCGGGAGTCCGAAATGGGCGAGCGTTTTCGCATTGCGGGGTTCGAGCCGTACATGCGGGAGACGATCCTGCAAATCACACCGCAGGATGGTTTGTACGCGCTCAGTTCGCGGGTGCGAGCGCAGGATGCTGCCGAGACCTGGGCCGTGCACCAGCTTTACCACGCCTGTGCTCCCAAATCGGTTCAGTTCGCCGAAGCCTGGACGAGCCACCGATGGGATATCGGCGCAAACGGGAAGGGACCTGCCGGATGTTCATCGTTCGTGATTGAAGAGGGCAATCAACTTGTTGCCCACGCACGGATGGTGAATGGCAACAATGCGGCGGTGATCGAGGCCATGTACCTGCCGGGCGACGCATTAGCGGGTATCGAAATCGTGCAGGATGTCATCCGGAGGGCTCGCACCCAACATGGCGCGAAACGCATCTTCCTGACCGTTCGCGGCCATCAGAGCGAACTGCTCGGTGGCATGAATGGACCTGGTTGCACGATTCTCGGCGATCAGGATCTGACCGTCCGGTACACCGCTGTCAAGGTCGCGGCCAAGGCGGTTGATGTGCCGAAACCGGTAGGAATTGAAGTCCGCGAACGTGCGCCGAAACGCGTTCCGACCTTTATGAAACGACTACGGGACAAGGGGGCAACTTCATGATCCTGACAGAGATATTGAGTAGATTCGATTGTCATTCGCGTTGTACTGCGGAGAAGTTGAATTGACCGACCTTGGACAAGCGTCCTACTTTGCACCAGCGGGTTGGCCAGCGAGGCAACAGATGATAGATAACCTGGAGGAAGTGCTGGCAGCCTTGCCATTGCACATCTCCGATTCAATACGAGCGGAATTGGCGACTGGTCAGCGCGGCGCGTTGATCGAAATCGTCATGGACCTGGGTCGCAAGCCGGAAGCACGGTTTCAGTCCTCCGAGATGTACCTGGCCGAATCCGATGTGACGCGTGATGAACTTGAGTTTGTCGTCGAGCGCATCGGCATGTTCGGCGAGGACAATCGGGCTGGTATCGAGCGAACCTTGCACCGTATCTCGGCGATCCGAAACCGGACCGGCACGATTGTCGGCCTGACCGTGCGAGTCGGCCGGGCGATCTATGGAACGATCAGCATCATCCGCGACCTGGTCGAATCCGGCGAGAGCGTGCTCTTGCTGGGTCGACCGGGCGTGGGCAAAACGACCTTGCTCCGGGAAGTTGCCCGGGTGCTTGCGGATGACCTGAACAAGCGCGTCGTGATTGTCGACACCAGCAACGAAATCGCCGGCGATGGAGATATCCCGCATCCGGCCATCGGACGGTCGCGACGAATGCAGGTGCCGACACCGACCCAGCAACATGCCGTCATGATTGAAGCGGTCGAAAACCATATGCCCGAAGTGATCGTGATCGACGAGATCGGCACGGAACTCGAGGCGATGGCGGCCCGAACAATCGCCGAACGGGGTGTTCAGTTGATCGGCACGGCGCACGGCAACACGCTTGAGAACCTGATGATGAACCCGGTGCTCTCCGATCTGATCGGCGGTATCCAGTCGGTAACGCTTTCCGACGAGGAGGCGAGGCGACGCGGAACCCAGAAATCGATCCTTGAGCGCAAGGCGCCGCCAACATTCAATGTCATGGTCGAGATCATTAGTCGAGACGAAGTCTCGGTGCATCGAGACGTGGCCGCGACGGTTGATACCGTGTTGCGCGGATCCCAGGCACGTCCGGAGCGCCGCAAACGGAATGAGGCGGGCGGAGTCGATGTTTCGGTGCCCGCGCCGCCACCACCCATGGCCGATCGCGGACGCAACCCGGGGCGCGATCTGCTCCTGAGCAGCACCGACCGGGACTTCACCGCCGTGCGATCTGCGGCTCCGGTCCAGGCCGAGGCTGCACCCGCGCCGGCCGCACACAAGGAGCGAGGAACGGAGAAGAAGCCGATTCGGATCTTCCCGTTTGGGGTGAGTCGCAATCGCCTGGAGCAGGCAATCAATCACGTCAAGATCTCGGCGACAATCGTTCGCGATTTGCGCGAGGCCGATATCGTCATGACCCTGAAGAACTACTACCGGCAGAAACCGCAGCCAATTCGCGATGCCGAGAATCGCGGAATCAGTGTCTATGTCCTGCGAGCAAACACCGCGACCCAAATGGAGCACGTGCTGACTGCCCTGGCTCCGAATCCTCTGAAACAGGAGCCAGTCCCGGAGGCTGATGCAGGGGAGTCGAACGGGTCCGGAAATGGAGCGCTGACCAATGCGATGGAAGAGGCAGAAGAGGCGATCAACCTGATCATCGATGGTGGTCCACCGATATCGCTGAATCCGCAGCAGTCGTACATCCGCAAACTGCAGCATCAGTTGGCAGACCGATACAACCTGGCCTCGCGCAGTCGCGGCCGGGAGCCAAACCGGTACGTCGAAATCTCCCGCTCTGGTACGGTCTAGGATCGTGCCAGGAGTTCTCATTGCATTCGAAGGGCTGGACGGATCGGGCAAAACCACCGCGCTCCGATCCGTCGCCTCATTGCTTGAGGCACGCGGCACTCCGATTCTGACGACCAGGGAACCCGGCGGCACCGAACTCGGTCGCAGGATTCGAACGCTGGTCCTGGAGAGCACCGAAACCGTTCAGCCCGAGACAGAGTTACTGCTGATGTGCGCGGATCGCTCCGAGCACGTGCGCACGTTGATCCGTCCCGCGCTTGAGAAGGGCTTCGTCGTCTTGACCGACCGCTTTGCTGCCAGCACGATCGTCTATCAGGGATTTGGGCGCGGGCTAGACACCGATGACATTGCTCAGGTGCTGGCAGTGGCGACCGGTGGTTTGCAACCGGATCTCACGTTGCTCTTCGATGTTTCCAACGAGGTTGCCCATCAGAGGCGATCCAGTGATACCAGCAATATCAACCACCTTGATGGCCTGGCCGCTGACGTGCGAACACGCATGCGGGACGGATACCTGCACCTGTCCGATACTGAGCGCAACTGGACGGTCATCGATGCGTCCGGTTCGCCTGATGAGGTTGCATCACTGGCCTTGCAGGCGATTCTCTCGGTGATCGAACGAATGTCTGCCCAATGAAGTTGATCTTTGCGGTAACCGAACGTGCTCTGGCGGCGGACCTGCTCCAGGACCTCTCGGGCCGCGGCTTTCCTGTGACATTGATCCATGAAGAGGGCGGGTTCCTCGTAGCCGGGCAGGGTACACTGATGATTGGCGTGCCGGACGGCGCGGCTGATCTTGTCATTCGGCACCTGGTCGAACGGTGCGGAACCACGATGCAGCCGGTCGACAGCCTGATTCCGGGGGCCGACCCGACCGAGTATCTGATCCGCGAGCAATCGGTCATCGTTCAGGGCGGAATGTCGCTCTTTGTACTCAATGTTTCCCGCTTTGAACGCATCACGTAGGCAGACGGGTATGGAGCACCGAATCTAGTCCCATGGAAGGAACAGTCGCGCGAACGCTCCAGGTATTGATCGCCCTTTGTGGCGCTTATCTGGCTGCGTTGTGGGTCGTGCTCATCGTCTGGACATATCGCGATATCGAGTCCCGCAGTCGTAGCGTGGTGACGCAGGCCTTCTCGACTATGCTTGCCGCCTTCTTCTTCATTCCCGGCGTGCTGCTGTACATGGTGTTACGCCCGAAAGAAACCCTGGATGCCACCTTCTCCCGATCGCTGGAGGAGGAGTACCTGCTGCAGGATATCGAGGCGGTACACACGTGCCCGAAATGCAGCCGCACGGTTGAAGACGACTGGGTGATTTGCCCGCATTGCCACACCGAGTTGCAGCAACCCTGCGCAAGCTGCGGACGAAGCTACGATGCGTCGTGGTCGGTGTGCCCATACTGCGCGCACGAGAAAGGCGCTCCGGTTACGACGATCCGACCGGTGCTGCAGCCGATTGAGCGGTTTGTACAGGCGCCGAAACAGCCGTCCGTCCAGGCCCTGCCGAGTTCCAGGCTCATCGAGGAACTGGAAGCGCAGGCGTTTTACCGCCTCGATCCAGTGCCCCAGCCAACTGCGATTCCGGCGACAGCGGGACGTCCATTTGATCGCCGCAAGACGCGCGAGATGCATCGTGCCAAGCAGATGAACACCCGCTTCGCGGCCACGGGAACTGTCTCGACGAATGGCGCCAATGGCCACCTCGAGGATGATCCGTTCATGAATGGCAGCAATGGCAACGGGTCGAACGGCGCGCCCGACGATTAGGCGTCAGCCTGGGCGACTGGGAATGGCGTCCGGCCGGATCCGGAAGTTGAACTTGGCCCTGAACGCTTCGTAGAAATCCATCGACTCCAGCGCAATCAGGCGAAATGCATGTTCACCTCGGGTGACCCGGACCACATCGTTCTCCACGAGATCGATCGTTGGCCGGCCATCGAGGATGAGTTGCGCTTCGTGCCGGGTGCGATTGACAAGTTCAACGACTGCTGATTCGGCGACCACGAACGGGGTCCGGATCGGCGAGTGGCAGGAGATTGGAACAATCGCCGATCCGCGCACCCCTGCTGTCAGCACAGGGCCGCCAGCCGCCATGCAATAGGCGGTGCTGCCCCGTGGCGTGCTGACGATCATGCCGTCGCCTGGGTACATGTTGACGAAGCGCTGATCGATGTAAACCTCGATCTCGACCATACGCACGCCACCGCGAATGACGACGTCGTTGATCGCCCAGCCCTGTTCGAGTTCCTGCCCGGCCCGAACAACAGTTGCGTTGAGCGTCGAGCCGTCCTGAATCGAATAGTTGCCAGCCAGAAATTGATCGACAGACGACTGCCAGTTGGCCTGCTCGACCATGGCCAGGAATCCAACCTTGCCGAAATTGATGCCGAAGAGCGGGATATCGGGAAACTGATTGGCGGCGCGCATCATCAGGCCGTCGCCACCGAGTACCATCACGGCGTCTACGCCATCCGTACCGTTGGTATTGAGTGTCGCTTCGTCGAGCACGGTTCGTCCGGCCGCACAGAGGTAATCGGTCAGCTCTGCCGCCAACTCGGCGGCTTCCGGTTTGCTGAATGCGGCGACGATACCGATCGCGTCGTTCATTGTGGTCCTTCGTTGCCCGGTCCGGTATCCGTGGCCCTGGCTAGAGGGGTCAGGTACGAGGCCGGATCATGTTCGCCAGAGAATCGGTAGAGCGCGGCCGGGCGATGACTTCCATCCCGGCGCTGTGCATTTTCGGGCTTCAGCAGGCCTGACGATACCATCCCGCGGCGGAAGTTGCGGGGATCAAGTTGGCGGGACAGGATGGACTCGTAGGTCTGCTGTAGTTCGCTCAAGGTGAAGGACGGTGGCATCAACTGGAAGGCAATCGTGGTGTACCCGATCTTGGCACGAAGACGGATCATCGCGTACTCGAGGATCAATTGATCGCGCTCGCCGATAAGCGGGAATGCGTCGTTTTGGGCGACCCACCTCCAGGCTCTGCCCACGTCGATACTCGATGCGACGAGGCCAAGATAGCTGATGACGATGCCTCCCTCGGGGCTACCCGGGAAGCTGAAGGTGTACAGCTGTTCGATGTATCCGAAGCGACCGCCAGTCATTACTTCGATGCAGTTCCGGGCAGCTGCGTCGAGCGACTCATCTTGAAGCGCGTCGATCGTTGGCAGGGCAGGTGGCTGGGCATCGGTTAGCGCAACCTGGACGGCATTGCCGCGTACCGAGAGCAGCGCCAATTTGATTGTCAGGTTGGCCGTGCGCATGCTTGCGAATCCTGGCGGCTACGAGTGCGTTCGCTGTTGGGTATTATCGGGGCTGATAACAGGCAGGAGTGGACACTTACGTGAGCAAACAAATTCATGAACACGGAATCGTAGCAGTCGTCCGGCTGGATGACCTCAGCACCGCAGTCGATGTCGCCCAGGCATTGATCGCCGGCGGCGTAACGGCAATCGAATACACCTTCACCAATCCCAAGGCGGGCGAGGCAATTGCAGCGGTGCGGGCCGCAGTTGGATCGAGCGGTGCAATCGGCGCGGGAACCGTCCTCGATTCAGAGACTGCCCGGATCGCAATTCTGGCCGGGGCCGAGTACATCGTCACGCCAACCTTCAAGCAGGCAACTGTCGAACTCTGCAATCGCTACGGAATCCCGACGGTTGTGGGCGCATTCACCTCGACCGAAATGCTGACCGCCTGGGAGGCGGGGGCGGATTACATCAAAGTTCATCCGGCCAGCCTCGGCGGTCCGAAGTACTTCAAGGATGTGCTCGCGCCATTGCCATTCCTGCGGCTCATCCCAAGCGGCGGTGTCACTCCGGAGAACGCGGCAGATTTCATCAATGCCGGGGCGGTGGCCGTGGCCATGGGCGGCAATCTGGTTGATGGCAAGACGGTCGCAGAAAAGGATTGGGCGAAGATCACGGAGCGGGCGAAGGGGTTGAGCGCATCCGTGAAGGCGGCCATCGCGGCCAAAGCTGGCAGCTAATGCAGGCTAACTGTCCGGATTGATCGCTTTCTCGGCGGCGGCTACGGCGGCATCGGTCGAGAGCGGGGCCAGTTCTACATCCCGCACGATCCCGTTCGCATCGATGAAGATGTGCGTGGGGAAATTGCTGATGCTGTAGGTCTGCCCAACCAGCGCGCGGTTGGGATCGGACAGGACAACCCAGGGCATCCCGTTCTGCATTGCGAAGAGGTAGGCGTCCTCGACCGGTTCGTCCAGACTCACTGCGAGCATGATCATGCCCTGCGGTGCGACCAGCTCGTATGCGGCCATGATGTCCGGTAGTTCCGCGCGACACGGTTGGCACCACGACGCCCAGAAGTTGAGCCAGACCGGTTGCCCGGCATAATCGGAGAGATTGACTTCAACCAGGTTGAGCGAGGTGTCCAGCCGATACGCCGTCATTTCGGGAGCCTTCTCACCAACCCGGGGCAGCAATTTGGCATTCGATCCTCCGGAGCCGATGGTGGAGAAATCCTGCAAGCCGCCAATCCACCACGCGCCCAGCACAAGGGCGAGTGCCAGCCCGAGGGCGATACCGATACGCATGACATTCCGTTGGTCCCGTGGGGTGTCCGACGTGGATTGGTTTACTGCCACGGCCTAGACACCGCCGTAGGCGTGCAATCCACCGAAGAAGTAGTTTCCGTAGTAGGTAAACATGGTGGCTGCAAATCCAATAATCAGGATGATCGCGCTCCGCTTGCCGCGCCAACCCCGCAGCGTCCGCGTGTGCAGATAGACGGCGTATACCAGCCAGGTGAACAGGCAACTGGTCTCTTTTGGATCCCAGTTCCAGTATGAACCCCATGCCTGGTAGGCCCAGATCGATCCGAGGACCAGCACCAGGGCCAGGAGGGGAAAACCAATCGTCACGGCCCGGAAGCCGATATCGTCCAGCATTTCCTGTGATGGAAGGAAGCGGAAGCGGCGGTTCTGATTGATGAGGTAGAGCGCCGCGGCCGCGAACGCAACTGCGAAGGTCGCGTAGGCAAAGATGGCACTCGTCACATGCGCCGTCATCAGGGGGCGATTCTGCAGCGCCGGAATGAGCGTATCGACCTCGCGCATGCTCTTGGGCAGCGACCAGATGTACCCGGCCATACCGACGGCGATCGTCAGCACGATCGCACCGAGGGCCCGGGTGCCGTACCACTTCTCGAAGATCCCGTACATGAGCGTGATCGCGAAGAGGAAGCCGAGCGAGAACTCGTACATATTGGAGTACGGACCGTGTCCGGCAGCGATGTAGCGCGTCAGGACTGCGCATCCCGAGAAGAAGACCGCAAACCAGAGCAACATCGTGCCGAATCGGCCGAAACCCTCGGTGTCACTGTTGGTCAATTCAGCGGTGGTAGAGGTGAAGGTCTGCCCCTCGGGTGTGGCGAGGGCGGTGCGCCGAACCTTGATCCGCCCAACCTGATAGATGATGTAGCAGACGGCCGATGCGATCAGGGCCAGCGATGCAGCCGTGAAACAATAGAACGAGAGTTTGACGAGGCCTTCCAAGGTGCTGCTCCTCAGTCCGCCCCTTCGGGCACTGCGGTATCGCTCAATTGTACGGGGTCATCCCGCACGATAAATGTCCAGATGCCCGGTGATCGAGCATTGATTCGTTCGGCAAATTGCTCAAATGTGCGACGGGCGCTCCAGTCGCGGCGGGCGATCGGGGCAAGGGTGGCAGCCGCGCCACCATCGGCTGTCGGCGCAACAATGCCGCGAATCCGCCGGTGGGGGAAGTAAAAGACCACAGCCAGTCCGCCGATCAGCATCAGGGCCGAGAGCCAAAAGACCGGGATGCCCGGATTGTTCGAGATCTGCAGGCTGGACCATTGGCTTTCCCGCACAAAGGTGACGGTCAGGTCGCCAAACTGCACCGGCTGCCCCTGGGTCAGGATCTGGGGTGTGGTCGATGTGCCGGCGTCATTGCTATCGCGCACTTCCACGTACATCTGGCCGCTGCGGAGCTGGATCGTGTCGAGTTCCGGCTGATTGGTGGGGTTGGCATCCGGGCCGATAATCAGCAGTCGCTTCCCGACCGGCAGCAGATCGAGGAATCCGGCTGGCGCGTCCGGGTTGCCCCGCGCGGTCAGCGTGAATCCCGAATCCGGATCAATACCGACCGGCACCGCCCCTTCGTAGATGATGTTGCCGTCCGCGTCCTGCACCCGCATGTTGACTGCAGGCCCGAATGAGGACTGGTAGATGATGGTGGACCGGTAGTTCATCGGGTGATTGACCGTAATCTCGCCGTCCTTGACCTCGTTCCCGTCCTTGTAGACGACAAGTTGGCTGGTGTACTCGGAGGGCATACCCAGTTCCGTGTAACTGTCCTCAAAGTCGACCAGCTTGATACTCAGCCCGGTGTCATGTCCAACCGGCTGGGTTTCGCCCTCAGCCACGATGAAGACCGTATCCCGGAAGCCGTATCGTGAGCCGATGATGCCGCCGATCAGGATCAGAATCAGCGCCAGGTGGAACGGATAGGTGCCAAGTTTGCCGAAACGGTACTTGTCGGCATAGATGTGCGTTTCCTTCCCGCTTTGCTCGGTCAGCACACGGTAGCGGCTCTTATGCAGTTCGTCGGTCACGGAGGACGTCAGCGTTTCCACCGTTCCGCTGTTGGCCGTCTTCAGCTGGACCTCAGCCGAATTGAGGAAGCCGTAGGTGGTCGTCACCGTTGGTTCCGCAATCGATTGCCACATGGCCGGAGCGCGATTGAGCGTGCAGATCATGATCGCCACGGCAATCAGGCCTAGCATGAAGGCGAACGGCAGCGACTTGAAGACATTCCAGTCGTACCAGCGATCCATCAGGGGATCGAGCGGCGGGATGAGTTGCCCAATCCAGTGCGGAACCTCGCTGCCTGTCAACGTACCGAGCAGCACCAGAACCGCCAGGATCGCCACTTCCCAGACGGCCGCGCGCACGGAACAGAAGAAGCGCCAGACGCGATCGACACCGATCTCGAGCGGACCGCGTTGGTTGGTGCCGGACTTGGGGACTGCGAGTTCGGTCATGTAATGGATGGCTCAATCGGTGACCAGGGGGCCATAGAAACAATACGTGCAAACGCGTTCTGATAGATTCCCAAAATCATGATGATTCCGACAGCCAGCATGACAG
>JAPXRQ010000110.1:0-9684 GCA_033813515.1 Thermomicrobiales bacterium
CGTCGAGATCGCGGAGCATCCGAAAAAGCCGGGCCTGCTTGTCGATGGTGGTTCGGCGACGAGCCTCGGTCGGGTGCGCCGTCAGGACCAGTTTGATCCGGGCATCGCGCAACAACTGGCGCATCTGGTCTGGCGTCACGCCGCGATCCTTGACGATGGCGATCGCCTCGGCAATCGATCCACGTCTGGGCGCCGGGGCATTGGCCGCCTCGCGCCGGTGAATGCGTCGAATGCGTTCGTTATCCTCGGCCAGATTGACCAACTGAAAGTAGTTGGTAAAGGCCCGGATCAGCATCTCGGCCTCATCGGTCGAGACACCCGAGATCAGGGTCGCCAGTTGGGGGCCAGAATTGGCATCGCCGGAGCGGAAATCCTTGCCGAGCGCGCGAACATCTTCTTCGAGCGCGTACGCGTCACCACCTGCCTGACTCTGGATCACCTCGCCCAAAATCCCGCCGAGGAGATAGATGTCATCCGAAAGTGAGCGCTGTTCCGCGGCCATTGTTCATTCCGTTGCGAGCAAATACCGCTGCGAAACCTACAGGGTGGGACCGCGCTGCGACAAGGTTGCAGTGCACAATGACGAACATCTGGAATTGGACGATCAGGGAGCACGAATCAGGTGGAGTATCGGATTGCAGTCATACCCGGAGATGGTATTGGCAAAGAAGTGGTGCCAGAGGCGCTCAAGGTGCTGGAGCGCGTTGCCGCCACTTCGGGCGGAGCGATCTCGTTTTCGTTCGAGTTCTTCCCGTGGGGATCGGATTACTACCACGAGCACGGTGTCATGCTCGCCCCTGATGCTCTCGATATCCTGGCCGGGTACGATGCGATCTTTTTCGGCGCGGTTGGCTGGCCCACTGTGCCAGATCATGTATCGCTCTGGGGTTTGCGGCTCGCCATTTGTCAGGGGTTCGATCAATACGTCTGCCTGCGCCCGGTCACACTCCTGCCAGGTATCACGAGTCCGCTGGTGCATGGAACGGCCGAGACGATCGACTTTGTCGTCGTCCGGGAGAACAGCGAGGGCGAATACGCCGGAGTTGGCGGTCGCACTGGTGCCGGGCGTGGCAGCGAAATCGCTACCCAAACGGCGATCTTCACAGAAGTCGGCTGCGAGCGGATCATCCGGTACGCGTTCGACCTGGCCATGACCCGGCCAAAACGCAAGGTGACGAGTGTCACCAAGAGCAACGCCCAGCAATACGGCATGACCCTCTGGGACGATGTCTTCAATCGGGTGCGCGCCGACTATCCCGAGGTTGAGACCGAACATTGGCTGGTCGATGCCATGGCCGCCCGATTCGTACTTCGGCCGGAAACGCTCGATGTCGTGGTCGCCAGCAATCTCTTCGGCGACATCCTCAGCGATCTCGGCAGTGCGATTGGCGGCAGTTTGGGGATTGCGGCCAGTGCCAATATCGATCCTGAGCGGCGCAAACCGAGCATGTTCGAGCCGGTCCATGGCTCGGCGCCGGACATCGCCGGACAGGGCATCGCCAACCCGATTGCGGCGATCTGGAGCGCGTGCCTGATGCTCGATCATCTGGGATTGCCAGACGAGGCGATGCGGGTCATGGCGGCGATTCGAACGGCGACCGCTGCTGGCCAGGTCACGCCCGACTTGGGCGGATCTCTGGGCACGGTCGAAGCCGGAGACGCCATCCTCGCCGCCCTCGCCTAGCGGACACAAAGTGAAACAAGGAAAACCCTTATTGCCACAACTGACCCGTTGTGGCAATAAGGAATTCCCATATTGCAGTTTGTCTGACTTTACTGCAATATGGAAACGAAACACCCGCAGTTCGGTAGGGGTTCCCCATGCGTGTCAGTCAAAACGGACAGCGATCACCGGGCTCATTCACGGATCTCACCGTAACCGTTCGAGACCGAATCACGGGCAGCTTCGATGATGTAACCGTTCGTTCGTTCGTGCCCGACCCTCTGCCTGATACGGTTTCACTGTCGCCAGAAGTCGTTCGCTTGTCTGAGGAGGCAACGCACCAGCTCGGCACACTGAATGCTGAAGCTCGGCGTTCACCGTTTGGAGACCGTCTCGTCTGGCCGTTTGTGCGGCTCGAAGCTGTCTCGTCAAGCCGAATCGAAGGAACGGCCAGCTCCTTTGAAGATCTGATGCGCTTCGAGCAACAGACGATGTTCGATGAAGACGCTCGGGGCCGGCACGATGAAGCCGAGGTTCTCGCCTACGTGCGCGCGCTTGAGTACATCTGGAAGCAGCCTCGCGATCGACAGATCACCCTGTCGTACATTCGTGAAATCCATCAGATCTTGATGGAACCTTCGAACGAGCTCATCACCGATCCCGGCCGGTTTCGTCGCCGCGCTGTCTTTATTGGCGGGAACACGATCCAGCAGGCCACATTCGTCCCGCCGCCGCCTGCGATGGTTCCAGATCTCATGGCGGACCTCGAGACCACTATTCGTCACAACCGGACAATTCCCCGTCTGGCTATGGTTGCAATGGCGCACTATCAGTTCGAAACCATCCATCCGTTCAACGACGGGAACGGACGAACCGGACGCTTGCTGATGCTTTTGCAACTGCGCAATGTGGGGCTTCTGGAGGTTCCCGCCCTCCACATTTCGCGAGCAATTGAATCAACGAGGCAGATCTATATCGATTTGCTCACTGCCGTACGAAATCATGGCGTTTGGGAGCAACTCATCGCGTACATCGTGGATGCAATCGCACAAGAAGCAAGTCGCTCGATTCAGGAAATTGCGAGTATGACCGCGCTCTACCATGCCTGGTTGCCTGTGCTAGCCGGCTCGCGATCCGACCTGGGTCAGCGCGCGATTGTCAGCATCATCACCGAGCCGGTCTTTTCGACCAGTTCGCTGGCAGCCCGTCTCGACATCCAGTTCAACTCGGCCAAGCGACTGATAAACCTGCTGGAGCGGGCTGGTGTCGTGCGGCAAATATCAGAGGGAAACCGCAATCGCCGTTACAGTGCTCCAGCAGTGCTGCAGATTTACGACCGTTAGCCGCTGATCTCCGAGGCGAATTCGGTTTCGCCGATTGTTAGCGATTCGTCGATACCGGCCACAATCTGGTCGATCTCCTCCTTCGACACCACCAGCGGCGGTGCGACGTGAATCACGTCCCAGAGGCGGGTGATCAGTCCGCGCTCAAGCAGTTCCTTGTTGACCCGCTTGATGAAACCGGAGTCCTTCGCAATCTTCTTCTTCGTCGTCCGGTCCGCTACCAGCTCCACACCAGCAAACAAACCAAGTCCGCGCACATCACCGACCGTCGGATGCGCACGCAACTCCTCCAGACGCGCCAGCAGGTATTCGCCCTGCGATGCGCTCTTTCCGACCAGATCCTCATCGGCGAAGACCTGCAGATTGCGAATTGCCGCCGCCGCCGCGATCGGATGGCCGCCGAAAGTCAGCAAATGCCCGAGTGCGGTTGCTTCCTGCTGCTTGAAGATGTCAAAGACCGAGTCCCGAACTATCGCGGCGCCCATTGGTGCATACCCCGACGTCAGACCCTTCGCGATGGTCATGATGTCCGGCACCACATCGTAGTGCTCGATCGCGAACATCTTGCCGGTCCGGCCGAAGCCGTTGATCACCTCGTCGGCAATCAACAACACCCCATGCTTATCGCAGATCTCGCGCAACATCTGCCAGTAGACCTTGCCCGGCACGTGCAGTCCGGCCGCGCTCGAGATCGGCTCGCCAATCACCGCAGCAACCGTCTCCGGATTCTGGTTCTCGATCTCCAGCTCGACGAATTTCGCCGCCATGATGTCGGCCTGCTCGCCCTCGACCCCGAAGTCGGAGCGGTACCGGTTTGGATGGGGCACATGCGAGACGCCATACATGAACGGGCCGAAATGGTTCTCGTTGCGGGTTGCGGTCAGGCTCATCGCTCCGTGGGTCATACCGTGATACGAGCCGCGACGGGCGATGACCTTGTACCGACGCGGGAAGCCACGCATGGCCTGGACCTGCTTGGCAATCTTGAGCGCGGTCTCGACGGCCTCGGATCCTCCCGAAACGTAGAAGATGCGGTTCAGATCGCCGGGCGTCAGTTCCGCCAGGGTGTCCGCCAGTTGCACGGCCGGCGCAGTGGTGAAGGTTGTCGACGAAACGTAGGCCAGGTCCTTCCCTTGCGCCGCCATCGCATCGACGATCTCGCCCCGGCCATGTCCGGCATTGACCAGCCACAATCCCGAGATGACATCGATGTACTCGCGGCCATGAATGTCCCACAGCTTTGAGCCATCGCCCTTGACCATGATCCGCAGTCCATCGCGCGCTGCGATATCAACCCACGGCGCGTAATGGACCCAAACATGATCGAGCGCATTCTGCTCGACCAGATCGACATTCTCGTATTTGACAGGCGGAGTGAGCGTGGTTGACATGGTCTTCTCCTGATACGAACGACTAACGACGATGCTGCCGGGGATCGAGCGCATACCGCAGCCCGTCGCCGATCAGATTGAAACAGAGCGCCACAACTCCAATGAGCAATCCGGGGATCCATGCGGCGTGCGGTGAAACATTCATCACCTTGCGCCCCTCATCGACCATCAGGCCCCACTCGGACGCGGGTGGCGCCACGCCGAGACCGAGAAAGCTGAGAGTTGAGGTGAACACGACCAGAAGACCGATGATCGTGGTCGCATAGACCAGAACCGGCGCGAAGACATTCGGCAGCAGATGTCTCCATAGAATCTGTGGGGTTGATGCGCCAATCGCCCGGGCAGCAATGATGTATTCCGAGTCGCGCTGCTGCCTGGTCGAGGAATACGCCATCCGGGTCAACGGCGCGATGATCACCAGCGTCGTTGCCACCACGACCGAGAAGAACCCTGGCCCCATCGCCGCGGCTATCGCGATCGCCAGAATCACGTCAGGCACAGCGAAAAGCACATCAACTATCCGCATGATGAACGAGTCGAGGGCATTGCGTGCGTATCCGGCCGTCATCCCGAGGCAGAGCGCGATGATGCCAGCGATGATCACTGGAATCACGGCAGCGGGCAGGGTGTACCGACCACCCCAGATGATCCGGCTGAGCATGTCGCGACCCTGGTAATCGAGGCCAAGAATGTGTCCCGACGTCCCGATTCCTTTCAGCCGCAGGGTCGGATCAGCATCGGCGGGATCCTGCAGCGGTAACACTGGCGCCAGCAGGGTCATCAGAATGACAAGCCCGAGGACAATTGCTCCGCCCACGGCCGCCTTGTCCTGGCAGAAGGCGCGGAAGGCCGAACGGAGCCGACTTCGGTTGCGCTCCTTGAGTGGGGCAGCTGACGATTCTGCGTTGGCAGCGAGCGAGGTGGCGTTGAGAGCAGACATGCGCGCCCCCTATGCCAGCCGGATCCGCGGATCAGCCACGGCCTGGATCAGATCGGCGAGGAAGTTCAGCGAGACAAAGATGACCGCCACCAGCAGGGTCACCGACATGATGATCGGGATATCGCGCGCGCCAACC
The DNA here is from genome assembly GCA_033813515.1 of Thermomicrobiales bacterium. GTDB lineage: Bacteria > Chloroflexota > Chloroflexia > Thermomicrobiales > UBA6265 > DASQCG01. The sequence goes on from JAPXRQ010000110.1 coordinate 5,474, forward strand.
GCTGTGTACAACTGGAGTCCAATCCCTGGCCACGAGAGGACGATCTCCGCGATCAGCGATCCACCGAGCAGGTAACCCGCCTGTAGTGCGACGATCGTGACGAACGTCGGCAGGGCATTGCGCAGCGCATGACGGGTGACAACTGTCCGCTCGGCCAGCCCCTTGGCGCGGGCGGTCCGCACGTGATCGAGGGTCATGGTCTCGGTCACCGACGATCGGACCATGCGCGCGATGATCGCAGTCGGTACCGCCGCGGTCGTGATCGTTGGGAGCACCAGATGCCGCAGAAGATCAGGCAGGGTCGGGTCTACGCGCGGGTTGTACATGCCGGTTGCCGGGAACCATTGCAACTTCAGCGAGAAGATGATCAGCAGGACGATCCCCAGCCAATAGGTCGGGACCGATGCGGCCGCGACCGCCAGCAAGGTCAGGAACCGATCGATGAACGAGTTGGGGCGGGTGCCGGCAATGACGCCAATACTTACTCCGATCACCAGCGCCACGGTCAAGGCACTGCCCGCCAGGATCAGCGTGTTGGTGAAGCGCTCCTGCACCAACTGCAGGGCACTCACCCGATGTTGATAGGACAACCCAAGATCGCCCTACAATGCCCGTGAGAGCCAGGAGATGTATTGGCCGGGAAGCGGCCTGTCCAGTCCCATCGCGTGCTGGAGCGCCTTGATCTGGTCGGGCGTGGCGCTCGCCGGTAATTGGGCGCGGGCAGGATCGCCGGGGGTGATTTTGACCAGGACAAATATGAGGATTGAAACGCCAAAGAGCACAAGAATCGATGCCAATGTGCGCCGGATGATGTAGGCAACCATGCCGCGCGTGCCTCCTGATGGGAGTGTCCGGGAGGGCCAAACATGTACCTGTCCCTCCCGAACCGTTCAGCTGCGCCCTACTGGCTCAGCCAAACCTTCGACATGCCGTAGTTGACGTTGACGGCGTGCACGAAACCGTTGACATGCGGCGCCAGAATCTGGGGCAGATTGTCATTGGTCAGCGCCAGCCATCCCACATCGTCCGCAATGATGCCGTTGGCTGTCCGGTAGTACTCGTTAGCCTTTTCTTCATCGGTCTCGAGCGCTCCGGCCTTGAGGGCATCGTCCAGTGCGGGAACCGGATTCTGCTTGGTGTTGTACCAGTTGAGATAGAGTCCCGGCGCTTCCTCATCCCGGAAGTCCGACTGCGAGATGATGTTCAGGAAGTAGTTCATCGGCATGCCCCAGGCCGTGCCGTATGCGATCACTTCCGGCCGGTTGGAGAAGTCAATGCCGAGGTAGGTCACCCACTCGGTCCGCTCCAGCTCGATCTCTATGCCGACCTCTTTCAGGTCGCGCTGGATGTACTCGGCGACGATGCCGGCGAGCGGCCAGCCCGAAGCGGTCGGTGTCGTGCACCAGGTCGTCTTGAAGCCATCCGGATAGCCGGCCTCTGCCAGAAGCGACTTGGCCTTCTCCGGATCGTACGCCTGCGAGACGTAGGTCGAGTCGTAGGCGGGCATGCCTGGTGAGAGGATGCCGTACGCTGGGATGGCCGTATCCAGGAAAAGATCGTGGGCCAGCACATCGCGGTTGATGGCATGGCTGATCGCCTGCCGGACCAGCTTGTTGGAGCCGAACTCGTTCTTGAAGTTCATGTAGTAGTAGGCGACCTGCGGCGTGACGCCCTGCGACAGCTGATAGCCGCCATCGACCAGCGACTGAATGCTGTCCGGCGGCGGATCGCTCATCAGGTCAATCTCGCCGCCCTGAATCGCGATCACTCTGGCCTGGTCGTCGAGGATCGGGCGCACTATCAGCTGATCGAGGAAGGCCTTTTCGCCCCAATAGGTCTCATTGCGGGCGAAGGTGGTGTGGTCGCCCGAGACCCGCTCGACGTAGGTGAAAGCGCCGGTGCCGGTCGGGTGCTCGACAATGCCATCGTTCCCGTATGTATCGAGCGCCGTCGGCGAGATGATGCCGAAGAAGTAGTAGTCGCCAAGCAGACCGAGGAACTCTCCGACCGGCTCGGTGTGGGTGAACGAGATCGTGTAATCGTCGATCACCTTCACATCATCCGCGCTGGCAATCTTGGCGAATGCGTAGATGCCGTGCCAGGCCTGATCGTAGTAGTTCGGCGTGCCCGGATAGTTGCGCTCGAAGTTGCGATAGACCGCCGCCGCATTGAACGGCGTGCCGTCGTGGAACGTCACCCCTTGCCGGAGGTGGAACGTCCAGGTCAGATTGTCTTCGGAGAGGTCCCAGCTTTCGGCCAGCACCGGCTCGATCGGCGGGATACCCTCGGTCGTGGCGAACGACTTGCGCACGAGACTCTCGTACATGAATGTCGCCTGCCGCCAGGCCGCCCAGGCATTGGTCGTGTGCGGATCGAGCGCGTCAGCATCGCCACCCATGCCCCAAACGAGCGTGCCACCCGGTGTCGGGGTTCCGTCCTGATTGACCGCGGCATGCAGCCTGGCTGGATTATTCGGGGCGGCCGAAGCGGCGGCCCCACCCATCGTCATCGCGGCGCCAGCAGCGGCCGCGCCCTTGAGCAATCCGCGCCGGGAGAGCCATTGATTCTTCGGACTGAGTTCCTGTGCCATGGGTGTTCTTCCTGTCTCTGCTAATCAGCAACCGCGGTGGTTGCTGCCGAAACCGAACTCCAAAACGGGGCAACAAGCCCTTCCAGTTCTGCCAACGCCGCTTCAGCGTCGAGTCCGACCATCGTCGTCTCCGGTCTGCCTTGCGCGTATTCCCACGAAAGCGGCTCGCTGATCCCTGTGCGCCGACCCATCAACGTCTCGACAAACGCCAGCGTGCAATACGGCGCATAGAGCTCCGAATATCCCCCTTCCTGGAGAATGACCAATCGACCGTCACAGCACTCCGCTGCCAGTGCGATGAGTGCTTCGGTCATCTGCCGATAGGACTCGCAAACGAGTTGATTGCGACCAAGCGGATCTGAAATTGAGGCGTCCTGGCCGGCCGAGACGAGGATGATGTCCGGCTTGAACTCGCGCGTGATCGGTTTGACCAGACGCTCGAATGCCGCCATGTAGGTCGCATGCCCGCTACCTGGTGGCACTGCGATATTGACATTCGTGCCGGCCGCGTCGCCCTCGCCGATCTGATCGCGTTCGCACACACCCGGACCAAAAATGCCGTGCTGGAACAGGTTGAAGAAGAGCACGCTGGGATCGCCGACAAAGGCATCCTGGGTTCCATTGCCCGGATGGACATCCCAGTCCAGAATCATCACCTTCTTCAGTCCGTGCTTCTTCTGGGCGTAATGGGCGGCGATCACCACGTTGTTCCAGACGCAGTAACCCATCGCCGTATCCGCGCAGGCGTGGTGCCCCGGCGGCCGCACATTCGCAAAGATGCGATCCACCGAGCCATCCATGACCGCATCGACTGCAGCCAGGCAGCCACCGGTTGAGAGGCAGGCGATCTCGTAGCCATCGGCCGCGATCGGGGTGCCGCCTCCGGCCTCGCCTCCGCCAGCCGCCGAGATGTCTTTCACGCGCTGGATGTATTCCGGGGTGTGGTACCAGCCGATTTCTTCATCGGTCGCGGCCCGGCCATCAATCCGGATCAGGTCCTTGCCCAGACCGGTCAGATCGATCAGATGCTTTGCGCGAAGAACAAGGCGGTAATTGCTGTTGTGCAGTGTGGGTTCAACGAAGGGATACGGTTCGTTGCTTTGCCAGTGCGTCTCTAGACCGGGGTTGTGTTGCAGGTATCTGTCGTCGAAGACGAGTCCTACGCGCGGGGCGTCGGTCACAAGGGATGCTCCTTTGTTTCGAGGCAGGTAGCGACGTGGTTTGCGGCTGGTTCACCTCCGATCGGGGCGGAGCAGCCAGGCGGTGGCTGCGAACGAGCTCGGCATTGGGGATCGCGCTTGCATCATCCCAGAGTGGGGAAAAATGCGGTTTGGGCAGTTTGCCCAAGGGATGTGCGCCACGATCTGTAGGGCGGCATTGTGCAGATGCCCAGCCGCCCCGTCAATGGGCGTGTTGGCGCATACCCTCTACGTGCTGTCCCAAATCGCGTTGCAAGTGGCCAACTGTGCGAAACTCAATGCCTGACGTGTGTTCGTCGTTCATCCCGGAGATCACCAACCGTGCGATCGTCCCACTCCTCGCACTGGGGAGCTTTCGAAGCCGTTTCCGATGGCCAGTCGGTCGTTGCAATCACCCCGTACGAGGGCGATCAGAATCCATC
>JAPXRQ010000111.1:0-9613 GCA_033813515.1 Thermomicrobiales bacterium
CAAACCGCAGCACCACCTGGTCGTCCGCCGGAACCAGCGACCACATTCCCGCCACCAGCGCCACGCAGAAGACCGGAACCGGGGCGAGTCGACGGGTGACAATCAGGACAAATGCAATCAGGCCGCACAGCACATCGACGACATCCAGGCTTGCTCCCGATTCGCCTGCATCAACGGCCTCGAAGATCAGGACCGACCCAACGACAAGCACGCCAATGGCAAGGTCGACCAGCAGCGGGTGATGTTCCATCCACGTGCTGGCGGTCCGCTCCCCGGGCAATTCACCTGTCGCATCTCGATCTACCATGCGTCTCCCGCCGCAATACTGGCAGGTTGGACGTCGATCGTCGCCCTCCAATCGCCGCAGTCCAATCTACTGCGATTGGAGTAGATCCAATGCCTGCGAATGCATGATGCGCTTGAGCAGCCGATTGCGAATACTGAGGCGGCTGCTGTCGTCCACTGCTATGGAGTCTCGTGATGTTCGCCCGATTTGGATCCTGGTGCCATGACCATCGCCGACTGGTCGCATCGACCTGGCTGATCGCCCTCGTCCTGAGTGGCGCGCTTTTTGCCACAGTCGGCGGCGCATTCCGGGAGGAGTTTGACCTTCCCTCGTCTGAATCCCGAACCGGATTCGACATTCTCGAGGCCAACTTCGGTGGCATGGGCACCAATGCCACCGGCACGATCGTCTTTCGGGCAGAACAGGGCGTCCGCGATCCTGAGGTCGAGGAAGCGATGGAAACCCTCCTCGCCCAGGTCGCCTCGCAACCAAATGTCATCTCCGTCTCCAGTCCATATGCAGAAGACGGTGCCAATCAGATCTCGGCCGATGGCGCCGTCGCGTATGCCAGTGTCGACATGCCAAACGACATTTCCTCCGGCGACTCCCAGCAAATCAGCACGTTCATCGAAGCCAACGCTCCCGAGATAGACGGCCTGACCATCGAGCGCGGGACGTTCTACTTCGCCGAGGGTGCCGCACCTTCCGCCGAAGCCCTTGGCCTCGCCTTCGCAATCATCATCCTCATCGCCGCCTTCGGATCCGTTCTCGCCATGGGACTTCCGGTCGGTGTTGCGCTCTCCGGCATTGGCATTGGGGTGGTTATCGTCGCCATGCTCAGCCATTTCCTGCCGGTCCCCGAATTCGCGACGATCTTCGGCATCATGATTGGACTCGGCGCGGGAATCGACTACGCCCTCCTGATCGTGACCCGCTTCCGCGAGCAACTGCACCGTGGGCACACCGTCCGCGAGGCGGTCACCATCGCGGTCGATACCGCCGGCCGCTCGGTCGTCTTCGCGGGCTGCACGGTCGTGATCTCGATGCTCAGCCTAATGGTCATTGGGGTCCGCTTCATCCAGAGTCTGGCCATTTCGGTCTCTGCCGTCGTTGCCATTACCATCCTCGCCTCGGTTACCCTCCTCCCCGCCCTGCTCGGATTCGCAGGTACGCGAATAGAACTCACCCGATGGCGCGGCCTGATCAGTGCCGGATTCGTCGCACTCGGATTGCTCGCCACCGGCCTGAAACACCCGTCGCTCGCCTTCCTCGCCTTTGGTCTGGCCGCGCTCACGCTCCTGGCCAGCCTGCTGGTGCGCCAGTTGCGGCAGCAGGTTCCTTCCCGCCCTCCAGTCGCGCCCGAACGCACCCTCGCCTTCCGCTGGAGTCGCATGGTTCAGCATCGGCCGTGGCTGGGCGCGATCGCTGCCACCGCCCTGCTCCTGCTCCTCACCATCCCGGTGCTCTCGCTCCGACTAGGTTTCTCCGACGAAAGCAACGCCGCCGCCGGAACAACCACCAAACAGGCGTACAACCTCATCGTCGAAGGATTTGGCGCAGGCTATACCGGCCCGCTCTACCTTGCCGCCGAGATCCCGGCCGGTACATCGCCGGATGCCCTCGCTTCGGTGACATCCGCCCTTGCTGCCGATCCAGGTGTTGCCTCGGTGTCGCCACCAATGACCAACCCCGATGGCACTGCCGCCATCTGGAACCTCATCCCGACCACCGGCCCGCAGGAACAGGCAACGACCGATCTCGTTCACCACCTGCGCGAATCCGTTCTGCCTCCGGTCGAGGAACGCGTCGGCTTCCCGGTCCACGTCACCGGAACCAATGCCGCCAATATTGACTTCGCTGCCTATCTCGGATCGCGGCTCATCTATGTCTTCGCGGTCGTCCTGTTGCTCTCGTTCCTGCTGCTGATGGTGGTCTTCCGCTCTGTCCTGGTCCCGCTCAAGGCCGTGATCATGAACCTGCTCTCGATCGGCGCCGCCTATGGCGTGGTCGTTGCCCTCTTCCAGTGGGGATGGTTCGGCAGTATCACCGGCATCCAGCCCGCGCCCATCGAGCCCTGGGCGCCGATGATGCTCTTCGCGATCGTCTTTGGTCTCTCGATGGATTACGAGGTCTTCCTGCTCTCCCGCATCCGCGAGGAGTGGCTTCAAACTGGCGACAGTCGCCATTCGGTTGCCAATGGCCTGGCCGCCACCGCGAAAGTCATCACGGCAGCTGCGGCCATCATGGTCCTGGTCTGCGGCAGTTTCCTGCTCGATCCCGAACGCGCTATCAAACTGCTCGGGGTCGGACTGGCCGTCGCCATCCTGCTCGATGCGACCGTGGTCCGCATGCTGCTTGTGCCGGCAACCATGGAGCTACTCGGCGATCGCAACTGGTGGTTACCCAGGTGGCTGGACCGCCTGCTTCCGAAGGTTGATGTCGAGGGATCGGAGACCTAGTCGACCCGGAAGGTGTCCGGCACTGGTTGCGGCAACACAGGCTGATCTTGCCGCTCAGCCCGTCCGTCGATCTGCGCCAGTTCCATGACCGTCAGCCATCGCTGCGGACCATTCCACTCGCGATACGAGCGCGACTCCAGCAGCCCGGCCGCTTCCAGATCGCTGACCGGCGCCAGCGCCCGCTGATCGGTATCCAGGATGAAGCGTTCGCCCAATCGGTCTTCGATCAGCAGGTACGCCCAACTGAAGGCCGATCCCGCAACAACGCGGTATTGCCTGCCGTCATTCGCTCCAGAAAGAACACGATCTTCAGCCATGCGGGTTCCCACCCTTCCTGGGACTCGGGTCATTGCGGTTAACTTTCGATCAGTACCGGACCGACGTCAAGCCACCGAATCGGCAACGCGCAACGTAACTGCCGGCTGCTCAAGAAGCGCGACGTCCAGCACCTCGTCCAGGGTCGAGACCTGAATCAGTTCGAGTTCGTCCTTGACCAGGTCCGGCAGTTCGGCCAGGTCCTTGGCATTGCGCTTCGGCAAAAGGAACACCTTGACCCCGCCGCGATGCGCAGCAAGCGTCTTTTCCTTCAGCCCACCAATCGGCAAGACCTTGCCGCGCAGGGTCATTTCGCCGGTCATTGCCACGTCCTTGCGCACCTTACGGCCGGTCAAAGCCGAGACCAGCGCGGTCGCCATGGTGATACCCGCCGAGGGACCATCTTTCGGGATGGCGCCGGCCGGAATGTGAACATGAATGTTGTGCTTGTCGAAAAAGCCTGGAGCCAGCCCGTACTCCGACGCATGTGAACGTGCGTAACTGATTGCGGCCTTGCCAGATTCCTGCATGACCTCGCCCAGTTGCCCAGTCAGGACCAGGTCGCCCTTGCCCTCCATGACCGTAACTTCGATCGAGAGCAGATCGCCGCCGACGCTCGTCACCGCCGCGCCGGTCGCCACGCCAACTTCGTCCTGCTCTTCAGCCAGTCCAAAGTCGTACCGCGGCACTCCGAGCACCGTGATCAAATCATGTTCATCGACCGTGATCGACTCGGGCGCCTCGGTTCCGGCAATCCGCCTTGCTGCCTTGCGACAAACCGACCCGATCTCCCGTTCCAGATTGCGTACACCCGATTCCTCGGTGTAGACCCGGATGATCTCCTTCAGCGCGGCATCGGTGATCTGGAGTTGCTCGTCGGTCAATCCGTGTGATTCCAGCGCCTTCGGGATCAGATACTGCCGGGCGATCGCAAGTTTTTCGGCCTCGGTATAGCCGGATACCTCGATGATCTCCATCCGGTCCCGCAAGGCCGGCGGAATGGGCTCAAGCAGGTTGGCCGTTGTTATGAAGATGACCTTGGAGAGATCGAACGGCACCTCCAGGAAGTGATCCGAGAAGGTCGAGTTCTGCTCCGGGTCCAGCACCTCAAGAAGTGCCGAGGCCGGATCTCCCCGGAAGGCGTCCGAACCAACTTTGTCGATCTCATCGAGGATCATGACCGGGTTGTTGCTCTTCGCATCACGCAGCGCCTTGATCACGCGACCCGGCATAGCCCCGACATAGGTGCGCCGATGACCACGAATCTCGGCCTCATCCCGGACCCCGCCCAGGGACATCCGCACGTAGTTCCGGCCGATTGCGCGTGCGATCGACTTGCCAAGACTGGTCTTGCCCACACCCGGAGGTCCAACAAAGCAGATGATCGGCGCGCGCGATTTGCTGCCTGCCAACTTCCGCACCGCGATGTACTCGACGATGCGCTCCTTGACCTTGTCGATACCGTAGTGATCCTCGTTGAGAATCTCGGTCGCCCGATCAAGATCGAGATTGTCTTCCGTCTCCACCGACCATGGCAGTTCGATTAGCCATTCGACATAGGAGCGAATCACCCCGATCTCTGGCGAAAACGGATGCTGCTGCTCGAGGCGATCGACCTGTTCGAGCGTCTTGGCCTTGATATCGTCGGGCATGCCGGCGGCATCGACCCGGGCGCGGAGGTCCTTGGCCAGGGTCTCCTCGGCCGTGCCTTCGCCCAGTTCCTTTTGAATCGCCCGGATCTGCTCGCGCAGAAAATACTCCCGCTGCTGCTTGTCCATGCCCGATTGCGCATCGGCCACGATCTCGTTGCGCAGCGAAAGCACCGCCAACCGCCGCTCGATCATGACACTGACCAGCCGCAGCCGCTCCAGCGGATCGAGCATCTCCACAATCTGCTGCCGCTGATCGGGCGAAACCTCCGGTGACACCGCCACCAGATCAGCAAGGTGCCCCGGCTGCTCGATCTCGCGCACCATCGAGAGCACTTCATCCGGGATGCCCGGGTGCATATCGATGTAGCTCTCGAGCTGATCGATCATCGTCGCCATCGGCGTCTCGGAATCAACCGGAGAGATGACCGGATCCTGATACGGCGTCACTTCGCAGACCAGGAAGGGTTCGTGCTGCACGATCCGTTTCAAAATGCCGCGATTGATGCCATGTAGGGTGATCTGCGGACTTCGCCCGTTGGCCGGCAGATACGATCCAACTTCGCAGATGATCCCCACCGGAGCCAGTTCAAACTGGTCATTGGCCGGATACATCGGCTCAGGTGTCCAATCCGGTGGCAAATCCAGCGGAACCTCCTCGATCGCCGAGAAGAACTCCTGGAACGCCATCGCATCGAGTGGCGTATCGGAAGCGGTCGCCGGCGGAGCAATTGGCCGCTCGACAACGAGAAAAACGAGTTGCGAACTGGTGCGCGCCGCCCGCTCAATCGCCAGCGCTGCTTCTTCGCTTGCCACCTCGTACGGTCCAACAAGCCGGGGAAGAATCGTGATGTCGTCGATCACAACCGTTGGCAATTGCATCCCGGTCGATTTGCGGCGTGGCGCGGATCCAGTCTTGGCCCGGCTAGGGCGCTTGGGTCGCGGCGTGGGAGCAGCATCGGGAACGGGTTCTGGTATCTGATTGGTGTTTGCTTTAGGCAATGAGAATCCTTCGCGGCAGTGTGTCTTGCAGCCATCAAAAGCGCGCCGCCGAACCCTAATTCTACCCCGCCCGCGCACGAAAACTGCGCAATCCTGAGACATTCCGCCCCGATGCGGAAAATCCTCCGAAACTACGGCGCCAAACGCTCGATGATCCATCTATCCCCGGTCTGTCGATAGCGCAACCGATCATGCAGCCGGCTCGTCCGCCCCTGCCAGAATTCAATCCACTCCGGAGTCACCCGATACCCACCCCAGTTGTCGGGCAGTGGCACCTCGCCCTCGCCAAACTGCTCCGCCAGGCGCGCGTACTCGGCATCCAGACCGTCGCGTCCCGCAATGACGGCGCTCTGCGGCGAAACCATGGCTCCGATCTGGCTCCCAACCGGCCGGGAATGAAAGTACGCATCGGATTCGTCCCGACTGACCTTCGTCACGCTTCCATGAACGCGTACCTGCCGCTCGAGTTCGCCCCAGAAAAAGACCAGCTCTGCCCGGCCATTCGCCGCCAGATCCTGGCCCTTGCGACTCTCATAGTTGGTGTAAAAGACGAATCCGTCCTCGCGATATTCCTTCAACAGCACGGTGCGCACCGATGGATTTCCGGTGGCATCGGCAGTCGCGACCTGCATCGCGTTTGGCTCACCGCCTCTTGCCTCCCGCGCTTCAGCGAACCAGTGGCCGAACTGCACGATAGGGTCCGGATCAACCGAATCCTCCGTCAGATCGCCATGCTGATAATCCCGCCGCATGTCATGCAGAACCACAATCGACCTCCATTACACCTCGGCACGCTGCCGTCTGAGCGGGATTGTATCGCCGCCACGATCACCTTCGGGCAGGCCGTCCAGGGTCAAATAGCCATTGCCGAAGATGCGGTTAACCACGGTCGAGTACGCCAGCGATCCACTCAGCACCCCGCGCGGCGAACCCTCGGCCACAACCTCGCCGCCGCCCAACAACACCACCCGATCTGCCACCCTGGCGACCAATTCGACATCGTGTGTTGCCAGCAGAACACAGGTTCCGCTCGCACGCAGATCGCCCAGAATCGCGATCATCGCCTCGCGCTGCAATCCGTCCAGGCCACGTGTCGGCTCGTCCAGAAAAATCGCCTGCGGCGCACCGGTCAGCACGGCCACCAGAGCCGCCCGCAAACGCTGGCCCTCACTCAGATCGCGTGTGTCCACATCCAGCAGATCATCCAGACCAAACTGCGCCAGCATCGCTGCGGGCCACTCCGCATCCGGACGATGTGCCATCGTGAAAGCAATCTCGTCCCGCAAGGTCTGATTGATTAGAACCGCCTTGTGCTGCTGCGGCAAATAGGCAGCCCGCTTGCCCAACTCGCCCGACTCCGCCCGCCGCATGTCCAGACCGCAGACCCGAACGTCGCCATCCGTCGCCCGCAGAAATCCAAACAGCGTCCGGATCAACGTGGTCTTGCCCGAACCATTCCGTCCCATGACCGCCACAACTTCACCGGCGCGCGCCACGAGATCGACCGCGCGCAGCACCGGCCGCCCATCCCGCCGGACAGACAGATCGCGGACATCGATGATCACATCGCCCGTCGGGTGCACCTCGTCGACCGGGTGCGGCAATGTGATCCCGGTGGTCTCATTTCGCATTTCACGCACCGTCGAGGGAACCTGTGTCAATCCCAGGCGTCGGGCCACCTGTATCTGCATGGGCAAGCAAACAGCCGGTACATGCTCCGATGCCTCGCCGATCGCACCGAACGAGCGTGCCCGCCCGTCCTCGATCCAGACGAAACTCCGGGTCTGGCGCAGCAACCGATCCAGCCGATGTTCGGCAATCACGATCGCCGTGCCCAGATCGTCATTCAGCATCGACGCCGCATGGACCAGATCGTCCGCACCCCACGGATCAAGTTGCGAGGTCGGCTCGTCCAGTACAAGCGCTCTTGGCTGCAAAGCCAGCGCCCCGGCCAGTGCGACCCGCTGCCGCTCGCCTCCGCTCAGCGATGCGATCTCCCGCTTCCGCAGATCCGCCAGTCCAAACAGATCGAGCATTTCCTCGACCCGCTTGCGCATGATGGGTCGCGCCACACCAACCTGCTCCAGCGCGAACGCAATGTCCTCTTCAACAGTCGATGCCACCCCTTGCGCGTCTGGGTCCTGAAACACGAACCCGACGGAGCGGCTGAGCACGCGCGGACCGTACTGCCGGGTGTCGAGTCCCTCGACCACCACCGATCCACCAAACGCCCCGCCCGAATGGTGCGGCACCAACCCGTTCAGACAACGCAGCAGCGTCGACTTTCCGCCACCGGACGGACCCGCCACGGTCACAAACGCACCGGGCTCGATGGTCAGGTCGATCCCACCGAGAGCTTCAGAATCGGCGGCCGGATACCGAAATCGCAGATCGCGCACCTCAATCATCCGCGCGCTCCTGCATCAGCACGATCGCCACCGGCGCCAGCAGCAGCCCGATTGGGACCAGCAGCCACAGACTAAATGCGGGCGCACGCAATACGGGGTACGGCGACCAGTTCACCGCCTCGGGCACCGCCGCGCCAACCACCACAATCGCCCCGACTGCCAGCACGGCCGCCGTCATGACAATCCAGTCCCGCAACTGCAGCGGCACGTCGCGATACCGCGTGCGCCGTACCGCCACCGGTTCCCGCAGCATCCAGACCAGACCGAAGCCGATGCCGGCAGCCGCAAAACCGCCGATCGCTGCCCAGGAAATCCGCGCCAGTACCGCATACACCCCAACCAGCAGCCCGCTCATCAGGACCGACCAGCCGATCACCCACTGTGCTTGCCGACCCCGTGCCACGGTTGCGGGTGCCGAACCAAATCCGCGCGCCTCCAGCACCTCCGACAGCTGCACCGAGCGGTCCAGACCAGTCGCGATGATGGGGGAGATCAGAAATGCCAGCGACTTCGGACTGGTCGTCGTCATGCCCCGGCCAGCGCACGCTTCCCGCATGTCTCCGATCGCGGCCGTGGTCTGCGGGATGAGATTGATCGCCGCCGCGCCTGCCACTGCCGCACCAGTCAACCTGTCCGGCAGGATCCGCACCAGCTCCGCCCAACTGACCTGGCTGCCGGCAATCGCCCAAACCAGCACCAACACCACAATCGCCGCTGCCGATACCAGCCCGAAAACGATCGCATTCAGCGTGAACGGCCCGTCTATCACCGGCACGGAGTCGGGGATGGTGAGCAGCACCACATCGCCGGTCCGGGCCGTCAGCAGGTTGAACGCCACCGTGAAGAACGCCAAAACCAGCGTCAGTCGCAGAAGCGCATTCCAGCCCGCCATCTGTGCCGTACGGACCGGACAAACCTCCCGCACCGCCAGCGCCACCAGCAACACGAGTGCGATCAGAAACGGATTCCGCCCGGCCAGTGCCACGAACGACGCGGCAAACGCCCACATCAGCCACGTCTGGATCGCGAACCGCCCGCTCATGCCGCGACCGCCCCGATACGTCGTCGCACCACCAGTCCGCCAACGGCAAACACGCCGACGCCGACAACACCGATTCCAATCCAGGGAATGTCCGATGCGTCCGCCGCCGCTACACCTGCAACATTGCCCTCGGCATCGAACCGCATTACCCCATCGGTCGACCCTACCTTCGCAATGACGTCCGCAATCAGCGGGGCTGCCACGTCTGGAGGCTCCGCCGACCAGATAAATGCCCGCACATCGCCATCGTGCACCTTGTCCGCACTAATGCCGAGCGGCGCAGTCAACCACGCTCCATCCGTTCCGCCAATGAAGTACTGCCAGTAGGGATCATCCCGGCTCGGTCCCTGGCAGAGTCGCTTGCGGCACTCGGCGACATCGCAGCCGGTCTCTTCGATCCCGCACACCCCGATCCCCAGACCGCCGAACGAGACTTCGGTCACCGCCAGACC
>JAPXRQ010000112.1:0-9579 GCA_033813515.1 Thermomicrobiales bacterium
TGATGTCCGAGCCAGTCGGGATGTGCTGGTAGCCGAAGACATTGGTCTTCATCGTCTCGAACTGGTTCGCGACGAAGAGATTCACCCACGGCAGGTCCTGCAGCAGGATCGTCTGGATCTGCTGGTAGATGCCGGCGCGGGCCTCCTGATCAGTCTCGATCTTGCCCTGGGTGATCAGATCGTCAACCTCCGGGTTCGAGTAGCCAACAAAGTTGCCGCCGGAGCCCGTGCCGAAGTTATCGAGCATGAGGCCGTGCGGATCGACATAGCCCGAGGTGCCGGTGACCGCGATGTCGTAATCCTTGTCGACGTAGACCGTCTGGATCATGGTGCCTGCATCAAGCATGACCAGTTCGGCGTTGATGCCGATCTGCTTCAGCTGCTCCTGAAGGACGATGGCTGCATTGGAGAGGAACGAATACTCGGACCACGAGGTGATCGTCGTATCGAAGCCATCCGGGTAGCCGGCGGTGGCCATGAGGGCCTTGGCGCCTTCAACATCGACAGCTTCCGGCTCGACCTGGAGGGCGGCCCAGTAGTCCGGCGGGAAGATTGTCGAGACGGCGGTGCCGTGGCCGAAGACCGAGCTCTCGATCATCGGAGCGCGATCGGTGACCATGCTGATTGCCTGGCGAACTTCCAGCTTGCTGAACGGATCGCGGGTCAGGTTGAAGCCCGTGAAGCGGATGTTGGTGTTTGATGAACCGAGCACCTTGAGGCTTTCGTTGGCCATGAGGGTGTCGACATCGCGCAGCGGCGTGTACTGGATGAAGTCGGCCGACCCCTGCACAACGAGGCCCGTGCGCGCCGTGTCGTCGGCGGCAATCGTGAACTCGATGCCGTCGAGGTACGGGCGCGGTGCATCCCAGTAGCCATCGAAGCGGGACATCTTGAGGGAGGTGTTCGGGATGTACTCGTCCAGCTTGAAGGCGCCGGTGCCGTTGGTCACCTGGGTGACATCGTTGTTGTTGGCCTCGACGAACGCCTGGCTGTAGATAGCGCACGATGATGCGGCGATCTGGGAGAGGAACGACGCATCCGGCTCCTCAAGGGTGATTTCGATGGTGACATCGTCGACAACCTTGATTCCAACGGCGTCCTTGAGGGCAGTCGCATCGGTGACCGGAGTGGCATCGCTGCTGGCGCCGCTGTTGAAGGCCATCGCGCCCTTGATCGAGGCGAGGTCCGACGCACTGGTCGAGCCGGTTGCCGGGTCAATCAGGCGGAAGAAGGTGAAGGCGACATCGTTCGCAGTCATCGCGGTACCATCGTGGAAGGTCACGCCGGGAACGAGGTGGAATGTGTAAACGAGGCCGTCCTCGCTGATGTCCCAGCTCTGGGCGAGGGACGGGCGAACGGTCAGATCCGGGTTGATGCGAATCAGGGTATCGAAGATGTGCTCGGCCACGCGCCACAGTGCGGTCGCGCTGCTCATCTGCGCATCGAACGAAGCCGGATCGGCCTGCAGGCCAACGCGGAGGGTGCCGCCCGCGACCGGTTCAGGAGTTGCATCCTGCGCGAATGCGACCGATCCGGTTCCGGGGACGATATTGGCGGCGAGACCAAGGGTGGCCAGGGCGCTGCCGCCCAGTCCGAGGGCCGCAGCCCGCTTGAACATGTCGCGGCGGGAGACCTCACCAGCGAGGACACCGTTCAGCAAATCGTGAAATGCGCGTTCTTCAGACACAGATCTTGTTCCTTCTCTCGTTTCGAGATCAAGACGGGACAGGCGCGGTCGCGACGGAGCCAGCATTGGCTATCCAGGACACGCCAAGTCGGCCCACGATCAACGGGGGCCGCTTGACGGTCAGAATAGCACCTATGGCGGAGGGCCGCTGCCGGCCCGCCGTTTCTTATCCGTACCAGCTCTCGCGGAGGAAGAGGTTCGAGCCCGTTGCGACGTGCTTGTAACCGAAGATTGTGTTCTTCATCACTTCGTACTGATTGGCGACGAAGAGATTGACCCACGGCAGATCGGCCAGCAGGATGGTCTGAATCTGGCGATAGACCTCGGCCCGAGCCTCTGTATCGGTGACGGCGATTCCCTGGGCGATGAGATCGTCGAGTTCAGGGTTGTTGTATTGGACGAAGTTGCCGCCGGAGGTTGAGGCGAAGTTGTTCAGGAAGAGGCCGTGCGGATCGACGTAGGCACTGGTGCCGGTGACGGCGAGATCGAAGTTCCGATCGCCGTAGACCTGCTGAATCATGGTGCCGTTATCGATCAGGTCGAGCTTGGCCTCGATGCCGATCTGCTTGAGCTGCTCCTGGATCACCGTTGCGGCATTGGAGAGGAACGAATACTCGGACCAGGATGTGATCGACGTCTCGAAGCCGTCGGCATAGCCGGCCTCGGCGAGAAGGGCCTTGGCGCCTTCGATATCCTGCGCCGGGATCGGTGAGTTGAGCGCGGCCCAAAAGCTTGGCGGGAAGATATCGACCACGGCTGTTCCACGTCCGAAGACGCAACTCTCGATGATCGGAGCGCGATCGATGGCCATGTAGATCGCCTGGCGGACGCGGACATCGGTGAATGGCTCGCGGGTCATGTTGAAGCCGAGGAAGCGAATGTTGGTGTTGGCGTCGCCGGCAATGGTCAGGCCGTCGGTCGCCTCGAGCGTGTCCATATCGCGAAGCGGGGCGTACTCGATGAAGTCGGCCGAGCCCTGGATGATAAGGCCGGTGCGGGCGGTATCGTCCTGGGCGATGGTCATCTCGATGGTGTCGAAGTACGGGCGGCCAGCATCCCAGTATCCGGCACTGCGCTCGAGCAGGAGCGATGTATTGGCAACGTACTCCTTGAGCACGTAGGGGCCGGTGCCGAGGGTGACCTGCGTGACATCGTTGTTGTTGGCCTCGACGAACGCCTTGGACATGATCAGGGTGCTCTGCGATCCCATCGAGGTCAGGAAGGAGGAGTCCGGTGCTTCAAGCGTGATCTCGATCGTTTGGGGATCGACGACCTTGATGCCCAGCGCTGCTTTGGTCTCGTCGTACAGGCCCGGGACCGGAGTTGCATCGTCACCGCTGGCGGCCATCGATGTGTTGAAGGCGAAGGCTCCCTTGATCGAGAGCAATTCCGACGCCTGGAGTGCGGCCGTGACCGGATCGAGGAGACGGGTGAACGTGAACGCGACATCATCGGCGGTAAAGGCCGAGCCGTCGGAGAAGGTGGCTGTGCGCAGGTGGAATGTGTAGACGAGACCGTCCTCGCTGATGTCCCAGCTTTCGGCGAGCATCGGGGCGACGGTCAAATCCGGCTCGATGCGGGTCAGGCCGTCGTAGATGTGCTCGACGACCTTCCAGATTGCGGTCAGTGAGTTGGTCTGGAAGTCGAAGGCGGAGGGATCGCCCTGCATGCCCATGCGCAGCGTCCCACCGGCAACGGCGGCCGGAGTGGCGTCCTGCGCAAATGCGGAGAGATCGGTCCTCCAAGCCAGGCTTGCCATGGCGGTTGTTGCCGCGGCGCCCTTGAGGGCGGATCGCCGTGAGAGTGTGAAATCGGTTGCTGACATTGGATCTTCTCCACATGTAATGAGGGGGACGACGAGAACCATCTCTTGCGCGGCACAACGCACCGCACCGCGTAGCCTAGCAATTTGCCACAGATAGTGTGCAGTCGGTTTTTGGTCGGACCGCACAGTCCAGGAGTTCAGGGGGACTCACGGACGACCAGCCGGAGCGAGCCTTCGTAGGTGGGCTGCGTTCGCAGGTGGCCAAAGCGAAGGTCCCATTCGCCACTGGCGAGGTCGCGCCGGAGGTGGGCATCGAAGCGGGCGATGGCCGCCGGATCGGTCAGGGTCCACGACGAGCAGGCGCCCTGGACGCCTTTCTCGAGGAGGAGTTCGGGGCGTCCGTAGTACGCCTCGGTGAAGCCATCGCGGCAATCGAGAGGGACAGGGACGCGGCGGACAGTCGTCACAGGGCCGAGAAGAGCGACGAGGCGATCGATAGATGGGAAGCGCCCCATCTCGATGTTCAGCGATTCGGGCAGGTAGTGGGTTAGCCAGAAATCGTGCAGGCGGGCGGGATCGGCGACGACGAGGACGATCGGTCCGCGAGTGACGCGGCGGAGCTCGCTGAGCCCGGCGGCGAGATCGGTCCACTGATGGACGGTCACCGACGCGAGCGCGGCGTCGAAGGATTGGTCGGAGAAGGGCAGGTTTTCCGCGACGGCATCGATGGCGATCGGGAGATCGGCCGGCCGTTGAGCGCGCATGGTTGCGGATGGCTCGACGGCGGTCACCTGGCGATCGCGCGGTTCGTAGGATCCGGCGCCGGCGCCAACATTGAGGACAGTGCGAGCATCACCGAGGGCTGTCCAAATAGCCTGCTCGATCATCGGCTCTGGCTGGCGATAGCGGGCGTAGTTGGCGCCGATCGCGCCGTAATCGACATCGCCGGCGCTGCCATCTGCGGATCGTTGGGACATGCAGGGTATCTCCGATGCGGTTGGCGGTTGGCGGTTGGCAGTTAAATGGTAATTGCCGCTAAGGAAGCCCGCCCGACGTAAACGCCGGGCTACCAAACGACGCCTCTTCGAGGCTGATCGTGCGCTGATGGCCAAACGGTACGGGTGATTGAGTGGATCATGTGGTGGAAGTCAAACGACCGAACCTTCAACCTCCCACATTCAACCTCCAACATGAAAAGACATCTCCGGCGGAAATCCGCCGGAGATGAATGGTTACGTATGAACTGTTTGTCTCGTAGTTGTGGGGGAACCGGTTGGCTTTTCCGCATCCTCTTTCAGGAGGGTCGACTGTTGGACGTTCCGGTGAGGGAACCTGGTCCCGTCAGTCAGGTTCGGGAGTTACCCGGAGTCGAATGCCCCGCGAGACAGTCGGGGCGTGACCTGTCAACTTGCCACACTCCCCAGAGGATTCTGTTCGGCCGCATCTGGCACCTCCTCTACTCGCTTTGCCACTGGCTTGTTGCCGCGTTTCCCGCTTTCCTGTTGTTCCTGCCTTGAGGTCACGGAACCGGTTTTTTGCGGTGCGGCCCTGCTTCTGTGGCCTGATTACAGGTTAGCACTTTGTTCAATTTTCTCAATAGCCCAAACGGTCCTACCCGTTGCCGGGACTACCGTTTACCGCTCAAGGTATCCATCAATCCGCGCATCAACGAACGCCCCAGCGAGGTGCCGAACGAGCGGCCAGCACTCTTGACCGTGGCCTCGATCACCGAGTCTGACTGGTGGCTGGACGACTTCTTTTTCTTCGTCTCGGCCGCCTTGGCAGCTTTCTCCTGTTCCTTCTTCCACTCCTCAGCCGCCTTCGCCTGATCCTCGGCGGTTTTCGCGGCAGCTGCGGCCTCGGCGGCTCGCTCGCCCTTCGTCTTGAGGAGTTCGTACGCCGACTCGCGATCGACCGGGGTGTCGTATTGACCGGCGACCGGTGACCAATTGATGATCTTGTGCCGCTCTTCCGGCGTGATCACGCCGATTCGCGAGCGCGGCGGGATGATGAAGGCGCGCTCCACCACACCCGGGGCGCCCTTCTCGTCGAGAAACGACGTCAGCGCCTCGCCAGTTCCCAATTCCGTGATAACAGTCTCGACCTCGAACTTTGGATTGGCGCGGAATGTCTCTGCGGCGGATTTGACCGCCTTCTGATCGCGCGGGGTGAACGCCCGGAGCGCGTGCTGGACCCGGTTGCCAAGTTGGCCGAGAACGATATCGGGCACGTCGAGTGGGTTCTGGCTGATGAAGTAAATGCCGACGCCTTTGGAGCGGATCAAGCGGACGACCTGCTCGATCTTGTCCTGCAGGGCGGGCGGGCAATCGGTGAAGAGCAGGTGGGCCTCGTCGAAGAAGAAGACGAGCTTGGGCTGGTCCGGGTCGCCGACTTCCGGAAGCGATTCGAAGAGCTCGGACATCAGCCAGAGGAGAACGGTCGCGTAGATCAGGGGCTGGTTGATGAGCTGATTGGCCGCGAGGATGTTGATATAACCCTTGCCGTTCTTGTCCTTCCGCATGAAATCGGAGAGGGAGAGAGCTGGTTCCTGAAAGAACTTGTCCGCGCCCGATTCCTCCAGGGTGAGGAGCGAACGCTGAATCGCACCGGCAGATTGGGGAGAGACATTGCCGTACTCGGTCTGGATGTCCTTGCGGTTGTCGCCGATCCACTGGAGCAGCGAACGAAGATCCTTGAGATCGAGCAGAAGCAGACCGTTGTCGTCTGCGTAGCGGAAGACGAGCTGGAGGACTCCGGCCTGGGTCTCGGAGAGATTGAGCAAGCGGGATAGGAGCAGTGGGCCCATTTCGGAGACGGTCGCGCGGAGAGGGTGACCCTCCTGCCCAAAGACATCCCAGAAGATGACGGGCGAGGCTTCGTAGGTGAAACCGGTCAAACCGAGCTGGGCGATGCGTTCGGTGACCTTCTCGTTGTCGCCGCCGGCCTGACTGATGCCGGCCAGATCGCCTTTGACATCCGCGACAAAGACCGGCGTGCCGATCCGGGAGAACTGCTCGGCCATGGCGTGGATGGTGACGGTCTTGCCGGTACCGGTTGCGCCGGCGACGAGGCCGTGGCGGTTGGCCATGCGCGGGAGGAGGAACTGGTCGGTTTCACCCTTGGCGAGCAGCATTGGTTGCGGGCCAGTTGCGGCGGGTTCGGGTGCTATGCCAGTTGCGGGAGGTGCCGCCGCTGGTACGGCTGGAGCAGGGGTTTGAGTGACTGGCGCGACTTCGGTGGTAGCGGGAACCGTATCCGGCTGCGGGGGAGTGATTTCAGTCATGGCGGCTGGCTCCGTTTGAGAAGACGGCAAATGATTGCCGAATTATGCCCCCGGCCGAGATGGAAGGCGGAATGACGTGATGCAGGGAGGCTCCGCCGTGGGTCTCCAGCGGTGTCGATCTTTGCGTTTCCTGGAACCGGGTTTATAGAGAGCGGCGGACGTTATGACAAACGACCCTACGCGTCGATGGTGTTACGCATACCTCGGCCTGCATTCGGCCGACCACGGGGGGATCGGCCCTACGTTTCGAAGTCACCGACAAGGCGCGCCCATGCAAATGTCGACAGTCTTGCTACAGAACCGAGTCGAGGGCGGTGAGGAATTCGTCGACCTGCTGCTGTTCCCAGATGAGGGGTGGAAGGAGGCGGAAGACGACCGGGGTGGCGGGGAGGACGAGGACGCCGGCATCCTGCAGGGCCTTGATCGTCGGGGTGACGCGCTCCTTGAGTTCGACGCCGATCATCAGGCCGCGTCCCCGGACATCGCGGATCTTCGCCTTATTGAGGGCGCGGATGCCGTCCATCAGCGATTGGCCAACCTGCGCAGATTGCTCGTAGAGACCACGGGATTGGTAGGCGGAGATCGATTCGACGATAGCGCGAGCGGCGAGCGGATTGGCGCCATAGGTGGTGCCGTGAACTCCGGCAGGCAGCTTCTCGGCGAGCGCGGTTGTGATCGCGGTCACACCGACCGGGAAGCCGTTGCCGACCGCCTTGGCCGAGACGATGATGTCCGGGATCACGCCGTGGGTCGGGAAGACGAAGGGAGCGCCAGTGCGGAAGCCGGACTGGATCTCGTCGGCGATCAGAACGGCGCCATGGGTGGTGGCAGCGGTCCGGGCGGCCTCGAGAAACTCGGTCGTCGCGGGGTGGATACCGCCTTCGCCCTGGATCGGTTCGAGGATGACCGCGGCAGTTTGATCATCGATGGCCGATTCGATCGCTTCGGGATCGTTGTAGGTGATGTGCGTCGCCTCGATCAGGTGGTTGGCAAAGGCCTCGCGGTATTTGGGCTCGGCGGTGGCGGCAAGGGCGCCGAGGGTGCGGCCGTGATAGCCGCGCTTGGCCGCGACGATTTTGCCCCGGCCGGTGGTGGCGATGGCGAACTTGAGGGCGGCCTCGATTGCTTCTGCGCCGGAGTTGCTCAGGAAGTAGCGGTCGAGTTCCACGGGCATGACAGATTGCAGCGCGACCAGCGAGGCGGCACGGGCATCGTTGTAGAAACTCTGGTGGCAGGTAGTCAGTCGGGCGAGTTGATCCTGCATGGCGGCAGTGAACTCTGGATCGGCGTGCCCGAGTCCGGCGACTCCGTAGTTGCTCATCGCATCGAGGTACCGCTTGCCGGTGGAATCGAAGAGGTAGGCGCCGTCACCCCGGACCAGGGCGATATCGCGCTTGGCGTAGAGCGGCGGTTGGTGATCATTCTCCATTGTCTGGATTGATTCGAGGGGCAGGACAGTAGTGAGGCGGCTCATATCAATTCTCCAAGGTCTCCAGATAAGGCAGCAATACCGAGGCAACCCATAAATCCATTGGAACCGAGCGCGAATAGCCCAGCATATCTTCGTCGGGCTCGGGTATCTGGTAAAGATTGAACACCCACTCGTAGTCATCGTTGGGGACGTCAGCCCTGGACGCTCGGTGACCGAACTGCTTTACCCGAGCCAACATCGTTTCACGATCGCTTTCCAGGTAAACGCCGACAGCTTTGGCTCCATGATGGCTTGCAATGCTGCGGTAATGTTCCCTCCGACGCCTCTCGGCCCCCACAGAGTCCCAAACAACGGATTGGCCCTGTCCCAGGAGCTCAATCACTCTGGCCCCAGCGGACATGTTGCCAACGATCCAAGCCGTGTTTCCGGTTCCCCAGTTGCTGCCTGCGCTTTCATCTACCGAAACGTAGACAGCACCTGTTGCCTGAACAATTTCCCTCGCCAACGTTGTCTTGCCGCTAAATGGCAAACCTGTCAGATAGATCAAGAACACTGGATCAAGTCCTTTGCAACGACCGAACACTCGGTCTTTGCATACCCAAACCATCGAACAAATCGTCTATCCACCCGAAAGGCGGCAGATCAGTTCGATAAGTAAGGTGGTCGACTTCGAGGGGTGGTTCGAAGTCGCGGGTGATCCATTCGAAACCTTCGTCGGGGACGTGGGCGCGAGTGGGGTTGGCCTGATTGACGAGGCGGCGGCGATTGGCTTCGTCAATCGGGACCTTGAGCCAGATACAGACTGGGGTGGCGTCGTATTCGGCGGCGATACGCTGAAGGCGGGCGCGGTTCTTGCGGGTATGGGCAACGGAATCGAGGATGACCGATCGACCAGCGGCCAGGTGGGCGCGCATTTCGGCATAGGCGGCGACATAGGCATCGAGCCAGCGATCCGTGGAGACCATGTGGGCGTCGATTTCGACCAACGCGAATCCGGTTTCGGTGGCGATCGTCCGTGCGAGGGTCGACTTGCCGCTGAAGGGATAGCCGCAGGTGTAGATCAGCCAGGTCGTCATCTCAGATGGCTGCGATTCTGGTGCCAGCCCCGTTGAGGGCGGCCGAGACCGGTTGCTGGACCCGGGCATCGGCGAAGACGACTGTGCCCACGCCGCGATCAATTGCCTTGAGGGCGGTCTCGACCTTGACCACCATCCGGCCCTGCGCAGAGGCGAGGGCGGCTTCGCGATCGGAGGCGTTGATGGTGGTGATCAGGGTGGTTTCGTCGTCCTTGTCTCGGAGCAGGCCGGGGGTGTCGGAGAAGAAGAGGAGGCCTTCGGCGCCGAGTTGCATGGCCAGTTCGAGGGCGAATTTGTCGCCATCAACATTGATCGGGCGACCCTCGTCGAGGGCGA
>JAPXRQ010000113.1:0-9515 GCA_033813515.1 Thermomicrobiales bacterium
GATCGGATGGTGGCTGGGAGCTCTCTTTATTGCTGCGGGATATCTCTTCACCGGATTGCTGGTGACAATACCGATCGGTTGGTGGTTCCTGAACCGGATTGGACGGGCAATGACCCTGATGCCGGCGCGGGTTGATACCTTGACGGTCTCGACGGCGACCGGGAGTGACCTGCTGATCCGCAAGCCGAAGCAGATCTTCTGGCCTATTCGCGTCATCTACACGTTTCTGATCGGGCTCTGGATCGGTGGGATTTGGCTGACAGTCGCGTATGTCCTGTGTCTGACGATCCTGCTCATGCCACTTGGGCTGTGGATGATCAATCGCGCGCCGGCGATGATCACGCTCGAGCAGCGGTAGCGATCAACCCGGACTCGTGACGGTGGTAACTGGAGCGCCGGGTTTTCTGCTCCGTACGCCACGGACGATGAAAAGCAGAAACATCGTGACCAGCATGATCGGCGGAGTTGATCGCCAGTAGTCGGTGTGGGTTGCGGTGACGATGATTTCCGGGGTGACGATGGAGACCATGATGATCAATCGCCAGGCAGGGACCTTGCGGACACCGATCAGGTAAAGCGCACCCCCCAATGTGAGTCCGGCCAGGGCTGCGCCGACCGGGGCGTGCAGGACGGTGCTCAGAAAAGCAATTGTGGCGGCAATGGCCAATAGCAGGGCGAACACGTGAACTGCGCGTCGTGCGATGTCATGCGATCCCGTGTTGATTCGTTCCATCATCGGCATCTGTCGTCCTCCTCAGGAATCCGAAGATCGTTTGCTGAGCGCACGGTGGGTCATGATGATCGCGCCGATCATGGCCGCTACCAGGATGCCTGCGACGAATGCCGGAATGGCATCCGTCCACCACAGGACCAGGATGAGCAGGATGGCGATGACCTGGAAGGTGACGATCATGCGGCGGCTGTAGGCGCTCATTGGCCAGCTCCTGGCTCAGAACGGTACGGGTCGGCCTGGGGTGCGGTCGGTTGGACCGGCGGCCATTGCTGTTGGCCCGGCTGCCAGTTAGAAGGCGGGGGGGACTGGGGAGCGGACGCCTTCTTGCCTCCGCGCTTGTAGGAGCCGTTGGCAATTTGCCAGAAGGTGCCACCGATGAACATTCCGAGGACGATCAGGATGATCATCCACGCCGTCGACAGCGGGCCAAAAATCCAGGCGAGCACGACAACGATGTAGTAAAGGATGCCGAGCCGTTTCATCAGGAACAGGATCAGGTCTTTGTCCATGCGCACCACCTTTCCGCAGATTCCATTGTAGGAGGTGTGTCAGCGGCGCAGGCGCCATTCTGTGTGATGGTAGGTGCGTTGGCAGCGGCAGTTGGTGTGGAGTGGTGGGATTGGTCCGTCGCCAACCTGGAACTGCTGATTCGCGAGGGGACCGCAGATCGGACAGACGCGTTCGTCGCCCGAGGTCAGCCAGATCTGCCAGATAACCGGCTCGGCCTCGCGCCATTGATTCCAGCCGTCGGTGGCGGGTTGGTGGGCAGAGGGATCAGCGGCGGTCGGCGTATCGGATGGGGTACGGCCGCCGTCAGCGAGGTCGATTCCGAGGGGACTCACATCGGCACCGGATACCGGCTCCGAACCGTCCGGCGGCGGGCGCGGATTTGGCGTTCGGCTTCGGCCATGGCGGATTCTGCGAGCGCCAGGGCGGGGCGACTGTTGCCGTTGCGTTTCATCTCTTCGACGGCTCTGGTTCGCAGCACGGTCTCCATGGCGAAGGCGATCAGAATGAGCTCATCCTCGACAGCGAGTTGCACGGTCGTGACATCGTCGGTGGGCATGGTGCGCACCGTGCGGTATTCGATCGACCAGGTGGCTCCTGCGCCAAGTTCGCGGCTGAGCACAAGTGTGTTCTCCCACCAGCGCCAGGTCAGTGTGCTGTCCGATCCGGGCGACTGGCTCTCCGGCACGGGCTCGCCCCGCTGATCGAGCACGCGGATGATGCGAGCACGCGGGAGATCGATCCCGGCGGTGATGGAGCGTACGTTGCCGGCTATTGAGAGCGGGAGTGTGGCCTCGGCGGGCAGTCGGCTGCTGAGGCGAATCATGGCGGTCCAGAGGGCATCGTTGAGCTGGCTATCTGGCCAAAGGGGCGTGAGGGCGGTGTCTTCCAACCGGAGCCGAAGTTGGGTGCGAAGTTGAAGGCGGGTCGTCATGCGTTGGCAATCTCCTCTTCCTGACGGACACGGTTGAGTTCGGCATCGGGGTCAAGTCCGCCAAGCGACGCCCAGGCCGTGCGCCGACTCTGGATACCGCTGTTGACCAGGGCGACGGCATTGCGGACGGAACTATCGATATCGCTGGGCAGGGCGCTCGGCCAGATCGTCTCGGTCTCGCGCAGGCCGGCGAAATCGTGGCCGCCGAATCGCTCCAGCAGGTCGAGGAGACGGGTATTGCGGGCGCGGTAGTGGCGATCCCAGATCTGGCGTTTGCGACGCACCTTCTGGACCAGTGGCTGGATTTCGACCTCCAGCGCTGCGCCGGAAAGGGCCCGGCCGGAGTCTCCAAAGGCGGTGCGTGGCGTTTCCGAGAGATCGTGCAGCGCCCGGTAGAGCAGGTCGATGTACTCGATGTGGAGACGTACGCCTCCGCCCTGGAGCAAGTCCAGCAAATAGGCCTTGCTGCCTTCGGGGATTTCCCACATTGCGCCCGGACCGACCTTGATGGCATCCGCGCTCTCCACGTTCTCGAGAACGGCGATGGGCGCGCCAGAGAATTCCAGTACGCGGGACAGAACGCTCATACGGCTGTTGAGTTCGCGGCAGATATCGGCGAGATCGATGAGATCGCTTTCGCCCCAAAAGGCGTCCGGTTGCGGATCGTTGATGGCGAAGACGTACGGGATCCAGCCATACGGGTTGGCCTCATCCCGGATCAGGTCGCCATCGACCGTGACCTGCCACCTGGCATCGGACCAGGTTTCGACGATCGGGCAGGTCGCTCGCGCCGAAGGCAGGCTTCTCGTGACACCAAAGATCGCGTTCATCTGATCCGCGGTCAGCCGGTAGGTGTGGCGGACGGTCTGAAGATCGCGCGGATTGTCGGGCGCCGTATCGACAGACAGATTGCCTGGATGAACCGCGGTCACCGTTGGGCGGCCACGGGCCGCATCCCACGTGATCTTGACAGCGGCATCGCCTAGGACGCTAGCCGAAACACAGAGTTCGACATCGAGGGCATCAAGATCATTGGCGCGGATGACCGATGCGAGTTCGCGCTCGGCTACGGCGGCACGCAGATCGTCGGATTGGGTGGCAATGACGCTGTGGCGGACCGGGCCAGAAAAGACGTAACTGGCGACCTTGCGAGTCAGGGCACGGGCGTAGTTGACGGTCAGACGGTTTTCGCCACGGCGAGCGCGGGAAGGCCATTGACTCCCGGAGAAAAAAGCGAGGTTGGCATCGTAGCGCGCGCGACGGGCGGCATCGTCTCCGCCGGGCGGATATCCGGGTACGTCCATGGGCAACTCCATTGGTTGGGAAATGCAAACGGACAGGGCGCGTGCCCTGTCCGGATCGATTGCGGTGAATTGGATGCGGGGGTTACTTCTCTTCGGCGGTTTCCGTGCCCGGGTAGGGATCGATGCCCAGCGCGATTTTCTCCGCCTTGTCGAGTGCGTAGTCGCCCATATCGGCCAGTTCTTCGAGGCCGTGGTGCGTCTGATCAGCAAGGTGTCCGACGATAGCCTCGCCATCAATCTCGGCGGCGTCGTCAGTCTTGTGTTTGTCGGTCATGGTGATACTCCTTCGTTACCGGAATAGTACCCACTCGTCTCGGGAGCATGCCGACCGCGATTACGGGCCCTCGACAGTCAGGAGGGCGTTGGCGATCGAGAACGGATTGTCGTCCGGGACCTCGACCACGTTGTCCTCGAAATAGACCGTGTAGCCATCGGGCAGGCTGGTCACATTGATCGTGTATTCGCCCACCGGGACATCCTGGAAGTCGATTTGGCCATCACCATTCAGATCGCAGCCGACATTGCTCCACTCATTGAGCTGGACACAGACATCCTCGCCGGTGATGCGCTGGCCAGTGGTGATGTCCCAGACCGCGACCGAGACATTGCGGAAGCCGGGCTCGAACTGGTCGGCGGATTGCTTGGTCAGGATCGACTGGGTCGGATCATATTGGGAGATCTGGATCGGGAAGTCGTTGATGCGGTTGAATCCGGATGGTGCTGATGTCTGGTGCAGGGTGTAGGTGCCAGGAACGACACCGCGGAAATCCACCTGCCCGTCGTTGTTCTCATCGCAGCCTTCAATGCTGGCGTCGACGATGATGTAGCAGGCGCCATTGAGCAATGAGCCGTCGTCCGGATCGCGGGTAACGATAGCGACATCGACCTGATCGAGCGCTGGCACATCCGAAACCGGGTAATGCTCGAGGTAGTAGAAGCGGCCATCTTCCTGGACTGAGACGAAGCGGGGCTCGGCCAGATCGTAGCCTGCGGGAGCCTGGGTTTCGCTGAGTTGGTAGGTGCCGACCGGGACGCCATCGAAGGTGATCTTGCCGTCGCCATTTTCATCGCACCCGATGAGACTGGCCCCTTCGAACTGGACGCAGGCGCCGGTCAGGACTCCGCCCGTGGTGGCATCGTACGGGACCACGGCGACATCGACCGAGCCTGAGGTCTGATGCGCCGGCGTCAGGGTGATCGGGAAGGTCTGGGTGTCCCGATCGTCGTGGACATTGATGCGGAAGTCTTTCAGCGGCAGGTAGCCATCGGAGGCAACCGTTTGGGTCACGCCCCAGATACCAGCCGGAACGCCCTCAAAACTGATGCGGCCATCGCCGTTCTCGTCACAGCCTTCGTTGCTGAAGTCGATGATGACGAAGCAGGAGGTGGTGACAGGGTCGCCGGTCGTGGCGTCGGTGACCTGAAGGTAGACAAGTTTGCCGGTGCTGGAGCCAGTGGCAGTCAATTCGATCCGGGTGACCTGCTCGGGTGCAATGTTGACAAAGATGGTGATCGGATCGTGATCTGCATATCCGGGGGCTGATTGCGTCTGAACGACGGTGTATTAGCCCAGGGGGATATCGGAAAAGAGGATGCGCCCATCGCCATTTTCGTCGCAGCCCTCGTTGCTGTAGTCCTGCAAGACGAAACAGGCCCCCTGGACCGGGTTGCCTTGCGTGTCGGTAGGTTGCAGGTAGAGATCGGTGGTGTCCTGGGCCTGCGCGGGTGTGATCAGACCGGCCAGCGGCAGCATCAGCAACGCGCAGATTGCGAAGACCTGGCAAATGCGTCTCATGGTGTTCCCCTCTCCCGGTGCACAAATCCGACGGGCGCGGCCGGGGTGTGGCCAGTGTGCACCTTACCCAGACTAACGCCCGGTCATTGGTGATGGTTTCAGCGCGAGGCCACCGTACAGACCAGATCGCGCGCCAACCAGTAGGGCGGCAACCAGGCCGGAGCGACCGAGAGCGGCAACACATCGTCGCCGATCTGGATGCCGAGGTGCTCGATCATGAACGTGCGGCGGGCAACGATGCGTTCCCAGAGATCGGGGTGCCGGTTGGCGATTTCGGCGCGCAGATCGGCATCAGCAAGAGCGACTGTATCTTCGCAGTTGAGCGCGCGGCCGGGCGGAAGCGGCGTGGGGATGATGTCGCACTGCAAGATCATGCCGGACTGGAGCGTATCCCGGGAACCCTGGGCTATCGGCGAATGCACCCACTCGTCGGACGATGTCAGATGTCCCGGATTGAGCATTGGCCGGAAGGGAGCGTCGCCGAGCGCGGTGATCACGGCATCGTAGAGGTCACCTCCGGCGAGACCGATCGCGAGCGAACTCCACCAGGTCGCAATGGCGCGGAAATATGGGATGACCGTATTTTCAGTGAAACCGGCATCGGGCTCAGCCTGCAGCAGACCGGCCCGACAGCAGAGTCCGCCCCAATATCCAATTCCACAAGTAACCGCATCCCCATCGTTCATGATCCGGGCGCCCGGACTGCGGAGGCCATTGAGCGCACCGTCGCTGCTCGCCAGGATCGGGTGGCAGGACATTGGCTCTCCCGCGTAGCCCATTGCCACCATCGCATCCAGCTCGGATTGACCGGGCCGGGCGTTCTGCACAACCCGAAGGACGGCCGCAGAGGCGCGGGAAGCTCCCCATTCGGCTCGGGCGATTTCATCTGACGAAACGACGGCGCGCAGTCCGTTGACCGGGTTCATCAGGACGTGAGTGACATCCACGGAAACGGTGTCGGTGATCTGTTCGACGGCATCGACGACCCACATTGGCACGTACGCGGGAAGGCCGGCATCGGGAACTTCGGGCTCGTCGTCCTCAAAGTACTTCCAGCCGGCGATACCAACCGATTGCTCCGGCGCAACACCGATCGCGCCCAGGAGTGTGGCCAGCGGGGCGGAATCGCCACGTGGCTGGGCCATCAGACTGAACGGTTGGCAGAGAACGATCTCCAGCGGCAGGCCCGCTTCAACCGCGTGCACAACACCTTCGTTGCCGACCAGAAGAACCCGGCGATCATTCGGACCAATAACAAGCAACGCCTCTTCGAAGCGCGGATCAAAGCCAGTGAGGAAGATGAGATTGGCGTTGTGCTCGCGATCTCCGTAGACCAGCACCCAATCCGCGCCACTCAGCTGGTACATGGCCCGATTGCGGGTGATGTATTCGGCTTCGGTGATCACGGGGACGGCAGCGGGTACATCCAGTGGCGGCATCGGGATATGGCTGAGTTCGACGTGCATGGCTAAATCGCCCTTCCAGGGTTATCGGTGCGTTTGACGGCATCGTAGCCGGTCACAACAAACTCCGTTCCTGATCATTGCGCCATCCATCAGTATTAACGCGAACCTGATCGCTGGCGTAACGCGCATCAGACAGACGGGCGCAATCCATGTTCGCACTACCGTTGAACCGCATATGAAAACCGCAGTCATTGTCGGTGGCGGACCGAACGGATTGGTGGCGGCGGCCGAGCTGATCCGTGCTGGTTGGCGCGTGCGGGTCATCGAGCGGGAACCGACCCTCGGCGGCGGATGTCGGACGGCCGATGTGACACTACCCGGATTCCACCACGATATCTGCTCATCGATTCATCCGCTGGCCATTGCTTCTCCGGCAATGGCTCGCCTGCATCTGGAGGATGAAGGGCTGGAATGGATTGCTCCGCCGGTGCTGCTGGCGCATCCCTTCGATGATGGCTCGGCAGCGACCCTGATGCGATCAATCGACGCAACCGCTGCATCGTTGGGATCTGGGGACGACGTCGCGTACCGTACATTCATGTCGCCATTGGCACGGGATTACGCGAAGGTCCTGCCGGTCTTGCTCGGACCGATTCGGCCGACGCGTCATGTGATGGCACTGACCAGATTTGGTCTGCCGGCCGTGCGCTCGCTCAATGCACTTGCCAGCGGACTGTTTACGGGATTTCGGGCGAAGGCGCTGCTCGGGGGCATCGCCGCACACGCCATGATTCCGATCGACCAGCGAGGCACGGCCGCATTCGCGCTGGTGCTGGCGCTCACCGGACATACAGTGGGATGGCCGTTTCCAAGAGGTGGCTCGCAAGAGATCATCGATGCGATCACGGCACGGATTGCTGGTCCCAATTTCACGGTCGAAACCGGGCACGAGGTAACGGATCTGGCAGATTACGCCGATGCGGATGCGATTCTGTTCGACACCTCGCCCCGTGATTTGGTGCGGATCGCCGGGGACGCATTGTCGGATCGGTACCGGGCCAGGATTGCGCGCTTTCGACACGGGCCGGGGGTGTTCAAGATCGACTACGCCTTGTCCGGCCCGGTCCAGTGGACGGCAGACGCTGCAAACCTGGCTGGAACGATCCATCTCGGTGGTGACCTGGATGAGATCAATGCCGCCGAACACCAGGTGCACACCGGAGTTCATCCGGACCGCCCATTCACCCTGGTGTTGCAGGCATCGCGATTCGATCCCACGCGGGCTCCGGCCGGACAGCAGACCCTCGGCGTTTACTGTCATGTGCCGGCGGGATCGGAGCGGGATATGACCGGCGCAATCGAGGCGCAGATTGAGCGTTTTGCCCCGGGATTTCGCCAGCTGATCCTCGCGCGCTCGACCATGACGGCCAGGGAAATTGAGGCGTACAACCCGCACTACGTTGGCGGCGATATCAATGGCGGGATGCAGGATCTGCGGCAATTGTTTACGCGGCCCACACTGAACGCCTGGGATCCCTATCGGACCTCCAATCCCCGGCTGTTCCTCTGTTCAAGTGCTACACCGCCAGGCGGAGGGGTACACGGTATGTGCGGATATCACGCGGCGCGCTCGGTTTTGAAGCGACATGGAACGGGGTGATGTGATGGATTTGCGAGGCGAGACGTGTCAGGCATGTCGGCCGAATTCGCCGATGGTGACCAAGGCTGAAGCCGCGGAACTCCTTCAGCAAATCCCTGCGTGGGAGGTTGTTGAGGTCAAGGGGCAGCATCGGTTGCGGCGGGTGTTTCCATTCCGAACCTGGATGGACGGGATTCGGTTTGCGACACAGGTTGGTGAGGCCGCGGAAGCGGTCGATCATCATCCGACCATCACCATTGCCTGGGGCAAGGTCACCGTGATCTGGTGGACACACGCGATCGGCGGACTCCATCGCAACGATTTCATCATGGCCGCCCGGACAGATGCCGTGTTGGCGGATCGCTGACACCGCGAGCCGGGGTTCGGGCAGGATCCCCGGCTCAGTGAGGTGAGGTTCTACTCGGAGTCTGGTGATCCGTGAATCTTCTTCTGAATCGCCTTGACGCCAGAGTTGATCTTCGCAACCGGAGTGTCGAAGAAACCAACACCGAGTTTGAAATCTTCCATCGGGTCCTTGCCCGATTTGTTGACCTTTTCGAATGCCTCTTTGACCTGGGCATCGATATCTTTCGTGTCTGTCGCCATTGCGCCTCCTCCTCCGTACAACAGGCTCCACGGCAACAACCGCGAGCGTTCGGGGCAGCACCTTTATGGTGAGGCAATCGGTCCGGCAGAGCCAGATCAGCGGCCCGGCAATTGGTGGGAGCGTTGTGTGGACAGCCGGGGCATGCCCTGGAGACCCAAACGGGCTGGTGGCGATCGTGCGTATGATGCCGTGCATGCATGGCCATTCAACGAAACGGAGATCATCGTGCGGATACTGATCGCGGAGTGCAAGCAGGAAGTCTCGACCTTCAACCCGGCTATCAGCACCACGGCAGATTTCGTCTTTGGTCAGGGCGACGCCATTTTCGCGTTCCACGATGGGTTGCGATCCGAAATCGGTGGTGCCATGCAGGTGCTCGGCGAGGCGGGCGCGGAACTGGTTGGCGGTTTCAGTGCGCGGGCCATGACCTCGAATGGCACCCTGGCCGCGGACTCATGGAATTCGATTGCGCAGCAGTTCATGGATGCTGTACGTGCGGCGGGCCAGGTGGATGCGGCCTTCTTCTCAATGCACGGCGCGATGTGTGCCGAAAACGAGATAGACCCTGAGGGGTACCTGCTGCAGGAAGC
>JAPXRQ010000114.1:0-9481 GCA_033813515.1 Thermomicrobiales bacterium
GACGAACAGTACATCCATAGGGACGGCCTCTTCGCCCGGGGCCTCGTGCAGGATCAACCGATCAATCGGTAATGGCGCCTGGTGTTTGCGGGGGAGGATCGTGCTCATGCCTTGGCTCGCTCGGCAGCGACTGCGGCGGTCAGGGCCGGAACGACGTCGAAGAGATCGCCAACGATGCCGTAATCCGCAATCTTGAAGATCGGGGCGTCCTTGTCCTTGTTGATCGCGACGATCGTGCGGCTGGTGCGCATCCCGGCCAGATGCTGGATGGCGCCCGATATACCGACCGCGATGTAGAGATTGGGCGAGACAAGGCGACCGGTCTGCCCGATCTGGGTGGCCGGATCGCGCCAGCCATCATCGGTCACGGCCCGGGTTGCTCCAACGGCCGCATTCCCGAAGGCATCGGCCAGTGCTTCGACCAGCGCGAAGTTCTCCGCCGCTTGCAGTCCCCGACCACCGGCCACAATCACCGGCGCTTCGGCCAGGTCGAGTTTGGCAGTGCGCGAGCCAAGATCCGTGACCTTGACCTTGCTGGCGGTCGGATCGCTTGCCGGTGCCTGTGATTGGGCAGCGCCGGCTCGCGCCTCGGCCGTGGCCGCAAAGGCGCCGGGACGGATCGAAATCACAGCCGGATTGGCCGTCAGACGCAGGGTCGCAATCGCCTTGCCGGTGTAGACAGGGTGGGTGAGGATGAAGGCAGCGCCCGCATCCGCAATCGAGGTCACATCGGCGGCCAGCGGGACGTCGAGCGAGACGGCCACCCGCGGCGCCAGATCGCGACCTTCGGCCGACGCAGCCAACAGGACAGCGCGGTAGCCGTTGGACTTGGTCAGTGCAGCGATGGTCGCGGCTGCAACTTCGGCGTTGTACCGGGTCAGCCCGGCATCCTCGACCGCGATGATTGCATCTGCACCGAATCCGGCCAGACCGGCGACCAGAGCCGCGGTGCCTGGCGCTCCGAACGCGACGACGTGGACGTCCCCGCCGCCGGCAATCGACCGACCAGCAGAGACGAGTTCGTTGGAAACGGAGCGGAGTGCGCCATTGCGGACTTCTGCGACGACAAGGACGGTCATGAGAGCACCTTCGCTTCGTCACGCAGCGCCGCGATCAAGTCCGGCACGGCTGCGGCGCCTTCGCCAACAATCCGACCCTGTGGGCGATTCGGTGGTGGCGCAAGTGATTCAAGGGTCAGGGCAATTGGGCCGAGCTGGGCTGGCTGCTCGTCGAGCGGCTTCTTCTTGGCCGCCATGATGCCCTTCATCGAGGGGATCCGTGGTCGGCCGAGGCCCTCGTCGATCGAAAGAACTGCAGGAAGCGAGAAGGTGACCGTTTCAGTTGCCCCCTCCAGTTCGCGCTTTGCCGTTCCGTTGCCGCCCGAGATTTCGAGACTACTGATCGCCGTCACGCAGGGCAACCCCAGCAGATGGGCGGTCATCGGTCCGACCGCACCCGATCCGGTGTCGGAGGCGTTGCGCCCGAAGAGGATCAGATCGTAGTTACCGCTCTGCAATCCGGCAACAAGGGCCTTTGCCACTGCCAAATTGTCGACCGGGACTTCGTATGCGGTCAGATGCAGTGCGCGATCCACACCCATGCTCAGGGCGCGCCGCAATTGCTCACCGAGTTCCGCCGGACCCAATCCGACAACCGTTACCTCGGAGCCTTCGTTGGTCTCGGCCAGGCGCAGGGCTGCCTCAATGGCGTATTCGTCGAACGTGCTGATCTCGTACTTGAGTCCAGCCGTATCGACCGACTTGCCATCAGCCGCAATCGAGAAGCGCATCTCCGTATCCGGAACACGCTTGATACAAACCGCGATCTTCATCGGAACTCCCCGCTTCGGGCGCTGGTGATTGTGTTGACTAGAACGCGTTCAGCCCCGTCACATCCTGACCGAGGATGAGCGAGTGCATATCGTGCGTTCCTTCGTACGTGTACACGGATTCGAGATTGGCCATGTGCCGCATGGAGTGGTACTCGACCAGGATGCCGTTCGCGCCAAGCAGGCGGCGGGCCTCACGAGCGCACTCGGTGGCCATGTTGACATTGTTGCGCTTGGCCAGGGAGACCTGCTGCGGCGTCATCGTGCCAGCGTCCTTGAGGCGACCGAGTTGCAGGGTCAGGAACTGCGCCTTGGTGATCTCGGTCAGCATATCGGCCAGGCGGACCTGCTGAATCTGCGTCTGCCCAATCGGTCGATCGAACATGACGCGCTCCTGGGAGTAGCGAAGGGCTTCGTCGTAGCAGGCCATGGCCGCGCCGATTCCACCCCAGGCGATGCCGTAGCGGGCCTGGGTCAGGCACATCAGCGGACTCTTCAGACCGCCGGATTTCGGCAGGATTGCGTCCTTCGGAACGTGGACGTCCTGCAGGTGGAGTTCAGAGGTATCGCTGGCGCGGAGGGAAAGCTTGCCCTTCTGATCACGCGCCGAGAAACCGGGAGTATTGGTCGGGACAATGAAGCCGCGAATCGACTTGGCATCGTCGATTTCGCCGGTCTTGGCCCAGATGATGGAGACCGTGGCCTGGCTGCCATTGGTGATCCACATCTTGACGCCGTTCAGCACCCAACCATCGTCGGTCTCGCGGGCGGTTGTGATCAGCCCTCCCGGATTGGATCCGTAATCGGGCTCGGTCAGGCCAAAGCATCCGATTTCGGCGCCACTGGCCAGCTTCGGAAGCCACTCGTTCTTCTGCTCGTCGGAGCCGAATGCGTAGATCGGGTACATGACAAGCGCGCCCTGGACCGAAGCAAACGAGCGAATACCGCTATCGCCGCGCTCGAGCTCCTGCATGATCAGACCGTAGGCGACATTGTTCAGCCCAGCGCAGCCATATTCCTCGGGGAGATTGGCGCCGAACAGTCCAAGCTCGGCCATGCCCGGGATGAGCTGCTTCGGGAATTTGCCTTCGATGTATGCCTCGCCGATGACTGGCATGAGTGCGTCATCGACCCACTCGCGGACCGCATCGCGTACGGCGATCTCTTCTTCAGAAAGCAGGGTGTCGAACTGGTAATAGTCGACGCCCGTGAATGTCGTCGTCGCGCTCGCCATCGAGTCCTCCAGAGGCAGGGATACGGGTGGTGCCGAGACCGGCAACCCAACCGTGAATTGTACAGGACACGCATTCTGAATCGACTTTAGCTGTTTTCTTCTTTCGAGCGCTCAAACGTTGGGTCGGTGGTATCCGTGTTCCAGTTCAAATTGGCTATTCATTGTGTTACACAAACTAATCAGACTACGGAAATCTCGAGTCATAACGTTGCGTTGGCTTGACGAGATCAACTTCAAGAATTCCGGGTATCAGCCAACCCACGTGGAGTGCAACTCAGGATGGACGAGACGCAAAGAGTTTGCGATGCCTGCGGGGCCGAAAATCAATCGACCTCCATGTTTTGTAGTTTGTGCGGGGCGAGAATTTCAGTCTCTGCGAGTTCGGCTCCAACTGAAGAGAACCGCTCGTTTTGGTCCTTGATCGTTGATATAGGACAAGTCGTGGCGATTGCAGCCGGTTTGTTCATCGTCTTGCTCACAATAGACGACAAGATCGGTATTTCCGGCCACGGTTCGGCATCCAACGCTCAGGATCAGAATGATGGGAATCAATCCGGGATTGTAGGAAATCCTACTCGCACGCCCAAGCCGACGCGAACGCCCCGGCCGACGAAGACACCCCAACCAACCAAGACTCCAGAGCCCACTACTATCCCGATTGATCCCAAGGTTGAACGCGAGGCAATTGAAGGTGTCCTATCGGGTATCGTCGACGGAGGATTGTCACGCCGCATAGCCATCGAGATGACCGTGGCCGTTACGTCGGCCTACTATTCCGAGCTTTATCCGATCGAAATCCGAAGCATTAGCGCCGCTCCGGCCGAGGAAGGGGGCGGTCAGATTTGGGTGGTGACCATGGTTTTTCAGGAAGGCTCCAGAAAGGGAACCTCAAAGGCGCGCTGGTCATACAACTTTGAAACAGGCGCAATCATCGCGCTGAACAAGAACGCACAGAAGTGGGATCAGCTTCTTTACTAGATGCATGCTGCTCAGCGAAGCTGGGTGGCCGCATCCCGTTCACGATGGGGTAGGGCCAGTATTGTGGAGAGACGGGTACTGCAATGGGACCGGAGCGGGGCCAGTCCCAAACTTCCGCTGGATCAGGTTATTTCGCGGCGCGGAGGTCGAGGATGCGGCCGATGGTTGGAAGCATCGCGGCGGCGGCCACGAAGTGCATGATGTTCAGCCAGATTCCGGTTTCGTTGGTCTGGGAATTGGCAAACGCATTCCAGCCGGTTCCGAGGATGACGAGTCCGCCGATCACATACCACCAGCTCGCCGGGCGCCGGAAGAAGAACAACACCCAGCCCACGACAGTCGCCACCACGCTGTAGAAGATGGCAGCAGTCGCCGCACCGAACACCGTCAGTTTGGCGTAGTCACCCGACGTGTCCTTCACATACATGTCCGGACTGATCAAAGACGCCACCAACCACACCACGACGACCGCCACAACGGCGACAGCAATGCCGATCGCGGCGAACTGGAAATACGTTTTATGCGAGACAGGCGAGTTCTGCATTGATTCTTCCCACAGATTGACGAATCGCCGGAGACCGCAACTCAGCGGCCAAGGTCATTCTGCAATTCGTCGACTCGCGCACGCGGAAATCGACATACGAATGAAGGCACCATCGGAATCTGGCGTCGCGGCGATAGAATTGCACGGGTAAGGAGCGGCGTCTTTCGGATTTGCAGGTCCGAGGCAGGACAGCCGACATGAATCAAGGAAGAAAGAAGCACCAATGGCTATCGAGATCGGCGCGCGCGATGCGGTCCGTGGCAATGCGGCATTCAATGATGTCGCGATCATCCTGGACCCGATCGATGTGGTCGGCATTGCCAAGAAGACCCTGATGCCGGGCACGGTCCTGAAGTATGCGGATGGGTCCGAACTCAAAATCACGCAGATGATTCCGCCGGGGCACAAGTTTGCGCTGGTCGATATCGAAAATGATGTCCCGGTTCGTCGCTACGGACAAATCATTGGCTTCTCAACCTCCGAGATCAAGGCTGGGCAGCACGTTCACGTCCAGAACCTGTCGATCAAGGCCCAGGGTTCACTCAAAGTCGATTACGCCATCGGCACGGAGTACAAGGAAGAGACCCTGCTGCCGGAAAACGAGCGCCGCACATTCCTGGGCTACAAGCGGGCCGATGGCCGGGTTGGTACGCGCAACTATGTCGCGGTCCTTGCCTCGGTGAACTGTTCGTCCTCCGCCACCGTGGCCGTCGTCAACTATTTCAATCAGCCGGGCGCCCTCAAGGACTTTCCGAATGTCGACGGCGTCATTGGCTTCCCGCACAAGGGTGGCTGCGGTGCACACATAGGTTCGCGCGATCTGCAGCTGTTCCAACGCACACTCGCCGGGATCGTGAATCACCCGAATGTGGCTGGCTATGTCGTCCTCTCGCTCGGCTGCGAGGTGAACCAGCCGACCGATATGATCGAGGCGACCGTGATGAAGGGCGACAACCCGCGCGTGATCACCATCCAGCAGGACGGTGGTTACGCAAAGACGGTTGAACTTGGTATTGAGGCGGTCAAAAAGATCCTCCCTGAGGCGAACAAGGCTGTTCGCGAGGAAGTCTCGGTCGAACACCTGGTCCTGGCGCTGCAATGTGGCGGCTCGGACGGTTGGTCCGGGGTGACCGCCAATCCGGCTCTGGGCAAGGCAGCCGATCTGCTCGTGAAGAACGGCGGCACCGCCATGCTCGGTGAGACAACCGAGGTCTACGGCGCCGAACACCTGCTTACCCGCCGCGCGCGCAACACCGAGGTCGCCGAGAAACTGATCGGCATGATCCACTGGTGGGAGGATTACACCTCGTACTTCGGTGGAACCATCGACAACAACCCCTCGCCGGGCAACAAGCTTGGCGGGCTGACCACGATCTACGAGAAGTCACTCGGTGCGGTCGCCAAGGGTGGCTCGATGCCGCTGAACGAGGTCCTCGGGTATGGCGAGCGGGTCACCCAGAAGGGCTTCGTACACATGGACACGCCGGGTTACGATCCAGTCTCGGTCACCGGACAGGTTGCGGGTGGGAGCAATGTCGTCTGCTTCACGACTGGTCGCGGATCGGCCTTTGGCTTCAAGCCGGCGCCATCCATCAAGTTGGCTACCAATAGCGATCTGTTTGCCAAGCAGGAGCCGGACATGGATATCAACTGTGGCCGCGTCCTTGATGGCATCTCGCTCGATCAGATGGGCGAGGAGATCTTCGACGAGATCATCGCCGTCGCCTCGGGCAAGCCGTCCAAGAGCGAACTGGCCGGCGTGGGCGCCGAAGAGTTCAACCCCTGGATTCTCGGAGCGATGCTCTAGCCCGCATGACCGATACCGCGCAGTTCACTGACTCCCGAATCGAATACTTTGCGTCCCGGGCGACCCCGCTTGGGACGCAAGTGGTTCACGTCGCAGATGTGGCGGCCCTCGCCGTCTTCATCCGGGGTGCAGCCAGCGACGCAGGGACCAGCCAGGTCTGGATCCCGCCGCAACTGAACCTTGTCGCCCCCGGACTTGCCGGTGCGCTGCAGACGGTCGGCATCGAGTCAATAGAGGTTGCCGATCGGGACAGCGCTCGCGATCAACCGCTCGGTCTCTCACTGGCGGCGCGGGCCATTATCGAGACCGGATCCGTGCTGCTGGACGAACGAACCATCGAGGATCGCGCACCGGGCATCATGACGTTGCACAACATCACGGTGGTGCCCATGGATCGCGTGGCTGATTCGCTGGATGATGCCGCCGGGGTGCTGCGATCAATTGCTCTGCGGCCGGGCGGCGGATACGCCTCATTTGTCACCGGACCCAGTCGCACGGCCGATATCGAAATGTCGCTGACCGTCGGGGTCCAGGGGCCGAAGCAGGTCTCCGTCGTCTTTGTTGATCGCGTCAATGATTCCGGGGTGACCCTTTGAGCGCACTTCCCAAATCCCCCGAGCACGATCCGCATGCCATTCCGCCGTTTCGGGAACGGTACGAGCGCTCCCTCGCGAATGCCCGGCTGGCGGCCAATGTCTCCCGCTATCAGATCAACTGGCGCACGAATCGCGACACCGCCTTGCAGGAGGTGGAGTTCGAGGATCTGCGCGCCAACTTCAAGAAAGCCAAGACACTGGTCCAGGATCGCTGGGACGAGTACATCGAGCAATTCCAGCGGGCGGCCGAGCGAGCTGGTGCAACGGTCCACCATGCCACTGATGCCGAGGCAGCGAACCGAATCGCGTACGAGATTTGTCAGTCACGGGGCATCGACCAGATCGTAAAGTCGAAGTCGATGGTGACCGAAGAGATCGAGCTCAACCATTACTTCGAGCAGCGCGGCGTTGAGTGCGTTGAGACCGACCTGGGCGAGTGGATCGTCCAGAAAGCGGGTCAGCGTCCCAGCCACATCGTCGGACCGGCCTTGCACATGGGGCGTGAGGATGTCGGCGATCTGCTCAACAACAAGCTGCACGTCCCGGTCTCGAACGAGGATATTCCGGAGCAGGTCCACACCATTCGCGATCTGATCCGACCGTTGATGTTCACGGCCGGCGCTGGCATGACCGGCGCCAATGCCCTGATCGCGGAATCCGGCACGGTCATGATGTGCACGAATGAAGGCAACGGGCGGATGGCATCGTCGGTTCCGCCTGTCCACATCGTCATGGCTGGCATTGAGAAGCTGATTCCAACCTACGAGGATGCGGTCACCCAGTTGCGCCTCCTGGCCCGGAGTGGGACTGGCCAGCGCATGACGGTTTACAGCACCTTCATCACGGGACCAACTCCAGGCCATGAGATGCACATCATCCTGGTCGACAACGGTCGCCGGCGGATGAGCTCAATGCCGGAATTCCGTGAGGCGCTGCAATGCATCCGCTGCGGAGCCTGTGCCAATGTCTGTCCGCCGTACCGGGAGGTCGGTGGGCACGTCTTCGGTCACATCTACACCGGGGCGATCGGCCTTGTTGTGACCCAATTCCACCACGGGCTGGATGCGATCGCCAAACCGCAGAGCATGTGCCTCTCCTGCAACGCCTGCGAGACCGTCTGCCCGGTCGGGATTCCGCTGCCACAGCAGATCATCGACACCCGCAAGATGGTCGTTGCGGAAAAGGGGCTGGCTGCCCCCAAGCGCATGGCGATCGCGATTCTGGAGCGTCCGTCAGCATTCGGCATAGCCACCCGCTTTGGACGGCGCGCGCAATACCCCGCCACTCGCGGATCACAGTTTGTGCGGATGCGGGGCATGCCGAAGATCAATCGGCAGACCAAATGGCGCAGTCTTCCCGCATTGGCCAGCAAGCCACTGACCGAATCGATGACGCTCGGCGCCCTCTTGCCTCAGCAACCCGCGGTCGTCCAGACGCCGATTTCTGGCAAGACGGCGGCTGTCTTCCCCGGTTGCATCACCGATCGCCTCTTCCCCGATCAGGGCAGTGCCGTGATCGATATTCTGCGCGGTCTGGGGATGCGGGTGATGCTTCCGGCCGGACTGAATTGCTGTGGCTTGCCGGCCAGCAACATGGGCGACGATCCCGCTGCCAAACGGATGGCCAAGCAGACGATCCAGACGCTCGAGCATGCCCAATGCGACTACGTCATCTCCGGCAGCGCAAGTTGCGTGGCGATGATCACGCAGGACTACGTGCACATCTTCCGGAACGAACCCGATTGGCTCCGGCGGGCCACGGCGCTGGCTGGCAAGGTCCGGGACCTCACCACATTCCTCGTGCATGAAGCGCAGTTGCAGCCCGGGGCGTTGGCCGGCGGATCGATGGAGGAGATCGTCTATCACGATTCCTGTCAGGGCCTGAATGCACTCGGCCTTGCCACCGAGCCGAAATACCTGCTGCAGGATGTCCTTGGTGTCGATGTGGCGGCATTGAATGAGAATCGGTTCTGCTGCGGATTTGGCGGTTCCTTCGGATTCGACTTCCCCGAAGTCTCCGAGCGCTTGATGAACCGCAAACTCGACAATGCTGCCGCGACCGGAGCGAAGACGCTGGTGACCGACAACCAGGGCTGCATCATGCATTTGCGCGGTGGGTGCGATGCAGCCGGTCGCCCAATGACGGTCAGCCATATCGCAGAACTGCTAGCCAAGCGGATCAACGAGATGCGCGGCAAACCCGTCGTCCCAATGGCGTCCCGGTGAGATCAGGGCCGGCGGCGGAGATCCTGGTTCGGCGGCTCGAACAGGCGGATATCGAAGCAGCGGCGGATGTATTGACGCAAGCGTTTCTGAACGATCCGTTCTATCAGTACGCAATCCCCGATCGTGCGTTGCGCCTCACGCAGTTGCCCCCGTTTTTTGCGACCTGTCTTGCCTACGGATTGCGGTACGGGCATGTTTGGGTGGCTGGTCGCGACGCGGAGGCGATTGAGGGAGCGGCGTTCGGCTATGTCTTTCCCGAGGGCTATTTC
>JAPXRQ010000115.1:0-9469 GCA_033813515.1 Thermomicrobiales bacterium
GGGCGAAGTCGAGCACCTGATTCCGCTTTACGCACTCGGTGTCTTCACATCGTTCACGATCAGCCAGTTCGCGATGTTCACCCGTTGGCAAAAACGGCGCGAACCAGGCTGGCAGATGGGCCGGATCATCAACCTTACCGGCGCCACCGCGACCGCTATCGTGGCCGCGATCGTGACGATCACCAAGTTCGAATCCGGCGCCTGGCTGACCATCATCGTCATCGGTCTGCTGATCCTGATGATGCGCGCGATTCACAAGCACTATATGAAGGTCGCGACCGAGATGTCGGCGACCATGCCCGTCGACTACCGGCAAATTGCGCACACCGTGATCGTCCCAATCGCCTCCGTCAATGGCGTGGCCCTGCAGACGATTGCCTACGCCCGCTCGATTTCCAGCAATGTGACGGTGCTCCACATCATCGAGGATGAGGACGATCTGAACCGGTTCAAGGGCAAGTGGGAATCGGCCAATGTGGATGTCCCGCTGGTCGTGATCGAATCGCCCTATCGCGCCCTGATCAAACCGATCCTGCGCTATATCGATGAAGTCAAACGCCAACGCCCGGGCGATACGGTCACTATCGTCCTGCCGGAGTTCATCGCGCGCCATTGGTGGGAGCATGTCCTGCACAACCAGACCGCGCTTCGCCTGAAGGCCGCGTTGCTCTTCCGTCCGGGCACGGTCGTCACCAGTGTTCCCTACCACCTCGAGCGTCCGGCACGCGCGTCTGCCTAGTGCCGCGAGATCGCACGCCGGTTCGCTTTTCGGCGACAATCGGCGCAGGATTTGGGATTGGCACGGGAGCGTGATCGATGGACATCGGGGTATTCGCCAAGGACTATCAGCGCAGTTCAGTGGACGCCGTTCTCGCGGCCTGCGCTGCGAATGGGTTCCCGATCGCCCAGTTCAATACGATCTCGGCCGGTCTCGAGCCGATGCCCGATGCCATTCCTGCTGACGTTGTGGAGCACATCCGCACCGCCAGCCGCACCGCCGGTGTCCAGATCGTTTCGTTTTCGGCGACATTCAATATGATCCACCCCGATCCAGCCGTGCGGCAGACCGGATTGCGCCGCCTTGCTGTCCTGGCCGCGGCCGCCAACGAACTCGGTGTGCCCGTCCTGTCGCTCTGCACTGGCTCGCGCGATCCGGACAATATGTGGCATCACCATCCCGATAATCTGCTGCCGGATGCCTGGTCCGATCTGCTGGTGACGATGCGATCGGCCGTCGCTATTGCCGAGCAGTTCGATGTCTATCTCGGCGTCGAACCCGAACCAGGCAATGTGGTTCGCACCTCCGCCCATGCCGATCGACTGCTCGCTGAACTCGAGACCGATCGCATCGGCATCGTTCTCGATCCGGCCAACCTGCTTGGGGACGATCTCTCGCCGGACGCCGTGATCGAAGCGATCGATACCGGACTGGAGCTCCTGGCGGACCGCACGATCGTTGCCCACGGCAAGGATCGCTTTGCCGATGGCACGGTCGCTGCTCCGGGTCAGGGCATCGTGCCGTGGGGCAGGTTCATGGCCGGATTGGATGCGGTCGGGTTTGCGGGGCCGTTTATCCTGCACGGCTTCCCAATCGAGCAGGCGCCCGCCGCCGCCGCGTATGTCCGGAGCCAGATGCCAGCCTGATCAGCCCGGGCCGATCCAGCCATGAAGTAACTGGCTGGCGCTGTAGGATCGAATCGCAATCTCCCGGTGGCCTCCGAGAAACACGACCGTCTCCCCCAGCCCAACCGGCACCGATTCCCCGTCCTGCGCGATCACCACCCGGCCCGAGACGCATGTGATAGCCGAAACGCCCGCTTCCGGAAGAAATGTCATCCCCTCCAGTGGCTCAAGGCCAATCACTTCGATGCCAAACTCGCGACAGGTGATGAACGGCTGGGCCGGATCGG
Source organism: Thermomicrobiales bacterium (assembly GCA_033813515.1). Taxonomy (GTDB): domain Bacteria; phylum Chloroflexota; class Chloroflexia; order Thermomicrobiales; family UBA6265; genus DASQCG01. The sequence goes on from JAPXRQ010000115.1 coordinate 1,911, forward strand.
TCGAACGGCGCACAACGGGCCGACGGATCTCTGGCCGAGACTGCGGATCGGACACGGCAATCGCCTCCTCGATATGGAGCTTGCGTGCCTGCCCATCGGCATCGACTCGTCCCCAGTCGTCGAATCGGTATGTGATGGCCGATGGCTGCTGAATCTCGTACAGCAGGATGCCAGCGCCGATGGCGTGGATCGTGCCGGCCGGAATGAACAGTGCATCCCCGGCCCGAACGGGGAGAACCCGCATCTGATCGCCAATCGAATCGCCGTGGCGGGAGGCAGCCGCAATATCGGCAAACGCGTCCGGATCATCCAGCCCAACGTAAAGCACTGCCCCTGGTTCGGCATCGAGCACGTACCAGGCCTCCGTCTTCCCCCGGGAGCCGACAGGCGCCTGGTCGTCGTTGGGATGAACCTGAATCGAAAGCACATCGCTGGCGTCGATCAACTTGATCAGGAGTGGAAAGACATTGTCTGCTCCGGCCAGATCGCACCCGGTCTCGCCGAGCAATCCAACCGGATCGCTGGCAATCAACTCGGCGAGTGTGCGCCCGGTCCAGGGGCCATTTTGGACGACGGTATCCGGCGAGGTGAGCAGCGCCTCCCCGTAAAGCTGCGTGTCAGGCAGATGCAAACCGAACTCGGTCAGTCGCCGGCCACCCCAGATCTTGGCATCCAGACGCGGGCGAAGTTTGACTGGGCCGGGAAGCGTTGCTGCCATGGGCGCCTCGTTCAGGTCAGATTCAGTCGTCCGGTTCGCTTCAGATCATCGACGATCTGCCGGACATCCTGGGCGCGATCGCGACTGGCGACCAGGATGGCATCTTCGGTCTCGACCACGATCAGATCTTCCACCCCGAGCAGCGCGATCAACCGATCCGTACCCGACCAGGTGACACTGCCGTGGCTCTCGATCGCGACCAGGGTGCCGACCGCGGTGTTGCCTCCCGCATCGGATGGCAACATCTCGCCGAGCCCGTTCCAGTCGCCAACATCTGACCAACCCAGATCGGCTGGCACAACCGCCACGCGCTCGGCCACTTCCATAATGCCGTTGTCGATCGTGACCGTTGGCAGGCCCGTCCAGATTCCCTTGAAGGTCGTATCACGGTCTGGGCTATCCCATGCCGCGACAATCTGATCAATCGACGTCTGCATCTCCGGCAGGTGCCGCTGCATCTCTTCCCGCAAGCGCTTGACCTGCCAGATGAACATGCTTGCGTTCCAGAGGTAGTGGCCGCTGGCAAGGAATGCTTCGGCGCGGGAGCGATCCGGCTTCTCGACAAATCCGCTGGCCTGGAACGCCGAACCCGCCTCGCACGAGACCACGATGTCATCGGTCCGGGCGATGTACCCGAATCCGGTCGCGGCAAAGGTCGGTTTCAGTCCGATGGTGACCAGGTATCCCTCACGGGCTGCCGCGATCGCTGTCTGCACGGCCGTGACAAGCGCCGCCGGTCTGCGCACCACGTGATCGGCCGCAAAACTGGCCATGATCGCATCGGGGTCCTGCCGGGCGATCAGGCTGGCGGCAAGAGCAATTGCCGGGGCCGATCCGCGCGGCACTGGTTCGGCGAGGATGTTCTCCAGCGGAATCTCGGGCACCTGTTCATGCACGGCCGCGGCATGCTGCTCGCCACAGACGATGATGGTTCGCTCGGGCGGGGCGATTGCCAACAGCCGATCGACGGTCGCCTGCAGGAGCGATTGGTTGCCGACCAGCGGGTGCAGAAACTTCGGCGCATTCTGCCGGCTCAATGGCCACAGGCGAGTGCCGGATCCACCAGCCGGAACGACTGTCCAGATCGTGCCGCTGCCATCCGTAGGCGATGTGTCCGTCACCGTGATTCTCCCGAAGCGACCGAACCCGTTTGTTGGTTCGGGGGCACTGTACCGTATCGCCCTGCAAGGCTCCTCCCCGCGCGTGAAGTTTTGACGAATCAGGGCAGCGGGGGGTGCCTGCACGTACTAAAATCAGGCAAGCACACGGATTGTCTGATACCCGGCCGGCGAGGACGCAGGCGACGCGAACGAGGGATTACGACCATGGCGGAATCGTCCGGAATCACCCAGATCGAGATTGGCGCGAAGGTTTCGTCCAAAGACGGCAAGACGGTCGGCAAGGTCGACAAGCTGATCGTGCACGCGGGAACCGGCGAGGTCGGTGGGTTTCTTCTCGATCCCGGATTGATTGGCAGGAATCACATTGTCGATCTCCTCCAGGTTGCCTCGTCCGATGCCCATGGCGTTGTCCTCAAGCTCGATGCCGATCAGGCGAATCACCTCCCCGAAGTGATTCACGAACAGCGCGTCAAGGCCCCCGGTACCGTAACGGTGCCCACGGGTTTCGGCGGCATGGTGACGATGTCCGGTGGCGGCGACACCTGGTATCTGCGTGGTGATGAGGGCGGCCAGCTGCCAAACACCGGCTACGACTCGATCATCGCGACCGCACCAATCGGCAATGTTGAGACCGAGAACATAACGAACCTGCCGGACGATGCCGTCATCGTCAACGAGCGCACCGAGGTGATTGGCTCGGATGGCAAGAAGATTGGCCACCTCGAGCGCGTCGTGATCGGCGAAGGCAATCGGATCACGGCGATCGTGATCAAGACCGGCTGGGTCCATCGCCATGAGTTCCAGGTTCCGATCGATCTGGTGAAGAGTTCGACCGATAAGGAAACCTATCTGAGCGTTCCGCACGACGACGTCGAAAAGTACGCGCTCGACTAGACGCCAGGGCACCTGCCACAAATCAGGCGACCCAGCGGGCGGCGAACCCACAGCTTGCCCACAGCTTTGCTAATTTCCGCACGGACTCTGTTGCGCTCCCTGTGCCAGTTCGTTACAGTGCAATGGCAAACACATTTCGTATCCGGTGACACTCGCCGGTTGCCATCGCGTACCCCGTTTTCGCCACATCTCCGGCCTGGCGCCGGATTGGGAGTTCGCACAATGTTCGTGCAGCGCTGGGTTCGACTGATCTGCGTCCTTTCGCTTTCTCTGTCCGCAGCGGTGACCGCGGCAGCGCTGGGTCCACAGTCCGCCTCAGCCGCCACCTGCCTGGGCTTTACCGTCACCATGACCGGCGCGGGGACCATCAACGGCACATCGGGCGACGATGTGATCCTCGGCTCATCCCGCAACGATACGATCACCGGCAATGGCGGCCGTGATGTTATCTGCGGACTCGACGGCAAAGACAAGATCACGGTTTCCGGCACCCAGGGCAGCATCGTCGATGGTGGTGCGGGCAACGATGACATCACCGGCGGTGATGGTCCGGACGAGTTCCATGGCGGCCTCGGCAACGACAAACTCCGCGGCATGGGCGGCGAGGATGACATCAACGGCGATGACGGAGACGACTCGCCGGCCGGGGGCGACGATAACGATCGTCTCGAAGGCGATGATGGTGACGACAAGATCACCTGTGGCGAGGGCGACGACCGCTGTTACGGCGAAAACGGGGAAGACCGCATCTACGGAGAAGACGGCAACGATTTCATGAGCGGTGGCGATGAGTACGACTCGCTCTCGGCCAATGCCGGCGACGACACACTTTATGGCGGCGAAGGTCCGGACAAACTCGTCTGCAGTGATGGCGCGGACAAGGTCTACGGCGAAGCAGGCGACGATCGCATCTACGGCGAAGGCGGCAACGATCGCCTCTTCGGCGGAGATGACAACGACTACATCTCCGCCTCGGCAGGCAACGATATCCTCGTCGGAGGCGATGGCAACGACGAACTCCTGGGCAGCACCGGTGAGGACTACCTCGGCCTGACCGATCCCAATATTGAGGACATCGACGAAGCCGGGAACGACACGATGGATGGCGGTCCTGATGCTGACCAACTCTTTGCCGACATTGGGGACGACACCATCATCGGCGGTTCTGGCAACGACATCCTCTCCGCAGGACCTGGCAATGACGCGATCCAGGGCGGGTCAGGTGATGACGACCTGTACGGCGATGAAGGCGACGATCTCTTTGGCACGGATCTGGCCGATACCTCGCTGGATTACGAAAGCGGTGCGGATTATATCGTCGGCGAAGAAGGCAACGACATCATGTATGGCGGTTCCGGCGCCGACGCGATCTACGGCCAGGAGGGCAATGACACGATCGTCGGCGACTACGACGGGAGCGGAACCATCTCTACCGGTGGCGACACGATCAACAGTGGCGATGGCGACGATGTCATCTACGGCACCAATCAGTCCGGTTCGATCACAGAAACCAGCAAGAACACGATCCAGGGCGGCGATCAGAACGATTCGATCGTGGCTGGAAATGGTGGCGACACCATTGATGGCGGCCCAAACAACGACGTGATCGCAGGTGGCTCCGGTCCGGACACCATCGTGGTCAACTCCGGTGTGGATACGATCGATGCGGGACCCGGCGATGATGTCGTCACCGCCAGTGTGGCAGCGACCATCGATGGCGGCCCCGACGCCGACACGATCACCATGAACGGCGGTATCGCAACGGGAGGTCCGGGCGATGATCACATCCAGGACGGCAGCGCAGCGACTACGATCTATGGCGGCACGGAAGATGATGTTCTGGTCGGTGGCGCAGGCAATGACACGATTTACGGAGAAGAAGGCAACGATCTCATTGGTTGCCCAACGACGGCCGTCACCTGCAACGGCCTCGAAATCTCCTACGAAGATGGCAACGACATCATCCAGGGCGGGGATGATAGCGACTCCATTTTCGGTGGCAAAGGTGAGGACAATATCCAGGGCGGAGATGGCATAGACAATATCAAGGGCGATTTTCCCAACACCACTGGACTGGGCGCGTCCGATACGATCCAGGGAGGGGCTGGCAACGACTCCATCTTTGCCGGAGCAGCCTCTGCCCTCGCCGACAATGCGACCAACACGCTATCAGGGGGAGCCGGCGAGGACTACATGATCGGCGGCAACGGTCCGGATGTCATGAACGGCAACCAGGAAGCCGATACCGTCAGCGGATTCACCGGTGATGACGATCTGGACGGCGGTGGCGGAAATGACACCCTCATCGGTGGCACTGGCGCCGATGAAATGGATGGTGGTCCCTCGACCGATAGCTGCGACGGCTCTGTCGATGCGGACATCGACACCGTTTTTGCCTGCGAGAATCCGATCAATATCCCGTAGGCGTTACGCTGCCGTGGCCTGATTCAGGTGCCGCCAGATCGATCGGGCCGGTGTCTGTCCATACCGGTGTTCGAATGTCTCCCGGATCAACCTGGAGTACCTCGCCAAATCTGTGGTCTCCCGGTTCGCCAGCCACCCAAGCAGCGCCGCGGCTCCTGCCATGCCGGATTCAAAGGCAGGAGCGATGCCTTCGCCGGTGAGCGGATCGACCAACCCTGCCGCGTCGCCACAACTGATCAGCCCGCGCGGATCATGCCAGGTCCGGCCGCGACCACTCCACAGGGGACCAGCCCCGGCGCGCAGGTGCGGTGACTGACCGGGGCACCACATGTCCAGATAGGTCAGGGTCCGCTGCCGAAAATCGCGGGGAGGCTGGCTGGCAGCACAAACGCCTATGTTGACTTCGCCATTGGCCAGCGGAAAGATCCAGCCGTAGCCATCGAGGCCAAGCGGTGAAAACTGAAACAGCGGTTCGCGCAGATCGGCGACGGTGAGATAGGCGGTCATCGATGCTCCGGTTATCGGGTCGCCAGCAATGCCGAATGATCTGGCCAGGGCATTGGCTGCCCCCATCGCCAGAATCACCGCATCGAATGGCCCAGGCTCACCAATCTGATCCTGCGCTGGCGTCTGGACCCACCACCCCGGTTCGCTCCACGTAATGCCGGTTACCAAAACACCGTAACGAAGATCGCTGCATTGCGCGGCGGCATCCCGCAACGCCTGATCGACGATTGCCCGGGGAGCGATCACCCCTGTCTGGCCATCGAGCGGGACCGTCCAGATCGGCCGGCGTGCGTCCCACAGATCGATCGCACTGAACGATCGGGCGCGGGATCCGTCAATCTCGGTCAGGTCCAGGCCGAGGGAGGTGAGCAGGGCGATCGCATCGGGGAGATAGGCATCTCCGCAGGGTTTGTCTTTCCCTGGCAGGCCACGTTCCAGGACCACCGGTCTGATGCCCGACCGGCCGAGGGTCAGGGCGGCGGCGCACCCGGCCGGTCCGGCCCCGAGAATAGCGACACGCGGCTCGCTCACGCGGGCACCAGTCCGTCCAGCAGCGACGCCCGCGCCACATCGGCCATTACGGGCACCACCAAATCCTCGTCGATCCCCATTGCGCGTATCGCATCGCAGACGGCCTGCCAGCGCATCACGCCGAGTCCGGGCAGCCGTGGCCCAATCCAGGGATGGAGCAACCCATCGTAGACCACATTCGCCCGATCGGCCCGGCGCGCGGCAGCGGGATCAATATCGATCACCAGGTCATAGATCTCCAGCAGCGGCATGCTCCAGAGGTCGGCCCGCAGATCGAGATCAAGATCGACGATGTCATCGATCCAGCCGCTGAACGCGCCGACCGTCTTGGCCAGGGTTTCGAATGCGGCGGGATCGGTGCCCGCTGGCCATCCGTGCACCACCATCGGAATCAGGGCGCCAGCCCAGATGCAGGCGGTCGATTTCGCCACGATACGCTCCCGACACTGGGCGACATCCAGGGCAAGATCGGACATCCGGCAGGTCGTGCTCTCGAGTTCGGTCTGATAGGCCGATTTTGTCGCGCGGATGAACTCGGTCCTGGCGACTGGATCGCGCCAACCCGGACCGTGGGCAAGCTCGCCGATTGCGCTCGCGGCCGCCCAGCAAATGGCGGTGGCGATCGGATGCAGGTCCCCCGGCGGATCCTCTGGCCGCTGCTCCAGGGTCATCGTGCGCTGCAACCACGGCTGGATGGTCGCGAAGATCTCCGGTGCTTCGTCGATCACCCCGTCCAGAAGCAACGTGAAGATGCCGATCAGCAGTGCGATGCGGGCAGTCGGTTCGGTCTCCGTCCCGAACATCGCCCGCTCGAGGGTAGTCGCCCGCATGGAGGCGAGAATCGGTCCGCCCGGAATCGCCTGCAGGAAAGTCAACCGCCGGTCGGTCTCGGCCAGCGACATGATCTGGCTCATCAGCGAGTGCAGTTCCGGCCGATCTGCTGCCAAATCGTGAACGATCGCCAGGCCGGTTGTCGTGGCGCGGGACATGCGCCGGTAGTAGTCCTCAAACGCATCCGGCCGGACGGCCATCAGGGCGTCCAGTTGCCTGATCCGCATGGATTGCGTGGTCAATTCCAGGGTGTCGTGCATTGGGCATCCTGTGTCAAGCGCGGTCCGGAACGTGCCCCCGCAGGTTCCGGACCATCGCAGAGATCAATGGGACGAGGTCTTGTTATGGACCAGGAACCCGTTGGCGAAGTAGGTGTGATCGGTCTCAAGCACCAGGTTGTAGAGCGTCAGGCCGGGATAGTCCTCGAACCGGGTCATCGCCTGCAATGGTGTGCGGACGATCTCCACCTCGGCCCGATCCAGCACGCCGCGGCTCATTGCCGGTACGCGCACCGCCTGGAGACAGTGGACGAC